>CACHHD010000001.1 GCA_902579605.1 uncultured Pelagibacteraceae bacterium
AGATAATAAATTGGAAGAATTAATTGAAGAAAAATATTTAGACTCATACGTTATAATTAGAGAAATTAAGAATAAAAACGCTTTTAAAAACTACTACATCTTGACAAGTATTATATCGCAGATTTTAACACTCTTATTTCTTTTGATATTATTTAAAATAATTTTACTTAATTTTAATAAAGTTTAAATTCCTTTAATAACTCTGAGTACTAACCTAATGAATGAGAGTACAATTAGCACATAAGTAGTATATCCCCATATTGCAGATTGTTTTTTTTTAAGTTTCATTGAAATGTATTTACCAGCACTTCTCCAACACCCAACATAAGCAATAACCAAATAAATAAAGAAGAAAATTAAATAAACACTGTATGCCAAAAGTGAGGCTCCGGACATAGTGTCAAAATATGCATCTCCTTTGCTTAATAGAATAAAATTAGGAATTTGAAAAATAATAATTCCAACTGTACTCACACCCCAAAAACTAAAAGCTAACGAGTCATCACCAGCCCAGTATTTTGCTATACGTCCTCTCTGTTTAGATTTCTTTTTTTTCATAAAATTGATTTTTGGTTTTTTTACAGTCATTGTGTAAAGAAAAAATGTCCCTAAGGCTAGTAAGACTACTACCCACCAATAATCTTTATATTCTATTTTTTTCTTTGATGGGACTTTGATTTTCTTTTTTACTTCTTTTTTTGGTTTATTAAACTGTGCATTATAAGTAACTATATCTGCGGGCCAAATTCTAGTAAACGACTGGATGCCAAGCTCGTAATCTTTAAAAACTGAGTTAAATGAATTACTAGAACTATATAAGTTTGCTGTACCTGTTTTAGTTTCATAATCTTTATAGGTGTACCAAATTCTTGAAAAAAAATCATACTGACCACCTCCCCTGTAAAAGTAAGTTGCTTCCCATGTTCCGCTATATTTTTTTGCAGTTCCTTGCCCTTGAACTATATAAAGTTTGAAAATATCTTGATCAATTTTATCTCTAAAAATTGCAACTGTTCCTAAATCTTCTTCAAACCAGATACCTTCTATTGAATTAATTTTTTTTCCTTTTAGTTTATCAATATAAAATTGAGTATTTGTTGATCCGTCTTTTATATTTGACCAGAATTGTTCTGCAAAAGAAAAGGAGATTAAACTTAGATAAACAATTATCGTTAAGCTAAATAATTTTTTCTTCATGCTCTCTTTTTTTTATTTTTTGTGTTTCCTTTACGTTTTTATGTAAGAAATAACTAAATACTAAAAGTATAAAAACTACAAATATATAATATGGAGGAAAATAACATAAAAAATTATACGTACCGTGAAATATATAAGGCACAATTAAAGCTAAACCTAAATTTTTACCTCCAGATACAAATGCATACATTCCAAAATAAAAACCCATTATCACTCCACAAAGAGCATGCATTGGTACAGCTGTGAAGGCTCTTGTTAATGCCAAATCCATTGGTTGCATTTTGTACTGCTCAGCTAATCGGAAGACGTAGTCATAATTTTCTAAAGTTGCAAATCCTAGTGACACTACTACCCCGTACACAATAGCATCCATAGGTTCATTAAATGCTTTTTCTTTTAAAACATATAAATATAAAACTAAAAATTTTAAAGTTTCTTCAACTAGTCCTCCTGCAAAGAAGCCTCCGAGCAGAGCATTATTAATTTTATTTTTATTTGAAAAAACTTCTAATATATAATCATTTAAATATCCTGCTGGGATTGTTATTAATATTCCAAATAAAAAAGTTATAATTATAATTTTTCTAGGTTCTCTAAATTTATCTGAAAAAATGAAATATAATAATATTGCTATGGAAGGTATGATTGTAATTAGAAGCGTCATTACCCTTTATTGAAAATCAACTTTTGCTTTTTCAAAGAATTCATCAAGCTTAGATTTAATTTCGTCTTCTGAAATATTAGAGTTTGATGCTTTAAAATCTTGCTTGACCTTATCTACCAGATCCATATCACCTGGTTTTTTCAAGTCTGCTTTGATAACTTCGTCAATATAGTTTTCAATTTCTTGTTCTTTTTTTCCAAGTTTATCAGCTGCCCATTGACCAAAATATTTATTTCTGCGTCCTTTAATTTTGAATTGCAACTCTTGATCGTTCGCAAATTTATTTTCAAAAGATTTTTTTCTATCGTCAAATGAACTCATAAAATCAATATACTGGATTTATCTTCTCCCGTGCAAATAAAAACTTTATCTACACATCTGAACACAGTGACGAGCACAATTCCAGCACAGTGAATCTAAAAAAGACGTGTTTTTTTAAAAATTTATTTAGGTTTTCTTTACGTTTTGGTGCGGTCGGAGAGACTCGAACTCTCACGGGAAAACCCACACGCCCCTCAAGCGTGCCTGTCTACCAATTTCAGCACGACCGCATAATTTATGCGACAATAAATGAATGACAATTATTGTTCAAGTTGATAGACTAGAATTAGTATGTCTGTACAGCAAGAAAATATAAAAAGTTCCGAAGAGATCTATAAAAAAATCTCAAAATTTGTGCCAGATGTCGAATGGAAGATACATCAGCCTCTTATAGAAAAAATAAATAAACTCAAAAAAGAAAAAAACGCTATAATTTTAGCTCATAATTATCAGACGCCAGAAATTTATCATGGAGTGGCTGATATTGCAGCAGACTCTCTGGCGCTTGCGGTAGAAGCTTCGAAAACTACAGCAGATAAAATAATTATGTGTGGAGTTCATTTTATGGCTGAAACAGCAAAACTTATGAGCCCAAACAAAAAGGTTTTTCTACCAGATATGAAAGCTGGTTGTTCACTATCTACATCAATAACTGGAGAAGATGTGAGAATGTTAAAACAAAAGTATCCTGGAGTGCCTGTGGTTTCGTATGTAAATACATCTGCAGATGTTAAAGCAGAGACTGACGTGTGTTGTACATCTGCTAACGCTGTTAAAGTTGTGGAGTCTTTAAATGTCGATAGAGTAATTTTTTTACCAGATCAATATTTAGCTGACTATGTTTCAAAAAATACAAAAGTAAAAATTATTTCTTGGAAAGGGACATGTATAGTTCATGAACAATTTAGTGCGAAAGAAATCGAAGATATTAAGAAACAAAATCCAGGAATTAAAGTAATTGCCCACCCAGAGTGTCCTCCAGATGTGATTAAAGCATCTGATTTTACAGGGTCAACTTCTGGGATGATAAATTATGTAAAAGATAAGCAACCAAAAAAGGTTATGTTGGTAACTGAATGTTCGATGAGCGATAATGTTGAGGCAGACAATCCAAATGTTAGTTTCGTTAAACCTTGTAACCTATGCCCTTACATGAAGAAAATAGATTTAAAGAAAATTCTTGATTGTTTAGAAAATGAAACAAATGAAATATTATTAGATGATAAAACAATTGAAGCTGCAAGAAAATCTGTAATTAGAATGACTGAAATTGGTCGTTAGATCAATGCAAAAAATAAATCAAAAGTATATTAATTCTGTAGTTAAAAAAGCCTTAAAAGAAGATCTCAAGCCAATGGGTGATATCACTACTAGACTTGTAAAATTTAGTAATAAAAAAATTACAGCCAAAATAATAGCCAAGCAGAATGGAGTAATAGCAGGGATAGAATTTTGCAAACAAGCGTTTAAATTGATTGGAAAAGAGTCAATTTTTAAATCTAAAATAAAAGATGGTAAGTTTATCAAAAAAAATAAAGTTATAGCTGAAATTTTAGCAAATACAAAAACTATACTTACAGCTGAAAGAACGGCTTTAAATTTTTTAAACCATGCCTCAGGAATAGCTACTACAACTAATAATTTTGTTAAAAAAGTTGGCAAAAAAACTAAAATTTGTTGTACAAGAAAAACAACTCCAAATTTAAGGTTATTAGAAAAATATGCAGTAAAACAAGGTGGGGGTTTTAATCATAGGTACAATTTAAGCGATGAAATTTTAATAAAAGATAATCATATAAAGGCTGCTAAAGATTTGAAAAAACTTGTTTCTAGAGCCTCTAAATCTAAAAAAGTTGTTACGGTTGAAATTGAAAACGTAAGTCAATTAAAAAAAATATTGGGACTAAAATTCAAAAGAGTTCTATTTGACAATATGAATATTGTTCAACTAAAAAAATGTCTTAAAATTTGTAATAGAAAATACGAAACTGAGTATTCTGGCAACGCTAATTTAGGAAATATAAGAAAAATAGCTAGAACTGGAATAAATAGGATTTCTGTGGGTGCTATAACTCATAGCGCTAAAGCTTTTGACACAAGTTTGTTACTTGGATAATTCTGCTTGAGCTGCAGCTAATCTCGCTACCGGTACCCTAAAAGGAGAACAAGACACATAATCCAAACCGGTCTTAGAACAAAATTCTATACTTTTAGGATCTCCGCCGTGTTCACCACAAATACCAAGTTTAATATTTTTATTTGTTTTTTTACCTCTTAATGAGGCTATCTCGACTAATTCTCCTACTCCATTTTGATCAATGCTCACAAACGGGTCTACATCAAAAATTTTGTTATCAATATAATCATTTAAAAATTTACCCGAGTCATCTCTGCTTATACCAAATGTTGTTTGGGTTAAATCGTTAGTACCAAAACTAAAAAAATCTGCGTGTTTAGAGATATCTTTTGCCTGTAGCGCTGCTCTGGGTAATTCGATCATTGTGCCAACAGTGTAATCTAATTTTACTTTATTTTTTGTTTCAATTTCTTTAGCTACTTGATTTACCAATGATCGCATTATTTTTAATTCAGATTCAACTGAAACCAATGGAATCATAATTTCAACAAAAGCAGATTTTATTTTTTCTTTTTTAAGTTCTATTATTGCCTCAAAAATAGCTCTGCACTGCATTTCATAAATCTCTGGGAAAGATATACCTAGTCTACAACCTCTGTGGCCAAGCATAGGATTTTCCTCATGTAGTTCTGATATTCTATCTCGAATTTCTTTAGATGCTAAATTTAAAGATCTCGCTACTTCGTCTAAATCTTTATCAGCTTTTGGTAAAAATTCATGTAATGGTGGATCTAATAATCTTACAGTCACAGGAAGACCAGACATTACTTTAAAGATTTTTTTAAAGTCTTCTTTTTGGTAGGGCAAAAGTTTTGATAATGCATGATTTCTATCCTCATTTGATCTAGAAAGTATCATTTGCCTTACTGATAATATCCTATCCTCGTCAAAGAACATATGTTCAGTTCTACAAAGTCCTATTCCCTCAGCTCCAAAATCTCTTGCGGTTTTACTATCTTGCTCTGTTTCAGCATTTGTCCTAATTTTTAATTTTCTAAACTCATCAGACCATTTCATTATTGTCGAAAAATATCCAGAAATTTCTGGTTTTACTGTTGGAACCAAGCCTTTCATAACCTTGCCGCTTCCCCCGTCTATTGTTATGATTTCACCTTCTTTAATAATTTCGTTGCCTGCTTTAAATTGTTTGTTCTCATAATCAATCGTTATCTCACTTGATCCCGAAACACATGGTCGACCCATTCCCCTTGCGACTACAGCAGCATGACTGGTCATTCCACCTCTAGCAGTCAAAATACCTTTTGCAGCATGCATTCCGTGAATATCCTCTGGTGATGTTTCTAATCTAACCAAAATTGTATCTTGCATCATATTATTTAATTTTTCTGCTTCATCCGCAGTAAAAACAACTTTACCACTCGCTGCACCAGGTGATGCGGGTAAACCAGATGCTATTATCTCTTTTTTAACTTTGTCATCTAAAGTAGGATGTAAAAGTGTATCAATAGTATTTGGATCTATTCTTAGTATTGCTTCTTTCCTTGAAATTAATTTTTCCTTTACCATATCAACAGCAATTTTAATTCCTGCTTTAGCAGTTCTTTTTCCGGATCTTGTTTGAAGCATCCATAATTTATTGTTTTCAACTGTAAATTCAATGTCTTGCATATCTCTATAATGTTTTTCTAATTTTATAAAAACTTTTTCTAATTCTTTATAAGCGTGGGGCATTGCTTCTTGCATTGACAGTTCTTTTGAACCTGATTCTTTTTTTGATTTTTTTGTAATATATTGTGGTGTTCTTGTGCCAGCAACGACATCCTCACCTTGAGCATTAATTAAATATTCTCCAAAGAAAGAATTCTCGCCTGTAGATGGGTTTCTTGTAAAAGCTACTCCAGTAGCACAGTCACTACCCATGTTTCCAAAGACCATAGCTTGAACATTTACAGCTGTTCCCCATTCATCAGGTATTCTATTAAGTTTTCTGTAAGTTTTTGCTCTTTGACTGTCCCAAGATCTAAATACTGAGCTAATTGCCTCAATTAATTGTTCATTAACATCTTGAGGAAAATTTTTCCCAGTTTTTTTTTTTACTAATTTTTTAAAATTTTCAATTAATCCATCCCAATCAGAAGCATCAATTTCTGTATCTTGCAGAACGCCTTTTGTAAGTTTGAAATTGTCTATCATTTCTTCAAATAGGTGGCCTTCCACTCCCATTACTACATTGCCGAACATTTGAATAAATCTTCTATAACTATCTTTTGCAAAGCGAGGATTGTTTGATTTTGTGGCTAGTGCATTTGCTGTTTTATCATTTAAACCTAAATTTAAAATAGTGTCCATCATCCCTGGCATTGAGATTCTTGCGCCAGACCTAACAGAAACTAAAAGTGGATTTTTCAAATCTCCAAATTTTTTTAATGTTTTTTTTTCAATTTTTTTTATCTCAGCCTTAATTTGAGATAAAATTTTAGTGGGCAATTTTTTTTTATTTGAATAAAAAATATCACAGACTTCTGTGGTAATCGTAAAGCCAGGAGGCACAGGTAGGCCAAGCTTTCCCATTTCAGCTAAATTAGCTCCTTTACCACCTAACAAGTTTTTTTTATTTTTAAGTTTACTAATCTTTTTATCATCAAAACTGAAAATAAATTGTTTCATGATATTCCTTCTAGTTTAGAAAAATTAATAAAATTATTAAATGTATTACAAAACATTTTTAATAACTCCAACCTGTTATTTTTAATATCACTATTGTCATCATTTACAATAACATTATCAAAAAATTTATCGGTGAATATCTTAATTTCTGATAGGCTTAAAAGTAATTTTTCATAATCTTTATCTTGTTCGTTAACTGTTAGAAATTTTCGAATTTCATTCAACTTTTCAAATAAATGTTTTTCTTCATCTTTTCTAAATAACACAGCGTCAGGCCTACCTAACAGATTTCCTTTAGCGCTTTCTACGATATTGAATGCTCTTTTATAAGAACTTATCGCATTTATTCCCACTTCTTTATTAATATATTTATTCATCAATTTGTTTTTTTTATAAAGGTCAAAGTAATTGTCACTAAAGTACGAACTTATAGATGCTTCAATAATGTCATTTTTGATATTTTTCTCTTTCAAAATATTTTTCATTCTGTCTTTTAAAAAATTTAAAATTTCATTTTCAGAATTTTCATTAATTTTTTTTACACCTTGTTCCTCCAGCAATTTTATATTGTAGCTTATTAAATTTCTAAGTTTTAAATTTAATTTGTTATCAATGATAGTTCGCAATAGTCCAATAGCAGATCTTCTTAAAGCAAAAGGATCTTTTGAACTTGTTGGTTTTTCATTTATCAAAAAAAATCCCACTAATGTGTCAATTTTATCTGCAATTGCTACCACATAACTGATTGGCTTTTTTGAAGTCGTAGAGTTATTTCCTAATGGAAGATAATGATCACTTATTGCGTTTGAAACGTCTTCCTCAAAGCCCTGACTTACGGCAAAATATTTTCCCATGAGTCCTTGAAGATCAGGATATTCATTAACCAAATCTGAACATAAATCAGATTTAGATATTGAGGCTGCTATCTCCGCTTTCTCTTTATTTAAATTAAACTCATCAGATAACATGCCACTTAGTTTCCTTAGTCTTAGTGTTTTATCATAAATAGTTCCAAGACCCTCATAAAATTTAATATTTTGAAGTTTTGCAATTTGTTTAATTAAATTTTTTGATTTATCTTTGTCCCAGAAAAATTTGGCGTCTGCTAATCTTGCTTCTACTACTCTTTTATTTCCATCTTTAATAATGTGATTTGTATCCTTTTTATTTGCAACTACTAAAAAAAAGTTGGTGATTTCACCTTTTTTATCAAAAATAGGAAAATATCTTTGATGATTTTGTAACGTAGAAATAATGATTTCTTTTGGTAATTCAAGATATCTTTTATCAAAATCAATTAACAATACATGGGGATCTTCTACGATATTTGTTACCTCTTTTAAAAGTTTACCATCAAAATGGCTCTTAAAATTTTTAATTTTATAAAAATTTTCAAATTTTTTAATTATTATTTTCTCTCTATCCTCATGATCAAGTATTATATTATTATTTAATAATAATTTTTGATAATCCTTAAAATTTGTTACTTTTTTTATTTTAACATCCAAGTCTTTTTCTATAATAGTGCAATCACTTGCTTTAAGATGGCCATAACTAAAAGCAAGTATTTTCTTATTATATACCGCTAAAATAGATCTCAAAGGTCTTCCCCATAATAAGTCTGTTCCAGCCCATCTCATTGATTTTTTCCACTTGATTGAAGCTATACTGTTTACAACTATTCTTTTTAATATATCGGAGGTTAAAACTTCTTTGCTTTTAGTTTTTACATAATAGAAATTTCCTTTTTCATTCTGTTTTTCCATAAGGTCTTTTCGAGATGAATCATGCGCTTTTAAAAAATTATTTACGATGTCTTCCATGACACCTACTTTCGGGCCCCTAATTTCTTTAGATGGAATTTTAATTTTATCGGAAAAGTCTTTTAATAATAATGTTAGTCTCGTTGGTGATGAAAATACATTCAAATAACCAAATTTTAAGTTTTCCTCTACTAGAGAACTTTTAATTTTTTCTTTAAGATCATTTCTTGCATTAATTTGTAAATTCGGTGGTATTTCCTCACTATAAAGCTCTAATATTAATTCTGACATAATGTTACTGGCTTTCTAACCATAATTTTCCAGAGCTTTTGGATAATTCTCTTATTCGATCAATATAGTTTGCTCTTTCTGCCACTCCTATAACTCCTCTAGCGTCTAATAAATTAAATATATGGCTTGCTTTTAAGCATTGATCATAGGCTGGAAGTGCAAGTTTTTTATTTAAAAGAGATTTACATTCTTTTTCAGCTGACTCAAAATTTGATAGTAAAATTTTAGTGTCAGCGTATTCAAAATTGTAAGCTGAAAATTCTTTTTCCGATTGGTGAAATACATCCTTATATTTTACCCCTTCTTTGTTCAAATCAATGTCAAAAATATTTTTTTTACCTTGTACAAACATACATAATCTTTCTATACCATACGTAAGTTCTACCGGAACAGGTTTGCAATCTATCCCTGTCATCTGTTGAAAATAAGTAAACTGAGTTATTTCCATACCATCACACCAAACTTCCCATCCTAAACCAGTTGCTCCAAGAGTTGGACTTTCCCAGTCATCTTCTACAAATCTTACGTCATGCTTTTTGACGTCTATCCCAATCGCTGACAAACTTTTCAAATAAACATTTTTAATATTTTTTGGTGAAGGTTTAATAATAACTTGAAATTGAAAATAATGTTGTAATCTGTTAGGATTTTCTCCGTAACGCCCATCTGTAGGTCTTCTAGATGGTTGAACATAAGCGGCTTTCCATGGTTTGGGTCCCAAAGATCTCAATGTAGTTGCAGGATGAAAAGTTCCTGCGCCAACTTCTAAATCATAAGGCTGAAGTAATACACAACCATATTTACTCCAAAATTTTTGCAGACTCATTATTATTTCCTGAAATGTCTGTCCTTTAGAATTGTCGTTTTTATTCTTTTTAGGCATTTATAAGCCGAATCTTTGCCATAAACTTTTTTCTTCAAGATTTTCAAGAATTCCCTCAACTTGATTATCAATTGATGAGGATAATTTTTTCGCCAAAAATCCTTTGCTCTTTTCAAATTTTTTAATAATTACTTTTTCACCAAATTTTTCTCTTAAAACTTGCTCTGCATTTCCTATTCCATCGATTAATCCAAGCTTGAGAGCTACTGAGCCAGCCCAAAATTCACCTGTATATATATTGTTTTTTTCTGGATCTTTGATTTTTTCTCCCCTACTTTGTTTTACAATTTTAATGAAGTCAGAGTGTAAATCTAATTGTATTTTTTTTAACCTTTCAACATCCTCTTGTTTTTCCTCTACGAATGGGTCAAGTGTGCTTTTGTTTTTTCCTGCGGTATAGATTCTTCTCTCTACACCAATTTTCTTTATAAGATCTTTAAAACCAAATGAAGCAGATATAACACCTATTGAACCAATTATTGAACTTGAATTAGCATAAATTTCGTCTCCGGCACATGCAATAAAATAACCGCCGGATGCCGCAACATCTTCAGCAAATATTATAACTTTAGTTTTATTTTTATCAGCTAGTTGTCTTATATAGCTGTAAATTAAATGTGATTGAACTGGTGATCCTCCAGGTGAGTTTATTGAAATAGCTACAGTTTTAGCTTTCTTGTAAGAAAATGCTTTTTTAAGAATTTCCTGCTGGTTAGCTAAATCTATACCTTGTTTAAATCTACCTACAGACCCTATCACTCCAGTCATCCTGACATGAGGTATAATTATTTTTTTTTTAAATAATGAAAACATAAATGAGTATTAATATTTTACTTATATCAATACTATAAAAAATTTTAATCAATTATTACGCTACTCCTAGTTGAATTGAAGGTGCGGCAACTGGTTTTAAATAAGAATATTATATTTCGGTTAGGTTGTGTAAAAACTAAGTATGGGATCAGTAATACCACTTAAAAATTCGGCTAATTCTGCTTACCTTGATTTGAGAAATCTAGTAGCTAATAAACTAGATAAAGTAGAGGAATTAATAAATCATAAACTTGAGAGTAAGGTTGATCTTATTCAGAAAATGACAAAACATCATTTAAATTCAGGTGGCAAAAGATTAAGAGCTCTTTTAACTTTAGGCTCAGCTAAATTAGCTGGTTATGATTTGGGCGACAGAGATATTAATCTGGCTAGCTGTGTTGAATTAATTCACTCTGCAACTTTATTGCACGATGACGTGATTGACGAGAGTGATTTAAGAAGAGGAAATAAAACTACAAATAATATTTGGGGTAATCAATCTTCAATTTTGACTGGAGACTATCTGTTGAGCAGATGTTTCGAAATTATGGTAGATGATGGAGATTTAGAAATATTAAAATTATTATCTTCTACTTCTTCTAAAATTGCACAGGGAGAGGTTTTACAATTACAACACAAAGGTGAAGCAGATCTTTTGGAGGAGACATATACGAAAATTATCAATTTAAAAACAGCTGCTTTATTTTCTGCGGCAACTAAAACGGGTGCCTGTTTAGGTAAACTTGATACTAAGGAAAAGGAAGCATTAGCTTCTTACGGAAAAAATTTGGGTTTAGCTTTTCAAATTGCTGATGATGCTTTAGATTATTTTGCAAAAGAAATTTTGTTTGGGAAAGAAATTGGAAAAGATTTTTATGAAGGTAAAACAACTTTGCCATTGATAATTATTTTTCAAAGAGCTAATGATGAAGAAAAAAATTTTTTAAAAGAGATATTTAAAAAAGAAAAAAGAACTGAAGATGATTTCAGTGAAGTATTATCACTTATTAACAAGTATAAAGCCGTAGAAGAAAGTTTAAAGAGAGCTGAATATTTTGTGAATGTATCAAGAGATGCTCTGGCTATTTTTCCAAATAACAAGGAAAAGAATATATTACAAAACTTATCAAGTTTTAGTTTAAATAGATCTTTCTAAGGATATAAAAGTTCTTTTTTCCAACTTCCGTTTTCTTTTTTATAATTTAATCTTTCGTGTATTCGGCCCTCTCCATCTAACCAAAATTCAATTTGCGATGGCATTAATCTCCATCCGGACCAATGCGGAGGTCTAGGCACGTTATTAGAAGGATATTTTTTTTCATAAGTTTTAATTTTTTTTATAAAATCATCTCTTTTATCTAAAATTTCAGATTGTGAGGAAGCCCATGCGCCAATCTTATTTTTATATGGTCTTGAGTTATAATAATCATCTGCCTCTTTATCTGTTACTTTTTCAACTCTTCCAACTATTCTTACTTGTCTTCTAATACTTTTCCAATGAAAACACATAGATGATTTTTTATTAATCTTTAAATCACTTCCTTTTTTACTATTAAAATTTGTATAAAAAACAAAACCTTTATCACTCAACCCTTTAAGCAGTACCATTCTTACACTTGGTTGGTTATCATCATCCACTGTAGCTACCGCAACAGCATTTGGGTCATTAATTTCAGTCTCTTCGGCTTTAGCGAACCATTTTTTGAATAATTCTATTGGATTATTGGCTTCTTCAAAGCATTTATCCAAACCAAGAGAGTTTTTGCCATTATTTTGATTCATAATTTATTTAAAATAATTTATACATTAAATAACTATGTCTTTTAATACTTTTGGAAAAATTTTTAGGTTCACTACTTGGGGAGAGTCCCACGGGCCAGCTATAGGCTGTATAGTTGACGGTTGTCCGCCAAATATCCCTATTTCAGAGAAAGAGATTCAAAAAGATATGGACAAGAGAAGGCCTGGACAGTCAAAATTTACAACACAAAGGAAAGAGAGTGATAAGGTTTCCATCTTATCAGGTGTATTTCAAGGTAAGACTACAGGAACTCCAATTTCAATGATTATTTATAATGAGGATAAAAGATCTAGAGATTATGAGTCTATAAAAGATAAGTTTAGGCCGGGTCATGCTGATTTTACTTATTTTAAAAAATACGGAATAAGAGATTATAGAGGTGGAGGTCGTCAATCTGCGAGAGAAACTGCAAGCAGAGTGGCTGCGGGCGCGATAGCCAAAATTGTTCTTAAAAAAATTATTGGTAAAAAATTTAGTATAGTTGGAGCTGTAACCCAATTAGGTATAATGGAATGCAATAGTTCAAAATGGAATGATAAAGAAATAAGAAAAAATCCATTCTTCTGTCCAGATAAGTCGTCGGTAAAATTATGGGAAAAATATTTATTGGGAATAAGAAAGTCAGGTTCATCTTGTGGAGCTATAATAGAACTTAGGGCAAGAGGTGTTCCAGTTGGATTAGGTTCTCCAATTTACTCAAAACTAGATGCAGATATAGCTTCGGCGCTTATGAGTATTAACGCAGTTAAGGGAGTTAATATTGGAGCTGGGATGGGATCCGCATACTTAACTGGAGAAGAAAATTCTGATGAAATTCGAGGTGGTGCAGGAAAAATAAGTTTTAAAAGTAATAAAGCTGGAGGAATTTTAGGCGGTATTTCATCAGGCCAAGAAATTATTGCATCATTTGCAGTTAAACCTACTTCCTCTATTTTAAATAGAAGGGAAACTATAAATAAAAAAGGAAAAAATACAAAAATTTCTGTCAAAGGCAGGCATGACCCATGCGTAGGAATTAGAGCTGTGCCGATAGGTGAAGCTATGCTGGCGTGCGTTATATTAGATCAATATATGATGAATAAAGCTCAGTGTAGCTAATTTGAAAATTTATTTTTATTTTTTGCAAATATAATATTTGATTTAAGAGCTTCTTCAATTTTTTCAACGATAGAATTAAAGTTTAAACCAGCTTTCTCGTACATTTTTTCAGGAGTATCTTGGTCTATAAAAATATCTGGTAAAAACATTGATCTAAACTTAAGTCCTTTGTCAAAAACACCTCTATCAGAGAGAAGTTTCATAACATGAGAACCAAATCCTCCTATAGAGCCCTCTTCTATTGTTAAAATTAATTCATGGTTTGAGGCTAATTCAAGAATTAATTTTTTATCTAATGGTTTAGCAAATCTAGCATCAATTATTGATATATTGATTCCTTTTTTTTCTAAAATTTCCTTAGCTTTTTTGCACTCATCTAACCTAGCTCCAAAATTTAATATTGCGGCTTGTTTTCCCTCACAAACTATCTTTCCTTTACCTATTTCTAAAATTTCATCTATTCCTGGCAGCTCTACACCAACACCATTTCCTCTTGGATATCTAAAAGCAGATGGCCTATCATTAATGTGGACCGAAGTATTTATCATTTTGACTAGTTCTGACTCGTCACTTGCAGCCATGACAACAAAATTTGGTAAAGTAGATAAATAAGTTATATCGAAAGAGCCAGCATGAGTTGGTCCATCCGCTCCTACTAATCCTGCTCTGTCTATAGCAAATCTTACTGGGAGAGATTGCAAAGCAACATCATGAACAACTTGATCATAAGCTCTTTGTAAAAATGTTGAATAAATAGCAGCATAGGGCTTATATCCTTCTGTAGCTAAACCAGCTGCAAATGTTACTGCATGTTGTTCAGCTATACCTACATCAAACATTCTATCAGGAAATCTTTTCTCAAATAAATTAAGACCAGTTCCAGAGGGCATAGCTCCAGTAATACCAATAATTTTAGTATCTTTCTCAGCATGTTTTATTAAAGTTTCTGAGAATACTTTTGTATATGAGGGCACATTAGATTTTGATTTACTCTGTTGACCTGTAGAAATATTAAATTTTGAAACTCCATGATATTTATCTCCAGAGTCCTCTGCAGGTTTGTAACCTTTTCCTTTTTGGGTTATAGCATGAATTAAAATTGGGCCTTCATGTTTGGACTTTTTTACATTTTCTAAAATTTGAACTAAATAATTAACATCGTGTCCATCAATTGGTCCTATATAGTAAAATCCTAGCTCGCTGAACAACGTGCCTCCTGTCACAATTCCTCTCAAAATGTCTTCGGCTTTCCCGGCTTTTTGGCTAAACCTTTTTGAAAATGCTGAGGTAATTAATTTAATTGTCTCTCTTAAACTAAAATATAACTTTCCGGATAGTAATTTTGCTAAATATTTACTCATCGCTCCGACAGGTTTAGCGATGGACATTTCGTTATCATTTAAAATCACAATTAACTTAGATTTTAATGCTCCAGCGTTATTCATTGCTTCATAGGCCATTCCAGCGCTCATAGCACCGTCTCCTATTACTGCTATAACATTGTTATTGTCATTTGACAGTTTCT
Organism: uncultured Pelagibacteraceae bacterium; assembly: GCA_902579605.1. GTDB lineage: Bacteria > Pseudomonadota > Alphaproteobacteria > Pelagibacterales > Pelagibacteraceae > Pelagilacustribacter. Next base: position 15,122 of record CACHHD010000001.1, read on the forward strand.
TCGCAACTGACATTCCTAAAGTTGAAGAAATTGAAGTTGAACTGTGGGCTGCACCGAATGGATCGTACTCACTTTCTTCTCTTTTAGTGAAGCCTGATAATCCTCCACCTTTTCTTAAAGTTCTAATTTCTTTTTTCCTGCCTGTTATAATTTTATGAGGATAGCATTGGTGACTTACATCCCAAACTAATTTGTCTTTTGGAGTATTAAAAACATAGTGTAATGCAATGGTTAACTCTACTACACCAAGGCCAGCTCCTAAATGACCACCTGTTTCTGAAACCACATCTATTAGCTCTGTTCTCAGCTCTTCAGAAATTTGTTTTAAGTCCTTTTTCTCAAATTTTCTAAGATCTGAAGGATAATTAATTTTATCTAGTAATTTTGCCATTAATATTTTCTTTCTAAAATAAAATTTACAATATTTTTCAAGTCGTTCGCTTTATTTCCATGTTTTTCAAGTTTTCTCAATATATTTTTTTTTAATTTAATAGCATAATCATAAGCTTTATTATATCCTACTAAATTAACAATAGTAGATTTTCCTTTTTTTTTATCTTTGTTTACTGTTTTACCGGTATATTTCGATTTTCCTTTTACGTCTAAAAAATCATCAGCTAATTGAAATAATAATCCAATATCCTCTCCTAATGTGATCAAATCTTTATTTGCTTTATCGCTTTTACCAGCGATTTGACCAGCAGCAAAGCAACAAAAACTGAACAATTTTCCTGTTTTTTTTCTTTGCATATTTATTATGTCTTTAAAATTCTTTCTTTTTTTTTCATATTTTAAGTCTAATTCTTGGCCTCCTGCTATACCTGTATGGCCAGAGCATTCTGCTAATTTTTTAATAAGTAAAATTTTATTTTTATCTTTAATGTTAAATCTATAATCAGAAATCATTTCAAATGCTAAAGTTAATAGAGAATTTCCTGCTAATACCGCTGTAGACTCTCCATACTTAATATGTGCTGTGGCTTTTCCTCGTCTAAGTTTATCATTATCCATACAAGGTAAATCGTCATGAATTAATGAGTATGAATGAATACATTCAACAGCACCACAAATATTTAATAATTTATTTGATTTAAGGTTATATAATTTTCCAGTGGCTAAAATAACGCTTGACCTAATTTTTTTTCCTCCAGATAAGACTCCATAGTTCATTGGATTAATTAGTAAAGTTCTTTTTTGACCTTTAAAATATTTTTTTAAAAACAAATCAATTTTTTTTGCATTTGATTTTAATCTACTTTTTAGCATTTTTTTTACCTAATGAATTAATCTCTTTTAATTTTTTTTTAAAAAGATCATCCATATGTTTGTTCAATTTAAGAAGTATGTCATAGTCGTCAGTATGATTTTCAAGATTTGTCTCGCCTTTCTCAATTTTATCCAAAATTTTATTGATTTCTTCTTTAGTCTCTTTTATTGATTTGTTCTTAATATCTGCTGGAATATTTTTACTAGTCATTTATTGTATAATAAATAAATTATGAAGAATATCTATTCAAATATAATCAAATTTAATTCAAAGAATTTAATTAAAATTATTAATATTCTCAAAAAAGATGGCATAATTGGTTTACCAACAGAAACTGTATATGGTTTAGCTGGCAATGCATATTCTAATAGTGCAATTAAAAGAATTTTTAAAGAAAAGAAAAGATTAAAAAAAAATCCCCTTATTGTTCATTATTATAATTTGAGTCGCGCCAAAAAAGATGTGTTACTAGAGGGAAAATTTAATAAAATTTACAAAAAATTTAGTCCAGGGCCAATTACTTATGTTGTAAAGAAAAAAAACAATTCCAAAATTAAACCTCTGGCTTGTGGAAATTTAAAAACGGTAGGTATTAGATTTCCAAAAAATAAAATAATGAGAAAATTATTAAAAAAACTTGAATTTCCTTTAGCAATGCCAAGCGCCAATAAGTCATCAGGTGTAAGCCCAGTAAAGCCTTTAGATGTAATTGAAGAATTCAATAATAAAATTAAAGTAGTTGATGGCGGTATTTCAAAAATTGGAATAGAATCAACTGTTTTAAATTTAGTTGGTAAAATATATATTTTAAGGCCAGGAATAATCACCCCAAAACAAATTGAGAATGTTTTAAAAACAAAATTAAAAATTTTAACAAATCAAACAATTCTTAAATCGCCGGGATTGTTAAAAAAACATTATTCACCAGGCATACCTATGTATTTAAATAAAAATAAATGTCCTGATAAATACGCATTTATAACTTTTGGAAAAAAATACCCTGTGACAAGAAACTCTTTTAATTTAAGTAGAAAATCTAATTTAAATGAGGCTGCTAAAAACTTATATAAGTTTTTTAGAAGTGTTAAAAAAAAAGGATATAAAAAAATTTATGTTGCAAAAATTCCTAACACAGGAGTTGGGATTGCAATCAATGATAGACTAAAAAGGGCTTCAAAATAATGAAACTAGAAGTTAAAAATTTAGAAAAAAAATTTAAAAATTTCACTGCAGTAAAAAATATAAACTTTCATATTGATAGTGGGCAGACATTAGGAGTTTTGGGACCAAATGGATGTGGAAAAACAACCACGATAGGAATGCTTCTTGGATTAATTAAACCTTCGAACGGTAAAATTCTTATAGATGATGAAAATTTTGAAAATTTAAATAGAGAAAAAATATTAAGTAAATTTAATTTTGCATCTCCATATGTTGAGTTACCCAAAAAATTAACTGTTAAAGAAAATTTAGAGATATACGGTAGACTATATGGTGTAAAAGATTTTACTAGAAGAATACAAGAAGTTTCTAATGACTTAAATTTAAGTAAATTTTTAAACAAAAAAACAGGGGAGTTATCATCTGGACAAAAAAACAGAGTTTCTTTGGCGAAATCACTTATTAACAATCCTAAAATTTTATTTTTAGACGAACCAACTGCTAGTCTAGATCCTGATATTGGAGATTTTGTAAGAAACTACATAGAGGATTATAAGTCAAAAAATAAAGTTTCAATACTGTTAGCATCTCATAACATGAAAGAGGTGGAAAGACTCTGTGACCAGGTCATAATGATGAAAGAGGGTGAAATAGTTGATAGAGGAACATGTCAATCTTTAATTGATAAACACGGTAGAAACAATTTAGAGGATACTTTTTTAAAATTAGCGAGAAACAAAAATGAATTGGAATAAAATTTACGGTCTAAGTTTAAGGCATTTTTATTTAATCAAAAGTTCATTTCCAAGAATTTTAGATTTAATTTATTGGCCAAGTATTCAAATATTTTTGTGGGGTTTCATATCAAAGTTTTTCACTTTAAGTTCATCTTATTATAATAATACTGTTGGTGTAATTTTATCAGCAGCTATACTTTACGATTTTCTTTTTAGATCCAGTATAAGCTATAACATGATGTTTTTGGAGGAGATATGGAGTAGAAATTTTACAAATTTATTTATTTCACCAATAAAAATTAAAGAAATAATTGCTGCCTTGACATTAACGGCAATTGTTAGAACGCTGATAGGTATGGTGCCAGCTGCATTACTTGCCATACCTTTGTTTGGAGTTTCTATTTTTAAAATTGGTTTGCCACTAATATCATTATTACTAAGTCTTTATATTTTTGGAATTACTTTAGGTTTATTAGTAACATCTGGGTTAATAAGATTTGGTCCCTCATTTGAAAATATAGCCTGGGCAAGTCTATTTTTTTTAGCACCGTTAGGATGCATATATTACCCCATAGAAATCTTACCTGAATGGTTACAGATAATTGCAAAAATACTACCTTTAGTTCATATTTTTGAAGAAATGAGAAACATTTTAATTAATGATATTATAAGTTATACTCAAATATTTTTAGCGATAACCATTTCTATTTTTTACTTCATGCTAGGGGTTGCAGTTTTTTATATTTCATACGCAGGGGCAAAAATTAGAGGAACTTTGATAAATGTCGGAGAATAAATGCATAACAAAATTGATGAAATAAAAAAAAATGAAAGCCCTCCTAAGGTAATTAAAAATTTATTTAGTAAAGATGAAATTAAAAAGTTTTTAATTCTTTATGAACAACTACCTACTACTGTTCATAATAAAAAGCAAAATGTTGTAAAAAAAAGGTGGCTTAAAGAATACGGAAAAGAGTTAGAGGAATTATTTTATAGTAGATTAAAAAATGAAATTGGTGAATTCAAATATGACAATTTAAAAACCGATACTGGAGAAGAAATTATTGGACTTTTTCAAGAAAGCTACAATCCAATAGGTCTTCATATTGATGGGGGTTTTAATTTTGAAGATTTAATTTTTAAACAAAGTTTAATTCCTCTTACTCCAGTAGGGAGTACTGTCATTTTTAAGAACAGATATTACGGAAAGTCTACAAATTTTACAATTGATAAAAATGAACTTGAAATAACTAAATTAAATTATGGTCAAAATATAAGATCAAACAAACATATTGGAATGTTTGGAAATAGACCTTTTAATACAGAAGACCACAAAAATTATTTGATGCATGAAAAAATAGATAATCTAGTGGGGCTTGAAATTGATCTAGTTTATGAGTGGGAATTGGGATCAATGTTGATTTTTGATAGAACTAACCTACATTGTTCTTCATCAAAAATTGAAGGTAAAAAAATAGGATTAACTACTTTTACAAAAAAATAAATTATGGCAATATATGATTGCTTTCAGTATTTCAACGAAGAACATATAGCAGACTTAAGATTTAATATTTTAAATGAGTTTGTTGATTATTTTGTGATTGTTGAGTCAACAGTCAATCATCAAGGAGAAGAAAAAAAACTACAATTTGACATAAATAAATATCAAAAATTTAAAAATAAAATTAAGTATATTGTTGTTGATGATACACCAGAAAATATAAAAAAACCTCATCAGGGAGGAGAGTCTTTAGTTGAACAACATCAAAGAAACTCACTGATGAAAATTTTGAATAAAGCAGAAGATGAAGATTTAATTATTCTATCTGACGTTGATGAAATTCCAAATTTAAAAAAACTTAATTTATTTCAGAAAGAAAATTTTGCCGTTTTTTCTCAGAAAATGTTTATGTATAAACTAAATTTTTTAAACTTAGATGAAAATAATTGGCATGGCTCAAAAATTTGCTTAAGAAAGAATTTAAAGTCTCCCCAATGGCTTAGAAATCTAAAATTTAAAAAATATCCATTTTGGAGAATAGATAAACCAAAAAATATTCAAATTATTGAAAATGGGGGATGGCACTTTGCATATTTACAAAGCGCTGAAAATATTTCAAAAAAAATTAAATCTTTTGCACATGGAGAATTCAACAAAAAACATTTAGCTGATAAGGCAAAAATTCAAGATAGAATTGAAAAAGGAGTAGATATATTTGAACGTGGTTTTAAAATGAAGAAAATTAATATTGATGAGACTTTTCCAGATTATATTCAACAAAATCAAAATTTATTGAAAAAGTGGATTGCTTAATATTATGCGCCCGGAAGGATTTGAACCCTCAACCTTCTGATCCGAAGTCAGACGCTCTATCCAGTTGAGCTACGAACGCACAAGTAGTAATTTAAAACAAATGAAAAATAAAACAATTGAAATCTTATCTACTTCTTCAGACATTGGAAAAAGAGTAGATGTTTTTATATCTGAAAAGTTAAAAGATTATACAAGATCAAATATCAAAAAAATAATTAACTCAAAAAAGGTAACTATCAATAATGTTTTGGTTATATCACAATCAAAGAAAATTAAAGATAAAGATCTAGTTAAAATGACACTCCAAGAAGAGGTCAATAAAAAAATTAAACCATTTAAAAAAACCATTGATATTATTTATGAAGATAAAGACTTAATAATTATAAACAAACCTCAAGGATTGGTGGTGCACCCTGGAGCTGGAAACAAAAATAACACATTGGTAAATATTTTAGTTGGAAGTTATAAAAGAAAATTATCTAACTTAAGTGGATCAGTGAGGCCAGGAATAGTTCATAGAATTGATAAAGAAACAAGTGGATTAGTAGTAGTAGCAAAAAATAATTTTACTCATGCGAGTCTTGGAAAACAATTTAGTGATCACTCCATTACAAGAAAATATACTGCACTTGTCTGGGGAATTTTAAGACCTTTAAATGGAACTATTGAAACATTTATAACTAGAAGTAAAAAAAATAGACAACTCATGACTGCTCATGAGTTTAAAGGAAAAAAAGCAATTACAAAATATTCGGTAATAAAAGTTTTTAACAAAAAAGATATTCCTAAACTTAGTCTTGTAGAGTTTGAGTTGAAAACTGGAAGAACACATCAAATCAGAGTACACATGATTTATAAAGGCACTAGTTTACTTGGAGATCAAAAATATCGAAAAAGAAATATGAATTTTAAAAAAATAAATAAAAAATTTGAAGAAATTTTGAGTTCTTTTGAAGGTCAAGCCTTGCACGCATCTACGTTGGGATTTTGTCATCCAAGAAATTTAAAAAAAGTTGAATTTAAAACAAAATTACCCTTTAAATTTAAAAAACTGGTTGAATATCTTGAAAATTTAAAGAATTAAAATTATATATACTTATTAATTAATGACAAAAGAAAAAGAAATAACCAACTTACCTTCTCCTGCATCGGGAAGTTTATCTTTATATTTAGCTCAGATTAAAAAATTTCCAATGTTAGACGCTGAGGAAGAATATATGCTTGCGAAGAATTGGAAGGAAAGAGGAAATTTAAAAGCTGCACACAAATTGGTTACAAGTCACCTACGACTTGTAGCTAAAATTGCAATGGGATACAGAGGATATGGTTTGCCTGTTAATGAACTTATTTCTGAGGGAAATATAGGTTTAATGCAAGCAGTAAAAAAATTTGATCCAGACAAAGGATTTAGGCTCGCAACTTATGCTATGTGGTGGATTAAAGCAGCTATTCAAGAATATGTTTTAAGATCTTGGAGTCTTGTAAAAATGGGGACAACAACAGCGCAAAAAAAACTTTTTTTCAATTTAAAAAAAATTAAAAACCAGATTGCACCAGGGCAAGAAGGTGATTTAAGAGATAGTCAGGTAAGTGAAATTTCAAAAAGATTAGATGTAGACTCTCAAGAGGTAGTTAATATGAATAGAAGAATGATGGGACAAGAAAAGTCTCTTAATAGTCCAATTAAAGCAGGTGATACAGATGAGTGGCAAGATTGGCTAGTAGACGAAAATTTAGATCAAGAACTTCTCTTATCTCAAAAACAAGAGTTTGAAGATAGAAAGGAGTTGCTTAAAAATGCAATGAGTATACTTGATAAAAGAGAGGCAGATATATTAGAAGCAAGAAGATTAAATGAAAATCCAAAAACACTGGAAGAATTAAGTAATAAATTTAAAATTAGCAGAGAAAGAGTGAGACAAATTGAGACTAAAGCTTTTGAAAAATTACAAAAATCAATGATTAACGCCAGTAAATCAAAAAATTTACTACCTAAAAACTAAATTAAAATGAAAAAGGATTTTCAATTAAGATGGTATCTTTTCTCTCAGGACTTGTAGAAATACTTGCAACTTTTGTTTCTATAAATTTTTCTAAACCTTCTATGTAGTTTTGAGCATTTTTTGGTAATTCTTCAAAAGATTTAGTTCCTTTTGTTGAAGTTTTCCATCCTTTAAAGCTTTTGTATATTGGTTTCACTTCTAATTGATCTTCTACAGCAGCTGGTAAATAATCTATCTTTTTTCCTCTTAGCTCATACCCTATGCACATTTTAATTTCTTCTAATTCATCTAAAACATCTAATTTTGTTAGTGCTATACCATTTATTCCTGAAATTTTTATTGTTTGTCTAACTAAAACTCCATCAAACCACCCACACCTTCTTTTTCTACTAGTTACCGTTCCAAACTCTTTGCCTCTTGTACCTAGGATCTCACCAGTTTTATCTTTTAATTCTGTAGGAAATGGTCCTTCTCCTACTCGAGTTGTATAAGCTTTTGTAATACCTAGAACATAATTAATCGCATTTACACCACATCCAGTCCCAGTAGCAGCAGAGGATGCAACGGTATTTGATGAAGTAACAAATGGATATGTTCCATGATCCACATCTAACAAAATACCTTGAGCACCCTCAAATAGTATTTTTTTACCTTTTAATTTAAATTCATCTAATTTTTTCCAAACCGGCTGAGAGAATTTTAATATTATAGGGGCTATTTTTAATAAATCTTTTTTTAACTGATTTTTTTCATAAATTTTTTTTCCTAAACCTTTTCTAATCGCATTATGATGAGTAAGCACCGTCTCTAGTCTATGATCAAGATTTCTTTCAGAAACTAAATCCATTACTCTTATAGATCTTCTTCCTACTTTATCTTCATAAGCTGGGCCAATACCTCTTCTAGTAGTTCCAATTTTTGCTTTACCTGCGGTGTCCTCTCTTATTTCATCCATTTCTTTATGAAAAGGAAGAATTAAATTTGCAGCTTCTGATACAATTAAATTATTTTCATTTACATCTATGCCTTTTTCTCTAATTTCTTTAATTTCATCAAGTAAAGCCCAAGGGTCAACAACAACACCATTTCCAATTACAGAAATTTTATTTTTCCTTACTATTCCTGAAGGAAGCAACCTAAGTTTGTAAGTAACTCCGTTTACAACTAAAGTATGGCCGGCATTATGACCGCCTTGAAATCGTACAACTACGTCAGCCTCACTTGATAACCAATCAACAATTTTACCTTTTCCTTCATCTCCCCATTGTGAACCTACAACAACTACATTTTTCATTATTTGAATTTCCTATTTATCTTAATACAACTTAAATGGTTTATTGGCCCATGACCTTTCCCATAATTTAGATTAGATCTTATTGATTGATTAACATATTTAATTGCTAGCTCACAGGATTTATTTAGAGTTTTTCCACACGCATAAAAAGTCGTAATCGCACTTGATAAAGTACAACCTGTTCCGTGTGTATTTTTAGTTTTAATTCTCTTATTTGTAAAAATTTTTAATTCTTTCTTGTTTAAAAAAACATCTTTCATAGATTTTTTTTTACTATGTCCACCTTTAATTAATATATTTTTAACTCCTAATCTTAGTAAAATTTTTGCTGCTCTAATCATGTCATCTAAGTTATTAATATTAACATTTGTTAAAACTTCAGCCTCAGGGATATTTGGTGTTATAAGATGAACTTTTCGAATTAATCTTTTTTTTAACGTTTTTATAGCTTTATCGTTAATAAGTTTAAATCCTCCTTTAGCAACCATGACAGGATCTAAAATTATTTTTTTAGTTTTAATTTTATTTAAAGCCTTAATGACTGATAAAATTACCTCTGTTGAATGTAACATTCCAATTTTAATTCCATCTGGTTTTATATCTTTCGAAGTAAATAAAATTTGTTTTTCTACCTCTCTTGGAGGCACTGCAATTACTGAGCTTACGCCAGTAGTATTTTGACTAGTCACTGCAGTAAGAGCTGTCATTGCATAGCCACCCAACGCAGTAACCGTTTTAATGTCAGCTTGAACTCCTGCTCCTCCAGAAGAGTCTGATCCAGCAATTATTAAAATTTTAGATTTTGGTTTCAATTATTTTATTGAACTTTTAATTATTTTAATACATTTTAAAATTAAATTCTTATCATATGACTCGGCCATAATCCTTATTTTTGGTTCAGTTCCTGATTTTCTAACAAGAATTCTTCCTTTTTTACCCATAAGTTTATTAGCTTTTTTTACGGCAATTTTGCACTTGGTCTTATTAACAATACTTTTGTCTTTAACAACAACATTTTCCAAAATTTGCGGCAAGGGTTTAAAAACATTAAGTAAATTACTAGCTCTTTTACCTTTTCTTAAAGAGAACAAGACCTCAAGAGCTACAAGCAGCCCATCCCCAGTTGTAGCAAATTTTCCCAAGATAATATGTCCAGACTGTTCTCCTCCAAGATTAAAATTAAATTTTTTCATTTTTTCTTTAACATATCTATCACCTACTTTAGATCTCAAAAATTTTATTTTATTTTTCTTTAAAAATTTTTCTAAACCATAATTTGACATCAAAGTTCCAACTACCCCGCCTTTTAAAATTTTTTTAAATTTCCATCTTCGAGCTAACATTGCAATGATTTGATCTCCATCTATGGTTTTTCCATTTTCATCGCACATGATTATCCTATCTGCATCACCATCAAAAGAAATGCCAACATGAGCTTTGACCCTTTTCACAGTATTTGTAATTTTTGATGGGTTTGTAGAACCACAATTTCTATTGATATTTAAACCGTCTGGTTTAATTCCAATTGAAATAACTTTAGCTCCAAGTTCTTCCAAAAGCTTTGGAGCAGCTTTATAGCAAGCTCCATTAGCACAATCTAAAACTATTTTAGTACCTTTTAAGTTAAAATTTTTTGGAAAATTATTTTTTAATATTTTAATATACTTCTCGTTACCGTCTTCAAGTCTTTTTACTCTTCCTAATAATTTTGGATTTGTAAGTTGTTTAGTATTTTTTGCATCAATTAGTTTTTCTATTTTTTTTTCTATTTTATCAGATAATTTCATTCCGTCAGGGCCAAATAATTTTAAGCCATTGTCATAGTAAGGATTATGTGATGCCGTTATCATTATCCCCATATTGGCTCGCATTGATTTAGTTAACATAGCGAGGCCGTTGGTCGGTAATGGTCCTAGGGTAAAGACATGCATTCCGCCAGATACTAAACCAGATACTAAAGCAGGTTCTAAAGTATATCCCGACAATCTTGTGTCTTTAGCAATAATTGCAATTTGTTTTGTTTTTTTTTGGTTTTTAAAATAAGTTCCAGATGCTAAGCCAAATTTAAAAAATTTTTCACCAGTTATGTTTCCTTGGTTTACGGTACCTCTTATACCATCTGTCCCAAAATATTTATTTCTCATGAATTTAATAATCTTTTATAAACCAAAATTCCTTGTTTTACTTCATTTACATTGTGCACTCTAAAAATTTGTACTCCTTGAGATAATAAAAAAAGGACTGATGCTATTGTACCACCAGTTCTATCTTTGCTATCAAATTTCCCCGATATTTCATTAATAAATCTTTTTCTAGAAGTACCAACTAAAATTGGAAAACCAAGACTATGAAACAAAGATATATTGGAAATTAAAGTCAAATTATGTTTCAAATTTTTACCGAAACCTATACCTGGATCTAAAATAATTTTATCATTATTGAATTTTTTATTTATATTTTTTTCAAAGAAGTCGTAAATATCTAACAAAACATTTTTATACTTAGGATTTTTTTGCATTGTATTTGGTTCTCCTTGCATATGATGAAGTACTTTTGCAACATTATACTTTTTAAGTTTGCCCAGTGAGGTTTTATCAAAATTGAAACCAGAAACATCATTAATTAGATCTGCCCCATATTTAATGCTCTCGGTCATTAAATCAGATTTCCTAGTATCTATTGATAAACATGTTTTTTTATATCTTTTTTTAAATCTTTCTATTACAAATTTAACTCTTTTCCACTCAATTTCTGGATTTACACTCTTCGATCCTGGCCTAGTGGACTCTCCTCCAATATCAATAATATTGGCACCCGAATTAATCATTTTTTCAATATGTTTTAATGATTTATTTTTTTTATTGTACTTTCCTCCATCTGAAAAACTATCTGGAGTTAGATTTAAAATACCCATTATAGATGGAACAAAAAAATCTACATGTTTTAAAAAGTTTTTCCTTTTTTTTGTAATTAATTTTAAATCTTTTCTAATTTTATTTTTTTGAAATCTGCTAAGTGTTTTTATTTTTTTTAAATCAATTATTTTAGAGCTAAATTTCCTATTAGTCCTTGTAATTATCTCAATTTCTTCAAAAGATATATTTATATTTCCGCACAAAGGCAAAGCAACCTTATTTTTAATAAGCCTTCTTGCTATTGAACCATATTTGAAATTACACGCTCTAGTGTAATATTTGATCATTAATTAAATAACGGGCTTTGGTTTTAAACCGATTGTACCTAGTGCAGAAGTTTCTTTTGAACTCTCATTTGAATCATTTTCAAATGATCTTGTTGGTTTTATATCTTTAAGTATTAAATCCCTTATTTCGTCACCTGACAAAGTTTCATAAACTAATAAAGCTTTAGCTATCTTATGCAAATCATCAATTTTTTCTGTTAGAATTGCTCTAGCTCTATCGTATCCTTTATCGACTATTTTTTTTACCTCTAAGTCAACTTTTTTAGCAGTTTCCTCGGACATATTTTGCTGTTTGGTTACAGATCTACCTAAAAAAACTTCCTCCTCATTTTCTCCGTAAGCAATAGTTCCTAATTCTTTACTCATTCCATATTTGGTTACCATATTTTTTGCCATTTTAGTCACCATATCGATATCAGAAGATGCTCCTGATGTAACTTTATCGTGTCCAAAAATAATCTCTTCGGCTATTCTTCCTCCCATAGCAACAGCTATATCTGAATGCATTTTTTCTCTTGTAACTGATAACTGATCTCTTTCTGGTAGTCTCATTACCATTCCTAATGCTCGACCTCTAGGAATAATTGTTGCTTTGTGGATAGGATCTGATGCTTTTTCATTAAGAGCAACTATTGCATGACCCCCTTCATGGTAAGCGGTAAGTTTCTTTTCATCCTCACTCATAACCATCGATCTTCTCTCTGCGCCCATCATAACTTTATCTTTGGCTTCTTCAACATCTGACATTGTTACTACTCTTTTGTTTTTCCTTGCAGCTAAAAGAGCCGACTCATTTACTAAGTTAGCTAAATCTGCTCCAGAAAATCCTGGTGTTCCTCTGGCTATGGTCCTTAATTTTACATCTGGACCAGTATTAATTTTTTTGATGTGAACTTTTAGTATCGCCTCTCTACCTATAATATCAGGATTACCTACAACAACCTGTCTGTCAAATCTCCCTGGTCTTAATAAAGCTGGATCTAGAACGTCTGGTCTGTTAGTGGCTGCGATTAATATTATTCCCTCATTTGTATCAAATCCGTCCATTTCAACTAACAATTGGTTTAAAGTTTGCTCTCTTTCATCATTGCCGCCACCAAGTCCTGCACCTCTGCTTCTACCTACAGCGTCAATTTCATCTATGAATATTATACAAGGAGAATTTTTTTTACCTTGATCAAACATGTCCCTAACCCTAGACGCTCCAACACCAACAAACATTTCAACAAAGTCAGAACCGGATATAGAAAAAAAAGGTACATTTGCTTCACCGGCAATAGCTTTAGCTAAAAGAGTTTTTCCAGTTCCTGGTGGACCAATTAATAATGCTCCTTTAGGAATTTTACCACCTAACCTGCTAAATTTTTTTGGGTCTCTTAAAAATTCCACTATTTCTTCAACTTCCTCTTTTGCTTCCTCTACTCCAGCAACATCGTTGAACGTAACTTTGCCTGTGGCCTCATTCAATAATTTCGCCTTTGATCTTCCGAATCCCATAGCACCACCTTTTCCCCCTTGCATTTGACGCATGAAGAAGATCCAGACACCAATTAATAATAACATTGGAAACCAAGACAGAAGTATTCCTAACAAAGAAGGCATTTTATCTTCTTTTGGTGTTGCAGTAATATTTACTCCTTTTTCTGATAGTTTTTCTACAAGATTTGGGTAATTTGGTGAAAATGTAGAAAAATTATTTCCATCAGCCAGTGTACCTGAAATATTGTTTCCTTGTATTTTAACTTCGACAACTCTACCAGAGTCAACTTCAGTTAAAAATTTTGAAAAAGCGATTTGATTATTACTTGAATTTACTTTGTCAGGGTCTTTAAACATGTTAAATAAACCTATCGACAGGAATATTATTAAAAACCACATTAAAAGATTTTTTAAATTCATAATTACTAAATAAGTATTATTTTATAATAAACAAGTATTATTTGAAAAGAAAAGGGTTGTAAATAAGGCAAAATAACTTGATTAAATCCTTTAAATGCTAAGCTTTTTGAATAACAACCTTATTATTTCTGCTTATAAGAGCGCACCCTCCAAGTTTATATTTCTTTTCTTTGTGTAAATCTAAGAAATTTAATGCAGTAAAAATTTTTTTGGACCTTGGAGGGTAATCTAATTTATTTACTTTTTTTATCAAAAATCCTAAAATTTTCAATTGCAGTTCAGAATTAAAAGAAAACAACACTTTCCTATCAATCATATACTTTTTGTTATGTCTCTTTACTGTCTTTTTAATAAGATCATTTATGTAAAGATTTAGCGTTTCACTTGATGATCTTAGATTATCAATTGATTTAATTATTTGGTTTTCATTAATTCCAAATTTTTTTATTAGTGGTAAAAGGTTTCGAATTTTTGTTCTTAAATATCTTTTATTCTTATTGCTTGGATCTTTGATAAAAGAGCCAAATATCTTTTTTGCAATAAATATGAGTTCCTTTTTACTTATGTCTAATAGAGGTCTAAAAATTTTAGTATTAGTATTTAATGAGGATAATGTTCTCATGCCTGATAGTCCTTGAACTCCACTTCCTCTTGAAAGTCTAATTAAAAAAGTTTCGATCTGATCATCTTTATGATGTCCAGTCAAAATTAACTTAATTTTTTTTTTTTTACATTCTTGATTTAAAAGATCATACCTAACTTTTCTAGCGTTATGTTGTATATTGTTTAAAAATTTATTTTTATTTTTAATAACCTTAAGTGAAATAAATTGTTTTTTAAGAAGATTTTGAACTCTTTTGGACTCATTTAAAGAATTTTTTCTTATTCCATGATTAATATGTACGTAATAAAAAGTTTTTTTTTGGTTTTTTAATTGAAATACTTTACACATTGCTGCTAGTGCTAAACTATCAGCTCCTCCAGAGACAGCTACTAAAAATTTTTTAAATTTTAGTTTTGATATTTTTTTTTCAAAAACTAAATAAGAATTTAGTATTTTCTCAGATTTAGAGAAACATTTTTTATGATTTAGAACAATTGAATTTTTTTTGCTCATACTGAGCTTTTTGTAACACAGACTTACTCGCTTTTGGATATTGTTTTTTTATACCAGTTATCATTGTACATCCTTGTTCTTTTTCACCAAGTTGAACCATTGTTATCCCTAGTTTAAGAAGATTGTCTGGTGCCTTATCACTTTTAGGATAGTTTTGATAACCATCCAGATAAGCCGTGGCAGCATCAGAATATAACTGTCTTATTCTAAATGTCTCACCGTACCAATATTGTGCGCTTCCAGCTAAATCATGATCTTTATTTTTTTCTATAAACTCTTTTAATGCAAACTCAGCAGTTTCATAATCTCCAATTTTCATAAAGCTAATTGCAAAATCATATTGTTCTTTTGGGGACTTGTCAGGAAGTAGTGAAGATCTTTCAGTCTCAGAAGTAGCTACAGATGCAGTAGTACCTACAGAAATAGTTTCTTGTTTCTCCGGAAGTTCTTTAAGTGAATATCCTGGCGTTGCTCCAAAATCTTGGGGCTTGCTTGTTCCAGGAAGCTTTGCTTTTTTTTTATTGGTATTTGGTTTTATTTCACTATTTTCTAAATCAGAAAATCTTAACTGTGTATCAGATTGAATCTTTGTTACCCTTGAAGACAATTTATCCATTTTAAAATTTATCTCCTCAAACTTGTTTGTAAGTGCTCTAAATTGTTCTTCAATTTCATTAAGGCGAAGAAGATGTTTAGTAAGAACATCTTCATTTAAATTATTTATGTTAGTAGTTTTACTTGTTTCTAAAATATCTGATTTTTTGTAAAACGCCTTTTCAAGGGTTTTCAAATCTTGATTAATAATTTGTATTTGGTCAATTACAGCTTCTATTCTTTCATCAGAGTACAAATTGTTTGTATTAAACATTAGTAATAAGATAAAAAAAATAGAAAATTTATTATTTTTAGTAATCATAGTTTTTTTTAATTCTATATAATGGCAAAAAAAAGACCCTTTGTAATTAAACAAAGGGTCTTAATTAAAAATTATATAATTTGCTATTTAACTTTTACTGTTACTGATCTTCTGTTTTGAGACCAAGCTAAAGGTGTGGACTCTGAGTTCACAGGTCTCTCTTTTCCGTAGCTTATTACTGAAATCCTTTTACCAGAAATTCCATAAGTCATTAAATAATCTTTGACTGCATTAGCTCTTCTTTCACCTAATGCTAAGTTGTACTCTCTAGTACCTCTTTCATCGGCATGGCCTTCAATTGTAACATTAAGTTTTTTATTTTTTCTTAAAAATGTTGCTTGCTTTCTTAATGTTTCTCTTGATGCTGAAGTTAATGAAGATTTATTAGTTGCAAAAAACACTCTATCTTTTACTCCACTAGCTAAATATTCAACAGTATCTGTTCCAGTATAAACATCACCTGATGTTTGTGATTTCTTTGCAGTCGAACATGCGCTTAGCGCTAGCGTCGCAAATATTATTAATAAAACGTTTTTCAAATTCTTGTTAAATTTCATAGTATCCCCTAAGTTGTTGTTAGCAATATTTCAAATTATCCTACATTATTCAAGCCTTAATTACACAATAAATACCTCACTTTGAAAGCAATGAGGACCAAGATGGGTCTGAAGCATCTGTTTCTGTCTGGATTTTTCTCTCATTGTAACCTGTTATATCAATAGACCATAACTTTGCGCTAAAACCTTTGCCATCTGGTCCAGATTTTGTCTCTCTATAAAAAACTAAAACCCGACCATTTGGTGACCATGACGGCGCTTCTTGATAAAAATTTTCTGTTAATAATCTCTCGCCTGATCCATCAGACCTCATTACTCCAATATAAAATTTTCCTTTTCTCATTTTAGTAAATGCTATCAAATCACCTCGTGGAGACCATACTGGAGTACCATAAATTCCATTTCCAAAAGTTATTCTTTTAACGTTACTACCATCACTTTTCATGACGTAAATTTGTTGAAGTCCACTTCTATCAGAGTTGAAAGAAATGTATTTTCCATCTGGAGAGTATGAAGGAGAGGTATCAATAGATGAGTGATCTGTTATTCTCTCTACTATTCTAGTTTCAAGATCCATTGTATAAATATCTGAATTTCCGTCTTTAGCAAAACTCATAATTATTTTTTTTCCATCTGGTGAAAATCTAGGAGCAAACGTCATACCGGGAAAGTTACCTACAACCTCTTGTTTTCCAGTTTCGATGTCAAGCAGATAGACACGAGGTAAATTTCTAAAGTAGGATAAATAAGTGACCATTTGGTTACTAGGATTAAATCTTGGAGTTAAAACTAATTCATTGCCCAAGGTTAAATATTTAGTTCTAGATCCGTCTTGGTCCATAATAGCTAATTTTTTTACCCTTTGATTTTTCGGTCCACTTTCTGCAACATAAATAATTCTAGTATCGAAATAACCATCTTCGCCAGTTAACCTCTCATATATTTTATCTGAAATAATATGTGCAACTCTTCTCCAATTAGATGGTGTTGTCGTAAAAGCTAAAGCTACCATTTCTTTCGAGGCGGTAAGATCCCATAATCTAAACTCTACTTTTAATTTATTTCCATTTATAGATAGTTTACCTGTTACTAGAGCTTGTGCTTTGATTAGTCGCCAGTCTTCAAATCTTGGTTTTAAATGAGCTATATCAGGTTTTTGAACAAAAGCCTCTTTTTTAAGAGGATTAAAAAGACCTGTAGATTTAAAATTTTTTTCAATAATTGATGAGATACTTGCACCTAAATTTTTTACCTCTAACTCTTTTATATTTTCTGATTTGTCATCTACATGTAAGGGAGAAACAGCTATTGGAAGTGGATCTAGGTTTCCTCTCGTAATATCAACTTTAATTAAAGCGTAAGAGTAAGAGTTAAATATAAAAAATATTATAAATAATATAGCTATTTTTTTCATATATTTATCCTTTTAACATTTCAGTAGGATCAAAATTTAATTGAATATTTTTCCATTTTTCATAGCCTGTCGGCGGTACTCTAAGCGGTTGACACAACCTTACAGCTCTTAAAGCGCTCTCTGCAAGAATTTTATAAAATTTTTGTCCTGGCATATTCATTCTTTGGTGGTCAACTATTTCAGATTTTAAAATTGTCCCATCTTTTTTCAATTCTAATTTTAATTTTACTAAAAGGTTTTCATCATAAGGTAATCCCAGAGGAACGCTCCAACAACCAAATATTTGTGCTCTTAATGCATCCTCTTCAGAAAGCGTCAAACCTGTTGCAAAGCTATTCTTAACACTGCTTTGTGTTAATTTCTTGTTCTCAATACTTTCTTTCAAAGCTTTTTCCTCTTTAGCTTTGTCTATCAATGCTGCAATTTCGTTAGTATTAATCAACTCCTCTTTTTCAAACTCAGATGACTGTCTTATTTGGGGTTTTATTTCTTCAGGATTTTGTTTTTTTTTAACGATTTCTTTTTTTTCTTTTTTCTCGTTTGGAAGAGGAATTCTATCTGGTTTTTCTTTAGCTTTAGCAGATGGAGGTGCTTGCTCTGAAACTACTCTTTTTTCCTCCTTTTTTACTTTATCTATAATTTTTCTTGCTTTTGGAGCAAAAGGGATATTAGTTTTATCTGTAATTTGAATTAATTCTACTGAAACAATTGGTGGAAGTGAAATAGGTTCTCTAGTCATGAATGGCAGTGATAAGGCTGTTATAACGATCATCACCACATGAAATGAGATAGATAATAATAAACTTTTTGTCATAAATCATTTAATTTTTGTATGGCTCTGAAATAAGAGCTACTTTAGAAAATCCAGCTCCGGAAAGTGTTCCCATAACTTCTAACACCCTGCCATAATTAATATTTTTATCCCCTCTTACATAAATTCTTGTATCTGTTCTATTTTTTGCAATTGCAAGAAGTTTAGGAATAATTTTATTATAGCTTACCTTATGTTCTTGAATAAATACTTCTCCTTTAGAGTTAATTGATAAAGTTAAAGGCTCTTGGTCATCAGGTAACGAGTCTGCTGCGGACTCAGGTAAGTCAACTTGAACTCCAACTGTTAGCAATGGAGCTGTAACCATAAATATAATTAGCAGGACCAACATAACATCAACAAACGGTGTTACATTTATTTCGCTCATTGGTTCATTTTTAGAGCGTTTAAAATTAATTGACATAATTTAAATGATTGAGATAAATCTTTTTGAAAAATTATCTAAACGAGAAATATATCTTTTCATATCACTATTAAATTTATTATAAGCTATTACAGCAGGTATCGCTGCTAACAAGCCCAATGCTGTTGCAAACAAAGCTTCTGCAATTCCGGGTGCAACAATCGCTAGACTAGTATTTCTGGAGATGGCTATCGATTGAAAAGAATTCATAATTCCCCATACAGTTCCAAATAATCCAATAAATGGCGCAGTTGCTCCAACAGTTGCAAGAAAAGTAAAATTTTTTTCAATAATTTTTATTTGATTGTCAGTGTTTATCTCTAAAACTCTTTCAACTCTAGCAATTTGAACTGCTGATGATTTCGAACGAGTTTTTCTCAGCTCATTCATAGCTGAACGAAATATTAAAACTGCAGGATCGCTCGATTTGGATGGTAAATTATTATCAAAACTTTCAGCGGATTTTGCTTTCCAGAATTTATTTTCAAATTCTAAAATAGACTGATTAATCTTTTTAAAAAGTCTATATTTATCAAAAATTAAAGCCCACGAGTAAATGGATGCAGCAATTAAAATTACTATAACTGACTTGACTACAAAGTCGGCTCTAAGGAATAAGCTTAAAAGTGAAAAATCAGTGCTTCCTCCCAATCCAACAACTTGTGACGCAATTTCTTGTTCCATTATAGTTCAATACTTTTAGATTGTGTCATGAATTTGTCTTATAGATTAAAACTTGGCCTTATTTTAAGTCATCTTTCAAGCTGGTTTCATTAAAAAATCTTGCGATTAAAATGGCATCTGACTTGTTTACATCCTTTTTTTTTGATAATTTTTCGGCAAACGATGGGTACATTTCTATCACTTTAGTACGGCTCGCGTCTTTTGATGAATTAATTAATTCAAAATGCTTTTTCCATTTAGAGGGCCTAACAAAAAAAATCGGGATTTTAAGAGTTGCGCTTATACCTTTTATTGCACCAAATGTTTGGCCAAAATTAAACATACTTGTTACACCTTGACCTGGCATTGCATTAACTTGTTCAACTACAACAACAGTTTTATTAATATCAATTATATTGTTTGAAATATATTGAGACAAGTGAGCGCTATTTAATTGCCTCTTATTTTTCTTCCCCTCTGACATTGTGGGAAGATCAATCACATCAACTATTTCTTTTTTATCTAGAATAGCTATAGCCCCAGCTATTCCAGGATCAATTCCAAATATTCTCATTACAAGTTTTTATTTTAAAATTCACAATTTATAAAAATTTTTTGAATATCATCAATTTCATCCAAACTTTCTAACATAACAACAACTTTATCCTTTTGTTCATTTGATAGCTTTAAAGTATTATGAGCTCTCCACTCTATACCAGAGTAAATAAAATTACTTATTTTTTTTTCAAGGCTATTTTTAACTTTATAAAAGTCTTTCTTTTCACATATTATTTCGTGATAATTTTCAAAACTTTCACATTCATTCGCTCCAGAATTTATTGTTACTTCAAGTACCTCATCATTGCTTAAATTTTTTTTATTTATTCTAATAACACCACAGTTATAGAAAAGATGTGAGGTCGATCCATTTTCCCCTAGCCTTCCACCATTTTTTTGTAAAATTGTTCTTATTGTTGATGCTGTTCTATTTTTATTTTCAGTTAAAGTTTCAATAATCAAAGCAGTATTAAAAGCTCCATATCCCTCGTATTGTAAATTTTCATAATTTTCATTTGAATTGGAGTCTGATTTGTTTATAGCTCGATTAATATTTTCTTTAGGCATATTAGATTGTTTTGCTGCTTGAATTGCTGATCTTAATCTTGGATTCATGTCTGGGTTTTTATCTCCAAGTTTAGCCGCAACTGTAATTTCCCTGGATAATTTTGAAAATAATTTGGACCGTACTTTATCTTGTCTTCCTTTTTTATGTTTAATACCTGCCCAATGTGAATGTCCGGCCATTTTAAATTATTTGTTTTAAATTTCCACCAAGAATTATCTGATTAATATTACTGGCTAATCCTGTATGGTCATCTGCGTCTACAATTACTCCACTCATAGAAGCTTGACCTTTAGCTGGGAAATGGATTTCTGCAGAAGGATCCTTTTTAAACTTCTTAATTGAGTTTTCTTTATTCATACCAATTACCGAGTCATAATCACCACACATACCAAGATCAGTTTGATAAGCTGTTCCATTTTTCAAAATTTTTGTGTCTGATGTTGGCACATGTGTATGAGTACCAACAACACTTGTAACTTTTCCATCGAGGAAATGTCCTAAAGCCATTTTTTCGCTTGTAATTTCACCATGAATATCAACTACAATAAAATCAGCATCTTTCTTTAACACAATTTTTTTAATTATTCTTTCGGTAAATAAAAATAAATCTTGGCTTTTTTTCATAAATACATTTCCAATTAAATTAATAACTGCAATTTTTTTGTTTTTAATTTTATAAATTCCATAACCATTACCTGGTTGACCTTCTAACAAATTAGCTGGCCTAATTAAATTTTTCTCTTTATCTATTATCTCCACAATTTCTTTTTGATCCCAAATATGATTTCCTGAAGTGATTACGTCAACACCTGAGTCTATTAAATCTTTAAAGTTTTTTTTTGTAATTCCTTTTCCATTATCTGCAGCATTTTCTCCATTAGCAATTGTAAAATCAATTTTTTTCTCTTTAATTACATCTTTCAATTTTGACTTTAAAATTTTTATTCCTGCAGGACCACACACATCACCTAATATAAGAATTTTCATTTTGAAAATCCTTTCTCAGTAAAAATATTTGATAGTTGAAAGTCAAATTTTGATGTTGGTATTTTTTTACAATTCTGAAATGAAAAAGCTACACCTATAGCTTCTATTTTTTTGTTTTGTTTTTTTAGATTATTTAAATATCTATCGTAAAAACCTTTACCATAACCAAGTCTATTTTTGTTGTTATCATAAGCTAGTAAAGGAACCAACACAACATCAGGTAAGTGACTTCTTTGTTTTTTGACAGGCTCAGGTATGCCAAATTTGTTTACTAATAAAACATCTCTTCTATTCCACTCAATAAATTCCAATGAATTTCCATCCTGAATTTTGGGTAAAAGAAGAACAGATTTAGAACTTTTAAAATTATTTAGAGTTTGAAAAATATTGATTTCAAAATTAGATGGGTAATATAAAGCAACAAATATTTTTTTTTTGAACTTATATTTTTTTTTTATATAATTTATAAGTTCATTAAATTTATCACTTGATACCTCATAATACTTTTTCTTTCTTAAAGCTAAAAATTTTTTTCTTAATTGATCTTTTGTTATCATTGCTGAATATTAGACGATGTTTCAGCATTTTTAATTATTTTTTCCAAAGATTCTGTTGTCTTATCTAGCATATTTTCATACATAGTATTTGCTTGTTCTATTTTCTTTTTTATTTTGTAAAGCTCTATATTCAACTCTTTTATTTCCACTTCTTTAACATCTTTAAATTTAATTGCTAATGATTTTAATTCCTTAAATTTATTTGATAAGTCTTCTAATTTATTTTTCTGAGCACTTATACGTTTTCTTAAGTCATAATGTTCATCTATTAGTTTGATGGAAGTAATTAACAAAAGTTTATTTTCACCAATATTTCCGAGCTCTTTTTTTAGCTGTAGATATTTTTCATCCAATAAAGATGTTAATTTTTTTAAGGACTCCTCTTGTCCATCATCACATGAAAGAAGATAATCTTTGCCATTAAATTTAATATTTACATTTGCCATTTTTCAATTTCTTCCACTAAACTTTGAGTTTCTTGGTTTAAATCATTAATATCTTGATTAAATTTTTTCTCAAGTTCTTTCTTTAATTTAAGTTCATGCTCAAGTTTTTTTATTCTTTCATTTAAATATTTGTGTTCTCTTAAAATTTCTTGATTTTTCTTTTCTAGCTCATCCTTCTCAGATTTTATTATGTCTCTTTCTCTTTCGATTGATTTATTGTCAAAACTAAATTGTGAATAACTTGTATTTAATTTTCCTAGTTTTTTAATTAACTGATTTAAATTTGTTTCTTTTTTCTCAAAATTTTTCATCGTGTTAATGTATCATAATATTGATATACTTACTCTAAGTCTATATAGGTAAATTAATAGTGAAAATAAAAGTTAATCAATTAGCAAACGCAATTAGATTTTTATCTATTGATGCAGTTCAAAAAGCCAATTCAGGTCATCCTGGAATGCCTATGGGTATGGCGGATGTTGCAACGGTCTTGTTTAAATTCCACCTGAGGTTTAATCCTAAAAATCCGTCATGGATAAATAGAGATAGATTTATTTTGTCAGCTGGTCACGGCTCCATGCTTTTATATTCATTACTATACTTAACTGGGTATGAAAAAATAAAACTAGAGGATATTAAAAATTTTAGACAATTAAACTCTATTTGCGCCGGACACCCAGAATATGTTTACAACTCAGGTATAGAAACTACTACTGGCCCTTTAGGTCAAGGTCTAGCAAATTCTGTGGGTTTAGCAATAGCATCAGAAATTTATAAAAAAAAATTTGGCTCTAAAATTATTAATCATAAAACATATGTCATAGCAAGTGATGGGGATTTAATGGAAGGAATAAGCCATGAGTCAATGAGTTTAGCGGGCCACCTAAAATTAAAAAATTTAATTGTTTTTTTTGATAATAATAAAATTTCAATTGATGGTTCAACTTCATTAAGCGTTTCTGATAACTACAAAAAAAGATTCGAGTCTTATGGATGGAATTTTTTAGAAATTAATGGTCACAATGAAAAACAAATTGATACTGCAATTAAGAAAGCGCAAAAGTCTAACAAACCAACTTTAATTTCTTGTAAAACAATTATTGGATACGGTTCGCCAAATAAATCTGGAAAGTCGTCATCTCATGGCGCACCTTTAGGAGACGAAGAGATAAATTTAGTAAGAAAAAAACTAAATTGGTCACATCAACCTTTTGAGATACCTGAAGAAATTTTAAAAGAGTGGAGACTAATTGGAGCCAAAGGAGAAGAGCTTGAAAAAAATTGGTTAGATAATCTTAATAAATCTAAAAGTGAGATTAAGGAAAATTTTAATCATTTTAATAACACAATTTTGAGAGATAGATTAAATAATTTAATAAATTCTGAAAAAGAAAAATATTTTAAAGATAAACCCGCAATGGCTACTAGACAATCCTCGATGAAAGTAATCGAAGCATTAAATGGTTTGATGCCAAATTTAATAGGTGGTTCAGCAGACTTAAGTGGTTCAAATAACACGAAAACCTCAAATTCAATAATCATAAATTCAAAAAATTACGGAGGTAATTACATACATTATGGAGTTAGAGAACATGGCATGGCTGCTGCTATGAATGGTATTGCACTTTATCATAATCTTGTTCCCTACGGCGGAACATTTTTAATTTTTTCTGATTATTGTAAGCCCGCAATAAGACTATCAGCGCTTATGGGACTTCGTGTTATATATATTTTTTCTCATGACTCAATTGGTTTAGGCGAAGATGGACCAACTCACCAACCTATTGAGCATTTGTCAGGGTTAAGAGCTATACCCAATTTGAATGTTTTCAGACCAGCTGATGTTAACGAAACTTTAGAATGTTGGGAAGCATCTCTTAACAATGATAAAGGACCAAGTGCTATTGTACTCTCAAGACAAAAATTAAATTACGTAAGTAAAATTCCTGATAAAAATAATAGATGTCTTATGGGTGCCTACGAACTAAATATTTCTTCACATGATAATAAGGTTACATTAGTGGCCTCGGGATCTGAGGTTGAATTAGCTCTTTCAACACAAGAATTATTAAAAAGTTCTGGCATAGAGTCAAAAGTTGTTTCTATGCCATGTCAGGAATTATTTGATAAGCAAAGTGAAGAATACAAAGATAAAATTTTGGAAAAGGATAATCTTATCGTTTCTATTGAGGCTGGCACTATCAGCTGTTGGCATAAATACTTAAAAAAAGGTGATGTTGCAATTGGAATTGATGAGTTTGGTAAAAGTGCACCCTACAAAGAAATTTACGAAGAGATGAACCTGACCTCTAATAAAGTGACTTCACTCATTCAAAGAAAATTAAGAAAATAATTAACTGAAAATTTATGGAAAAAATAAGAAGTTTTAGTGAAAGTATAGATGTTACAAATAAAAGAATAATACTTAGAGCGGACTTTAATGTTCCTATATTAAATGAAATAATTCAAGATAAAACAAGAATAGATTTGAGCATACCATTTATTCAAAATTTATTAAAAAAAAAAGCCAAAGTAATTATAATTTCTCATCTTGGAAGACCTAAAAATTTAAAAGACAAGAGTTTGTCTTTAAAATCTGTGTTTAATTATTTAAAAGAGAAAATTGACAGCAAGATATTTTTTTATTCCGATAAGGTTACTAATGAAACACAAAAAAAAATATCATTTTTAAATGCAAATGAAGTAATTTTTTTTGAAAACATTAGGTTTAATGAGGGAGAGGTAAAAAATGATGATGAGTTTGCTAAAAATTTGTCATCTATTGGAGATATATACATTAATGATGCTTTTTCCTGTTCACATAGAAAACAAGCTTCTATTCATAAAATTACAAAATATATCGGAAACTCTTATGCTGGACCTTTGTTTATGAAAGAAATACTCTCTATAAATTCTATTTTAGATGATAAAAAAAATCCTACTACTTGTATTGTTGGTGGTTCTAAAATTTCAACTAAAATCGGGGTCATCACCTCTTTAATAAAAAAAGTTGATAACTTGATAATAGTAGGTGCCATGGCAAATAACTTTATAAAATTTAAAGGAAATAAAATTGGAAAATCTTTAATTGAACCTGGATCAGAAAAATTTATCAAAGAAATATATGATACTGCACATAAAAATAATTGTGAGATTGTAATACCTTTTGATTTCGCGGTTTCAGAAACAACCGATGGAAATGCAAATTTTAAGGGCCTTAAAGATGTTGCAGATCAAGATATTATTTTAGACATTGGTCCTAGAACAATCGAGAAAATTAAAAAAATTATAGATGTTTCAAAAACAGTTCTCTGGAACGGGCCTGCTGGGTACTTTGAAAATCAAAATTTTATGAAAGGAACAATTTCAATAGCTGAAAAAATTTCAAGTAATACTAGATTGAAATCTTTAATATCAATTGTAGGTGGTGGAGACACTATTTCTGCCATAAAGAATAATGCTTTAGACGTAAATTTTACTCACTTATCAAC
This sequence comes from uncultured Pelagibacteraceae bacterium, assembly GCA_902579605.1. Lineage (GTDB taxonomy): Bacteria > Pseudomonadota > Alphaproteobacteria > Pelagibacterales > Pelagibacteraceae > Pelagilacustribacter. Next base: position 41,508 of record CACHHD010000001.1, read on the forward strand.
AGCGGGAGGTGCATTTTTAGAATATATTGAGGGAAAAAACTTGCCTGGTGTAGAAGTTTTAAAATAAAAAACATTTATGAATATTGAAGATATAGCAAAAAAGATGTGCGCTAAAGGCAAAGGAATATTAGCAGCGGATGAAAGCACTGGTACCATCGCTAAAAGATTTAAAAGTATTAATGTAGAAAACTTAGAAAAAAATAGATTAATTTTTAGACAAACTTTATTTAATTCAAGTGGGATGAAAGATTATATAGGAGGGGTAATTCTCTTCGATGAAACCATTAAACAGAAAACTACTTTAGGACTTACAATACCTGAATTAATCCTAGAACATGGTGCAATTCCAGGGATAAAAGTAGACAAAGGAGCTAAGTCTTTAGCAGGTTCAAGTGAGGAAACAGTCACTGAAGGTCTAGATGGTTTAAGGGAAAGATTAAAGGAATACTATAGCCTAGGTGCAAGATTTACAAAATGGAGAGCGGTATATAAAATTACAGATAAATATCCATCATCTCAATCAATAAAATCAAACGCCCACGCGTTAGCGAGATACGCTGCTTTAGTTCAAGAAGCTAAAATGGTTCCGATAATAGAACCAGAAGTTTTGATGGACGGATCTCACGATATAAAAAAATGTTATCAAGTAACTTCAAATGTTTTAAACGAATGTTATAATGAGCTCTCAATTCATAAAATTAATCTTAAAGGAACTGTTTTAAAGCCAAATATGATTATACCAGGGTCAGAGTGTAAAAAAAAATCTAGCGCAAAAGAAATAGCTAAAGAAACTTTGCATTGTCTTAAAAAAAACGTTCCAAGTGAAGTTCCTAGCATAGCCTTTTTATCTGGTGGTCAGTCTGAAATAGAAGCTAGCAAAAATTTAAATGAGATTAATAAAATTAATAATACAAATTTTCTAATAACTTTCTCTTATGGGAGGGGATTGCAAGCTAGTGCATTAAAAGAATTTGGTAAAAACCAGGAAAATATTGAGAATATCCAAAAAGCGTTTAATCACAGGGCTAGGATGAATGGTCTTTCCTCAAAAGGAGAGTGGGCAGAGAATTTAGAAAAAGAATCGGCAGCTTAATTAAATTGAATAAAATAGTATATTTAATTTCCCCAAAAGAGATTAATAAAAGTTTTTACAGTGACCTGGAGAAAGTTTTGTCATACGGAAATGTAAAATTCTTTCAACTAAGAATAAAAGATAAAAAAAAAAATAATATTATAAAAATTGCAAAAAAAATTAAGGCAATTACCAATAAATATAAAATAAAATTTATAATTAATGATAATTATAAATTAGTTTCAAAAATTAATGCTGATGGCTGTCACATGGGTCAATTTGATGGTTCAATTAAAATTGCTAGAAAAAAACTAAAAAAAAAGATTTTAGGTGTCACATGTCATAATTCATTATCACTTGCAAAGAAGGCAGTCGAATATAAAGCAGATTATTTAGCATTTGGCTCATTTTACAAATCTAAACTTAAACCAAATGCTTCAAGGGCAAATTTTAAAGTTTTAAATCAAGTTAAAAAAAAAATTAATAAACCTGTTGTCGTAATTGGTGGGATTAATAATTTAAACTATAAAAAATTAATGAAATTAGGTGCTAAATATATTGCAATATCAAGTTTTATTTGGGATAACCCCAAATTAAAACCAGAGTTTGCAATAAAAAAATTTAAATGAAAATCACAGCTAACGAGATAAAAATAGGAATGATAATTGAACATAAAGATGATTTGTGGAATGTATTAAAAATCCAACATGTAAAACCTGGTAAGGGTGGAGCTTTCAATCAAGTTGAACTAAAAAGTATAATGAAAGGTACAAAGTTGAATGAGAGATTTAGATCAAGTGAAAATATAGAAAAGGCAGAAGTTGATGAAAAAAAATTTAATTTTTTATATTCTGATGACAATAACTCTTTCTTCATGGATAATGTAAATTTTGAACAAATTTCGATGCCAAATAAATTAATAAATGAAAAAGCTAAGTTGCTTAAAGAAAATTTGGAAGTAACAATTTCTTTATTAGATGACAAACCGATAGCTATCGAGTTGCCAAAAAATCTTCAGTGTGTTGTTGAGTCAACTGATGCAGTAGTTAAGGGTCAAACTGCAGCGTCCTCGTACAAGCCAGCAAAATTAGACAATGGACTTAAAATCTCTGTTCCACCATTCATAGCTAGTGGAGATAAGATAATTATAGATACTAGAAGTTTAGAATACGTGAAAAAAATTAATTAGATGAGAATTAACTCACCAAAGCTAAATATTATGCATAGAGCCTGCATGAAAGCTTCCAAATCCTTAATTCGAGACTTTGGGGAAATTGAAAAATTACAAGTTTCTGCAAAAGGGCCGGGTGATTTTGTTTCATCGGCTGATAAAAGAACTGAAAAAATTTTGATAGAAGAGTTGCTTAAATCTTACCCTGAATATGGAATATTTAGTGAGGAAGCAGGAAAAATAAATGAAAAAAATAAAATTAATAGATGGATTATAGATCCTATAGACGGAACAAGTAATTTTTTAAATGGAATACCTCAATTTGCTATCTCTATAGGTTATGAGGAAAATGGTAAAATTTTAACAGGATTAACTTATGATCCAATTAAGAATGAACTTTTTTTCGCTGAAAGTGGTAGTGGAGCTTTTTTGAATAACACAAGGATAAGAGTATCTAAAAAAAAAAATTTAAAAAATTCAATTATCGGTACTGGAGGACCAAAAAGTAATAGTAAAATTAAAAACGAGATATTTGATGAATTTCTTAGTGTTTCAAAGAATGTTGATATTCCATTAAGAAGGTTTGGGAGCGCATCTTTAGACCTTGCAAACGTTGCTTGTGGAAGATTCGACGGGTTTTGGCAAAGGGAACTAAATTATTGGGATATAGCAGCTGGCATAGTTATAATAAAAGAAGCTGGGGGATTTGTGGATTATCTAGACAATGATCCAAATAACAATAAAAAATATAGTTTAATTGCGTCTAATTCTTTAATTCATAGAGAATTGCATGATTTGATATCTAAAAAAAATATTGAGAATAATTAATTTATAAGATAATAGTCTCCCAATGAAAAAGAAAATACATCCAAACTATCACAAAATAAAAGTAGTTATGACAGATGGTTCAGAGTTTGAAACTATGTCCACTTGGGGTAAAGAGAATGATGTTTTAAAGCTGGATATTGATCCAAAATCCCATTTTGCTTGGACTGGCGGTTCTCAAAAAGTTTTAGATAAAGGTAGAGTGAGTCGTTATAATAAAAAGTTTAGCAATCTAAGAAAAAAATAATCATGCAAGAATATCCTTTTATGCCCAAAGCTACAGCTGTTTGGTTGGTAGAAAATACTAATTTAACATTTAAGCAAATAGCAAAATTTTGTAACTTGCATGAACTAGAAGTTAAAGGAATAGCCGATGGTGATGTTGCAAAGGGTATTAAAGCATATAATCCGATTTTAGCGGGTCAACTTTCTAGGGATGAAATTGATGAATGCTCTAAAGATCCAGAAAGAAATTTAAATCTTATAAAAAAAGACACTAACATTCAAATTAAAGAAAGAAAAAAACCAAAATATACTCCATTATCAAAAAGACAAGACAGACCGGATGCAATACTTTGGTTATGTAAGAATGCTCCTGAATTAACAGATGGTCAAATTTCAAAGTTGGTAGGGAGTACTAAAGGGACTGTCTCTTTAATAAGAAAAAGAAGTTATTGGAATTTTTCAAACCTTAAACCCAGAGATCCTGTAATTTTAGCACTATGTTCACAGGAGTCATTTCAACTAGCGTGGGACAAGGCCAAAAGAAGGGTTGTAAGAGAAAAAAAAAGATTATTAAGAGAGGAAAAAAAGCTTAAAAAAGAAAAATCTGAAACAAAAGAAGTTGGATAATTTAAGGAATTAACTAATAAGAAATATAGACAATTGTCCACTTAAGTGCTAACTACCATCAAAAAACAGGAGGTTTTTATTAAAATAGAAGTTAAAGATAATAACGTTGAACAAGCTATAAGAGTTTTAAAAAGAAAACTTCAAAAAGAGGGTTTTTTTAAAGTAATGAAAATGAAAAGTACCTATGAAAAACCATCTGAAAAGAAAAAAAGAATTAAGACTGAGAACTTAAAAAGAATAAAAAAACAACAAAAATTAAGAAATAGATACTAATTTATTTATGAGGATTATATGCCACAAGGTAAAGTTAAATGGTTTAGCGCTAAAAAAGGGTATGGGTTTATAAGAGAAGACAACAAAGAAAGAGATATTTTTTTACATATTTCAGAATTAGAAAATTCTAAACTAAGAGTGTTAAAAGAAAACCAGAGTTTAAAGTTTGATATAAAGGAAGATAAAGAAAAACTTCAAGCTATCAACCTCAAAAAAATTTAGTCTATCGCGGGGTGGAGCAGTCTGGTAGCTCGTCAGGCTCATAACCTGAAGGTCGTAGGTTCAAATCCTACCCCCGCAACCAATCATTAAGTTTTTTTTCGTTAAAAACATTAAGAAATTCTTTGCTCATTTTTTCTGAATTAAAATTATTTATAATTAATTTTTTTCCTCTTTTCACTTTTTTTTTCCAGCTATTTTCGTTAGACAAAAAATCCCTTAATAATTTTGTAACTGACTCCCTGTCACCACTTTTAATTATATTAGCTACTTTATTATTTAAATACTCTTTCACACCGCCAACACTAGTTGCAATAACTGGTGTCTCAACGTACAGAGACTCGGCTATAGAATAACCAAACCCCTCAAAATCCTTCGTAAGTGATAGTGTCAGATCTAAGTTTTTAAGAATAGTATAACTTTCATTATTTATAAAATTTATTATTTTAAAATATTTTTTTAATTTTTTTTCAAGAATCAATTTATTTAATTTATTCAAAAATTTATTATCCCCGCCTCCAATAAAAAAGACTTTAAATTTTTCTTTTTCTTTGTTTTTAAGATTACTAAATGAATGTACTAAATCTAAATGTCCTTTGTATTCCTCAATTCTAGCGAGAATACCGATTTTTTTTACTCCTCTTTTTGTTTTTAATTGTTTTAAGTTTTGAGTCTTAATTTTTTTAATATTTAGTCCATTATAAATTATTTTACATTTTGTTTTTTTTCCTATTAAATTTGTATTCTCTTTAATAGAATTTTTAGTTGATTTAGATACAAATATAATAGTGATAAATAATGTTGATATAATTTTATTTATTAAATTTATTAAAAAGTTCCAAACTTTTGCTTTTGTATAACAGTGGTGAATTAATAAAAATATTTTTTTTTTCTCTAAAAATTTTAATGATATAGCGGCAGCCATCTCTGATCTAAAATCACCATACCCACCACAGTTTAACAAAACAACCTCAGATTTTATATTTTTTAAAATAATAAACATTTGTATTATAGAAAGAAAAAATAAAATTGGTTTAAATAAAAAAAATAATACTTTTAGAATAATGGATTTTAGTTCTAAACAATTTAAGGATTGATATTCAATTACACTTATTTGTTTCTTATCACACGACTTTTTAATAGTATCAATTGCAGAATTATTTTTATTGGTTATTATTTTAAATTTATAATCTTTGCAAGATTTGCTGTTAATAAAGTTTATTAGATGAGTTGTAGTTCCACCATACAAGATGTTTTCTATAACTATTGTAATATTTTTATTTTTCATTTTTTTAGAAAGCTAAACTCAGGTTAAATTAAAAAACTAACTTTATTTCCTCTTTTTCAGGATCGCAGGGTTGATCTAAATTATTAGGTAAAATATTTTTTCCTGCTTCAAAAACTGGTTTTTTTTCAAATGTCATTTCAATAACATTTGGATTGCCAGATTTATCTGTTGAACCATAATTGTTAGGATGAATGTGAGAAAGCGATAAGTTAAATTTCTCTATAAATTCACTTATCTTATCTAAATTTAAATCAACGTCATGAAATTCAATTATAAGCCCACTTAAATAATTCTGATTAGAAATAATTTCATCTAGTAACCTATACTCTGAGCCCTCGATATCAATTTTTAAAAGGAATGGTTTTTCAATTTTGTCAAAATCTTTTATAATTTCATTTAAACTTCCACTAGTTATAAATTTTTTAAATAGATAATTTGAATCATCTTTAAAAAATTTTTTAAACAGAAAATATTTAGATAGTGTTTTTTTTAAAAAAGGATAATTTAAATTAAAAATTGCAGCACCCAAATCATTATAAATTCTTTTTAACCAGAAAGTTTTATAATTGATTTGATCGAAACAAATAACATTGGTTTTGTTTTTTTCTTTAAAATCTTTTTCAAAAGAACAATCATCTAATATTCCAAAAGAAACTAGCGTTTTTGTATCATTTATAGTCTGGTTGCCTATTAAATAACCACCATCATTATTACTTCCAAGTCTTATAAGTTTAAAGTTTTTGTTTGGTTTAAATGAGATAGGTAAACTCATATGTAATTTTCTAATTTATTTTATCAATTCACTATATAATAAATCGAACTGATAACAATCCGGATTATTTTTATAAAATAATTTGTAACTTGATGTTCTATTAAAGATACTTTTTTTAAAAGTATTATGTTCAATATTTGCAGATAGATGAATTCTAATAAAAAAAGTCTTTAATTCTCTCGCAATATTATTATGAATTAAATTGTTATGATTAAAATATTTTTTATGATCTGAGATATATAGTATATCTATGATTTTTAGAAAACCATACATTTGAATTTTTTTTCCTACAAAGTAGATATAATCCTTTGGATCGTCATTTATGTAGCAAAAAAAATTAAATAAATTTTTGTGCTCATGGTCTTTCATAATTTTTTTGTCCTTTTCAGATAAAAATTTAAAAAAAAATTCTTTATTTTGATAAAATTTAGTAGTTTTTCCAAAAAGACTATTAAAATTAAAAATAGGAAAAATAATTGACTTACATTCAACTTGGTAAAAATTAAACTTTTTATAAAGCCCCTCTAAGGATTTAATAGGTGAAAAGGTAGTTATAAAAATATTTTTTTCTAATAAAGGCAATATTAATCTGAAAGATTGCAATCTGAATTTTTTTTCCACAATCCAACTATGTAAATAACAGTGATCACTAAAATCTTTTTTATAATATCTTTTAGAAAAAATTGTTCCCAAAAAACCCAAAATATTTTTTTTCTTGTCCATTAATGCGTATCCGATTGGTGCTTCTTGTAAAAATTTAATTTTTAAAATAGATAAAACTTTTTTATTATCTAAGTATTTTTGATTTTTTAAAAATTTTTCAACAGCAAAATAATCACCCCCTTGATCATAAAAAATTGGTTTTACTTCAATTTCAGGATTTTTTATTTTATTTAATTTGGTAATAAAATCACTAGACATTTATTTCAAATATTTATCGATTATTTTTTTTGGAAGAAATAGAAAAAATAAAAATTTGTATTTTTGTAAATTGGATGGTTGTTTAAAAAATAATTTAATTACCTTCAATTTATTTCCCTCAATTAAATACTTTTTTATTAATAATGTTTCTAGGAACATTTTTAACTTAGAAAATGATAAATGGCTAAATTTTTTCTTTTTTTCATGCTCTTTAATCCAACTTTTAATCTCATTAATATTTAAATCTAACCTTTTCCTTGTTAAATTTGACTCATGCAACCGATAATATGCTAATGGCTCCTGCATTGAATAAATTTTTTCTTTCAAACTTAGTTTTACAAATAAATCAAAATCTCCAATGATGTTGTATTTTTTATTAAAGCTAATTTTTTTAAAAATTTTCTTTTTAATTAAAGTTGTTAATATAGGCATTTTAAAGTCGTTCAATAAAGATTGCGTAATCATTCCATTGTACAAGGTGTCCCTAGAAAATAATTTAATTTTTTTTTCATTTTCATAAAATAGATATAAATTTGAATAAATTATGTTTGATTTTTTTCTTTTTATAAAAGCAACTTGCTTTGTGAGTTTTTCTTTATGCCACCAGTCATCAGCGTCTAAAAAAGCTAAATACTTACCCCTGCTTTTTTTAATTGCTTGATTTCTAGCATTATATAAATTTAAGAATGATTTTGATTTAAAGTATTTTATTCTTTTATCTTTCAAAAAGTTTTTTATTTTAAAAAACGTTTCATCCCTTGAAAAATTGTCATATATGATAAGTTCCCAATTCGTATAAGATTGGTTTAAAGCACTTTTAACACTATCAGAAATGTAATTTGATGCGTTGTGACAATTACAGATTATGCTTACAAAAGGTTTCAAAGTTATTTTTTTTATTTTTATTTAAATTTTTTGTAAATATTTATATATGTTACATATGAAAATTTTAATTAGATTCGATGACATAGCTGAAAATATGAATTGGCATTTAATGAATAAGTGTGAAGCACTTTTTGATGAATTAAACATAAAACCAGTAATGGGGGTCATTCCAAATAACAAAGACAGTGAACTACTCTCTTATCCAAAAAATGATAATTTTTGGAGAATTGTAGCAAATTGGCAAACTAAAGGCTGGGAAATTTCTATGCATGGATATAATCATATTTATGATCAAGAAACTAATAAGAATGATTTTTTCAAATACGGAGGTAAATCAGAATTTTTCGGTCACTCTCTAGAAAATCAATTGTCAAAAATTAAAAAGGGCTTAGAAATTTTTAATAAAAAAAAAATTAAAATTAGATCTTTTTTTTCACCAAACCATACGTACGATCATAATACTTTCAAGGCTTTAAAATTGTCAGGGATAAATCAAATTATCGATGGTTATGGTTTAAAACCTTATTTAGAAAATGATATAAAATTTATACCTCAACTCTTTTATAAACCATTTTTTTTACCCTTTGGGCTTCAAACTACTCAGATTCATCTGAACTACTGGTCTGAAAAAGATTTTAACAATTTTTCAAAGTTAATTAAAAAACACTCAAATAAAGTAGTCTCATATGATGAGGCTTTACGCCTAACCTCAGATAATTTGAGAGATAAAATATTTAATTTTTTTATAAAAAAAATTCTTATCTTTAAGAGAGTAATATTTTAAATTTTAAAATTTGATTTTCGGCTGTCAGCTAAAAATCCCTTTACAGTATCAATTGTCATCAGTTCAAAACTTTTACCAAATGAGCCAATTTGTTGAATTATCTTTGGTGGCATCGTTATAATATTGCATTTAATCTGCTTAGCTTGAATATAATTATATGCTTCTCTTGTACTTGCCCACAAAATCTCGATGTTTCTTTTTTTTTTGGTCAAAGAAATACTTTTTTTAAAAATCGGTAGCGGATCTTTTCCTTTATCAGACATTCGACCTGCAAATATAGATATAATTGATTTTGTATTTTTATTCAGTTTTTTATAAACTTTTTTTGTTTGTTCGAAAGTATAAACTGCAGTAATATTTAACTTGATACCATTATCACTAAGTTCTTTAATTATTTTGCCCATAAATTGACCTTTTGAATTTACAACTGGAATTTTCACGTACACATTCTTTCCCCATTTATTAATTTTATAAGCTTGTTTCAACATTTCTTTAGGATTATCCGCAAATACTTCAAATGAAATAGGTTTTTTTTTACATACTTTAAGAATTTTGAGCGAATATTTTTTGTAATCTTTGGCACCTGCTAATCTCATTAAACTTGGGTTTGTTGTAAAACCGTCAACAATAGATTTTTTGTTAAAAAATTTTATAGTTTTAAAGTCTGCTATGTCACAAAATATCTTTGTTTTCATTAATCTAAATTTTTAACAATATCTTCTGTCATTTTCTTCGCATCAGCAAATAGCATTAAAGTATTATCTCTATAAAATAATTCATTATCTATTCCGGCATATCCAGGGGACAAACTTCTTTTTACAAATAAAACAGATTTACTTTTTTCAACATCTAGCACTGGCATCCCAAATATAGGACTTTTTGGATCAGTTTTTGCAATTGGATTCGTTACATCGTTGGCCCCTATAACAAATGCTACATCGGAATTAGCAAAATCATTATTAATATCCTCAAGTTCAAATACTTCATCATAAGGTACATTGGCTTCTGCTAGGAGTACGTTCATATGACCAGGCATTCTTCCAGCGACTGGATGAATTGCGTAAGTAACTTTAATATCTTTTTTTTTTAATTTATCTACCATTTCTCTTAGCGCATGTTGAGCTTGTGCCACAGCCATTCCGTAACCTGGTACAATAATTACTGAAGAAGCATTCTTCATTAAAAAAGCAGCATCTTCTGCGTTACCATTTTTAACTGGTTTTTGATCTCTCTTTTCCTTATTGTCTGAGGAGCTATCAGCACCAAATCCTCCAAGTATGACACTTATGAAAGATCTATTCATCGCTTTACACATTATATAAGATAATATTGCGCCTGAAGAACCAACAAGAGCTCCGGTAATAATCAAAGCAGTATTTTCCAGAGTGAAACCGATACCAGCGGCAGCCCAGCCTGAATAAGAGTTAAGCATAGAGATTACAACAGGCATATCTGCTCCACCTATAGGTATTATTAGTAATACACCAACTAGAAATGAAATTATTATTATTGTCCAAAAAATGTTTTCAAATTGAGTTTTGCTTAAATAAAATACTAAGGCAAAAATTGTTATCCCCAATAGCAAATTTAAATAATGCTGTCCGTAAAAAACAATTGGCGCGCCAGACATTATTCCTCTGAGTTTTAAAAATGCTATTATTGATCCTGAGAAAGTTATTGCACCAACCGCAGCTCCGATGGACATTTCAATTAAGCTTGCTAGTTTTATATTTCCTACCATTCCAAGACCAAATGCTTCGGGATTTAAAAAGGCTGCAATTGCCACAAAAACTGCAGCTAATCCTACTAAACTGTGGAAACCAGCAACTAATTCTGGCATTGCAGTCATTGGTATTTTGAATGCTATGAATGCACCTACAGCCCCTCCAATCAGTAAGAAAAAAATTACGTATATCATTGATGAAGAAAAATTTTCTAAAGATAAAAATGTTACAACAATGGCAATTATCATTCCTGCAATACCAAAATAATTACCTTGTCTTGAAGTATCGGGAGAAGATAGTCCTCTGAGAGCAAGAATAAATAAAATCCCAGAAATTAAATAGAACATTGCTGAAAGGTTAGCTGATAACATTATTTTTTACCTTTCTTTTTTTTGTACATTTGAAGCATTCTTTGAGTAACTAGAAAACCTCCAAAAATATTAATTGCAGCTAAAATGATAGCAACATATCCGAAAACACTAGAGTTATTAAATATATTTTCTGAAGATCCTGCTAAAGCTGCTATGATTGCTCCAACAATTATTACAGATGAAATTGCATTAGTCACTGACATTAAAGGGGTATGTAATGAAGGCGTAACGCTCCAAACTACATAATAGCCAACAAAAATTGATAATATAAAAATACTTAGTCTAAAAATAAACGGGTCAATTTCCATAATTATACTTTCTTAATTAATGTCTTATTAATTATTTCATCTTCTAAATTAATATTAAAATCCTTTTTTTCTCTACTATATAAATTCCTTAAAAAACTAAATAAATTTTTTGCATACAAATTTGAGGCGGTCAGGGGCAATCTATTCATTAAGCTCTTCACTCCTATTATTTTTATTCCCTTAAATAAATTAATTTTTCCGACCTCTGAAAAGGCAGAGTTTCCTCCTTGTTCCACTGCAAGATCGTAAATTATTGATCCTGGCTTCATTAATTGAACTAAATCTTCAGTTAAAATTCTAGGCGCCTGTTTGCCTGGAATTAGAGCAGTACAAATCACAATATCATTTTTCTTTAAGGCATCTCGCATCATGTCTGCTTGTTTTTTTTTATAATCATCGCTTGTTTCCTTCGCATATCCTCCAGATGTTTCCATGTTTTCAGATTGCTCTACTGTTAAAAATTTTCCGCCAAGACTCTCTACTTGCTCTTTAGATGCTGCTCTCACATCTGTTGCAGAAACTATTGCTCCTAATCTTTTAGCTGTAGCTATCGCTTGAAGACCCGCTACCCCTGCACCTATTACCAAAACTTTTGCTGCTGGAACTGTTCCTGCAGCTGTCATCATCATAGGAATCGCTTTTTCAAACTCAAATATACAATCAACTACGGCCCTATAACCAGCTAAATTTGATTGAGATGATAATACGTCCATTGATTGTGCCCTGGTGATCCTAGGCAACAATTCCAATGAAAATAAATTTATCTTTTTTTTTGTAATTTCATTCAATTGTTTTTGGTTTTTTGTGGGATTGAGCATACCAATTATAATAGTATTTTCTTTAAGATTTTTAATTTCACTATCTGTAGGACAATTTACTTTAATTAATAGTGAACTAGATTTAATAACTTCATCAGAGTTTTCTTTAATTTCAACTCCGACATTTGTGTATTCTTTATCTTCTATTCCTAGATGGGTAGCATAATTTTTTTCAATAAATACTTTTAACCCTAATCCAATAATATTTTTAGAGGTTTCTGGAGTTAAAGAAACTCTTTTTTCTACTGCTAAGTCTTCTTTTGTTGAACCAACAATCATAAAATTTCAATTATTTTAAAGTAAAGTTATAGCAAGAATCACCAGAATAGCTATTACCGCTATCGTCCCCCAAAGTACAAATTTGGTAAAGCCTTCCCAGGTACTTTTGTGATTGTTGTCATTCATAAAATTATTAACCTTGGCGAGCTTTAAACTTTGGGTTTTTTTTATTGATTATATAGACCTTACCACGTCTCTTAACTAATTTAGAATTAAGATCTCTTTTTTTTAATGATTTAAGTGAACTTGCTACTTTCATAATTTATAAGCCTGGCAACGACCTACTCTCCCGTGCCTTAAGACAAAGTACCATCGGCGCTGAAGGACTTGACTTCCGAGTTCGGAATGGAATCGGGTATTGCCCCTTCGCAATAATTACCAGGCAGAGTTTTATATTATTTTATAAGTTACTTGTAAATAGACCAAAAAAGATTTTTGAGCAAAAAAAACGCTATTATTTATCCCTTTGATATCTTATTTCGTTTAATCCTATCAAAAAACCTAAAATTAAAAATGTATAAGCTGAGTTATATGTTGAAAAAAAGCTTCCTGTGCTTTTGAATGGAAAAAAATTTATAATTACAGACAATATTACAGCTAAATAAATCCAATTAGATAAATTATTTTTTCTACCATCCCCTTTAAGATATTCTCTGTAAACTTTATAAACTAATATTAAAACTGGAAATATTAACAAAGCAAGTCCAATTAAACCCGAGTCATTAGTAATATCCAAAAAGAAATTATGAGGGTGACTCTCACAAACTCTATTAGGTAAATGCATTTTTTCTGAACAATTATTTCTAAAAGATTTTATGCCTTTTCCAATTAGGGGCTTATCTTTAATTAAATCTATAGAAGTAATAAATATTTGTATATGTCCAGTAAAAAAAGGTAGATGAGTATAATTTTCTTTATTTTCTAACTCCGTAATATTGCTAAAAATCAATCCAGAATTCTTATATTTTTCTAATTGTGGGTACTCTTTTTTTACTTCATTAAGAATTGTTATTGGATTAGGAACACCGGCAAAAAAAGTTTTAAACCTTTTGTTAATCATTTCTGATTTATAAATAATTGAAATCCCTATAATTAAAATTAAAAAACTTAAGATGAAAAAAATCTTTTTATGTTCTTTTTTTTTAATTATAATTGCTAACAATGTTACAAACACTATTAACATGATGATTGGCATTCTATTACCCGCGAGAAATAATGAAATTAAAAATAAAATTAAAGATACAATAAAAGCAAAAAACAAATAAAATTTTTTTTGATTTTTCAATAAAATTGGAATGGCAAATATTCCTAGAGTTAAGAACATCAATAAAAAACCTCCTGCTATTAACTCTTTTCCAAAAAAACCAGTATAATAAATCATTGTATGTCTAATTTTAAAAAAGACAATTGGCAGATTTCCAATTATATTTTTACCAAAAAAAAATTGAAGAAAAATATCAATTGAAACAAAAGATGTTATTAAAAAACAAGAAATCAAAAAATAATTTAAATTTATAATTTTTTTTGTAATCATAGTTTTTATTACAATCAATAATAATAAAAATCTAAAATATAATATTGATTTAAACCAGTCAGAGTAGTTTTCAACAGAGTAGAATTGGATTAAAGTCGACGCAAGTAAAAATAAGAAAAAAGAGCATATTAAATAAATTAATATTTTGTCATTCCATAAAAATAACTCTTTGTTGAATAATAAAATACCTATTAAAGAAATAAGCAGTATAAAAATATTTGTAGCTAAATTTCCTAAAATAAATGTAGCTGGAAAAATGTACACTAACACTGGCAAAAAATTTGTTAAAATATTGTTTATTTTATTCATTCTCAAAATTTTCGTTTATATGAACTTTTAAAATGTTGTATCATTAATTGTTAGAAATTTTAAGGGTGTGTAGTTCAGTGGTAGAACGCTACGTTGACATCGTAGAGGTCATAAGTTCAATTCTTATCACACCCACCAAATTTAATATTTAGGCATTTTGTTTATAAAATTTAATCGTTTTATCTAAACCTTTTTTCAAAGAAAATTTTGGTTTTAATAAGAGTTTTTTTGATATCTTTTTTAAGTTTGGAAAGTATTCCATAACCTCATCATTTCTCATTTTCATTTTACCAAATTCCGGATGTCCTTTTTTTATTTTATTTCTAATCATTGTAATTACTTCCCTTACTTTGACAGGGTTATTTGAGCCAATATTAAAAACTCCGTTAATTTTTTTTTTGGATAAAATTATTTTTTTTATCAGATTAGTCAAATCATCTACGAATAGAAAATCCCTAATTTGTAAACCTGATGAACATTTGAATTTTCTATTTTTAAGACAAGCTGCTATAGTAATTGGTATTAGTCTGTTAGTGCTCTGATTAGGACCATATATCTGGTACAACCTTAAAACGATCGCAGGAAAACTAAATTTTTTTTGTGTTCTTAAAATGTATTCAGTAGATTTTAGTTTAGATTTTCCATATGTGGCTATGGGCCGACACTTTGATCTTTCATTATGGGGAGAGTTTTGTCTTCCGTATTCTAAACTACTTCCAATTTGAATGAATAATTTTATATTTTTTGAACGATAATAATCAACTAAATTTTTACATCCATAAAAATGACTTTTTAAAGTTTTAATTTTATTAGAGTGATCTACGTAACCTGCGAGATTTATAACAAAATCAATTTTAAAAGAATTTAATTTATTAATTAAAGATTTTTTTTTGATTATATCACATTTAATATAATTTATACCTGCAATTTTTCTAATTTTTTTAGGTCTATTTGAAGATATAGAAATGATATTAAAATCTTTTTTTAATTTTGTAATTAGATGAAATCCTATAAAGCCAGTCCCCCCAGCAATTAAAATATTTTTTTTCATTTCAATTTTTTTTTAATTTTTTTTCAAGAATTTCTTTGTCTCTTACGGTATCAACACATTGCCAAAAGTCATAATGTTTGAAAGCTACAAGTTGTTTTTTTTTGCTTATGTTTTCCATCGGTTCTCTTTCCAAAAAAGTATTGTCTCCTTTTAAATATTTAAAAATTTCAGGTTCTACTACAAAAAATCCTCCATTTATCCACCCCGAATCTGTTTTTGATTTTTCCTTAAAATAAGAAACCTTATTTCCCTTTAGTTTGATGGCTCCAAATCTAGCTGGAGGTCTTACAGCGGTTAAAGTTAAAATTTTGTTATTCAGTTGATGGAACTTTATTAATTTTTTAAGATTTACATTTGAAACACCGTCTCCATAGGTAAGCAAAAAGGTGTCTTTTTCTAAATACTTTTTTAATCTTTTTAGACGACCTCCAGTCATTGTTTTTTGACCAGTTTCAATTAAATTAATGTTCCATCCTAAATTTTTTTTGTTTTTAAAATATTTTTTAATAATCTCTCCTTTGTAACCAATAGCAATGTAAAAATCTTTAAATCCATATTTTGCATAATGTTCCATTATTAATAATATTAATGGTTTATTATTTATTTTTATCATTGGTTTCGGAATTGTTTTTGTATACTCAGAAATTCTTGTGCCAAAACCACCTGCTAAAATTACTACTTTCATGTTACTATTTTTTCAATTAAAGTTGATAAAGTTGAGTATTTAAAAAACCTTCAATAGATTTAGAGTAAACTTTACAAATATTTTGTTCATGTTTAAATTGTAGGTTAAATGGTGCTTTAGTCAAATCTACAGCACTTTTAAATTTAAGTCTTATGTTTGGGCCTGATACAATATCGTGATTGGCTAAAAAATTAATTTCGTTTGGATAGTGTTCGGTAACTAGTAAGTATTTAAATTTTCCCTCAATTTGCTGAAGGAAATTATTTATCATCTTATTTGAAAGATGCTGTAATACACACCGTATAATACAGACATCTGCTTTTGGTAATTCATCTTTGGTAATGTCTAAAACCATAAATTTTAATTTTTTATCAACAAATTTCTTTTTATTTAACTCAATTAAATCCTCAAAAATATCGCAGGCAATAAAACTATTGGAGAATTTGACTAGATTAGATGATACTTTAAAATCACCACAGCCCAATTCAATTATATCTGGAGCTCTATCTAAAGATTTGAGAAAATTTTTCGTTTTTATAAGATACTCAGATATGAACTCTGATTTATGGGATCCAAGACCTGAGTAAAATGTGAAATTTTTTTTTTCATCTTCAGGTGTCCATAACTTGTCATTGTAAATAGTTTCAAAAGTTTCCTTCAAAGAAAGTTTTTTAAATTTTTGAAACTCAATTTTGTCCCTTATATTTTTTATAAAACTGATGATAAAATTTGGAATTATGCTTTTGATAATTTTTTTATACATTTAATATTTTAATAGGGTTTAAAATAATTTTTTCAATTTTTTTTCGTAAAATAAGATTTGATTTTTTGATAATAAATAACATTTTTTTTTACCAATATAATATTGTTTATACCATAACGATGTAAGCTCCACTGTCTTATTAAAGTTTAAAATTGGTTCCCATTTTAGTATTTTTTTAGCTTTGAAAGAATTTAGTTTTAGTAATTTTGACTCTTTTTTTCTTCCTTTTTCTCTCTTAATTTGCCACTTAACTTTTGACCAATTTTTTCTCATTTCTTTTACCAATTCTTTGACACTTTTATTTTGATTTATTCGGGGGCCAAAATTAAATACTTCTCCATTAATTTTTTTACTATATTTTTTTCCTAAAACTGCACATTGTAAATATCCCCTTATGACCTCGAGAACATGTTGCCAGGGACGAGTTGAATTAGGGTTCCTAATTTTTACAACTTTATTTTTTGACCATGATTTTACACAGTCCGGAATTACTCTATCTTTTGACCAATCCCCTCCCCCAATAACATTTCCTGCCCTAGCTATATTTATTGAAAGATTTTTTTTAAATTTAATAATTGATTTATAATACGAATTAATGATTAATTCAGCAGCTCCCTTTGAGCCACTATAAGGATCATCACCTCCTAGCAGATCATCTTCTTTGTAGCCTCTATTTATTTCTAAGTTCTTATAACTTTTATCACTAGTTATTATCACAGCATGGCATCTTTTTTTAAGTATTAATAAAGCATTTAAAATATTTAAAGTGCCTATAGTATTACTCGAGAATGTTTCTAATGGTTTTTCAAAAGACCTTTTAACTAAAGACTGAGCAGCAAGATGAAATACATAATCTGGTTGAATTTTAGTAAAAACTTTTTTTAATTTTTTTAAATTTCTAATATCAACATTATAATTTTTCATATTTTTTTTTAAATTAAGATTTTTAAAATGTGAAGGTTCGCTTACATAACTATTTGAAATGCCAAATACTCTTGCTCCAGATAAAATACACCATAGTGTCAACCAAGATCCTTTAAATCCTGTATGCCCAGTTATTATTACTTTTTTGTTTAATAAATATTTTTTAAAGAGTGACATATATTTGTTAAAATTAATTTACTCTATAAATTCCTTTGTACCTGAGCCAAGAGATTTAGGTAATTTAATATCTTTACTTAAACTTAAATTTAAATTCCATATTCTTTTAAAATAATAATACGGTATCAATAAAATATGTTTAAATCTAAAATTTTTAAAAGTGTTCAACCAAGTAATATATTCACATTTTAAAGGAAAAAGATGGTGACTAAAAGAACTTGTTGAAATTTTTTTGTACTTATATTTTTTAAATTTATTTTGAAATATATTATTAATTAAATTTATATCCCTTTCAAAAAAAATATTTAAATCATAAGAAACTTTAAAATTTTTATTTACCCCATTTAGATCTTTACCACTAATTTTATCACCCCACCATTTTAAGTTGTGGAAAGTCGATCTTTTAAGTGAGCTTGAAAATTTAATTTTATATATTTTGCAAAATTCTCTCATAACTGAGTGAAGGTTTTGATGTAAATTTTCTAACTGAATTATATAAATTTTTTTTTTAAGCTTAAGTAAATTCTTTATTCCAAAAAATATTAATTCAAGATTGTAATACAGCTCTTTAGGTGTGAAAAAGTATCCATTCTTATATTTTATCCAGTTTTTTGTAGCCGAGGAAATGGAGGATAATGGATGTCTAATTGTATGAATAATATCATAATTAACATTTTTAAAGTAGAGATCAAAATTTAAAACATAAGGTAAGATGTGAGCATTAACGATAAAAATTTTTTCAGATTTATTTATACTCTTAAAATTGTATGCCTTATGAATTAAATAAAGATTATCAAATAAATGATTTTTAAATTTTCTTTTCTTTTTTGACAATTTTAAAAAATTTTTAACAAATTTTTTTTTTTCTACTTTATAAAATTTTTTTTTATTTGACCCCAACATATAATGTCTCTCAATATCTGATTTTCTTGAGTCAAAAAAATTTGGGTATTGATTAATAAATTCTTTTGCTAAACTTTCTTTAGATTTAATGGAGAGAATTTTAATAAGGTTTGCATCGATGTACAGTATGCCTGGCAATTGGAGAACCTCTTCATGACTATCCAACAAGCTTTGAAAAAACTCCAATCCTGCTCTTGAACCAGCCATTAAAACGATAACTTTCATTAATTTTTAAAGAAAATTTTTATCTTTTCCAAATTTGATTATCTTCACGTCTTGAAACTAAATTAAATTTAAACTTTTTAAGAAATTCACTAACTTTTTGCTCAGTATTTTTTCTTGTCTCAATAAGAAGTGACATTTTTTTTTGTTTTCTTAGAGTTTTTTTCAAGCCCTTTAATATATTAAACTCATTTCCATCTACATCAATCTTTATTAAATTTGGTAATGGTAAAATATTCTTTTCGATCAAATTATCAATAGAGATACCATATGTTTGAAAAGATGATGTTTTCTTCTCTTGAAATTTTTGATTAGACATTCTCTTTTTTGTTACGTTTGAGTCGAAAGTTGCCCCTGCATTTCCTCCCCTATAATCTAATTGAAAAAATTCACTTATTTTATCCTCGTTATAAAGTGGATTAGAAAAAACTGTTATATTTTTTTCAAGACTATTTAAAGTTATGTTTCGTGTTAATAAATCAAGATTTCTAATTGAGGGCTCGAACGCGAAAACTTTACTATTAAACTTTTTTGCATAAAATATTGAATAAACTCCCATATTAGCCCCGATATCAAACATTACTTTGTTTTTTTTTCCATTTTTAACCATCCAATTTATTGTGTCTGGCTCTTTATAAAAAAAAGTTTTCACTCTATATGATGAGGTTTTAGAGGGTTTGTAGAATTTTATAAATTTTTTATCGTCGATAAAAATTTTTTTTGAAATTTTATTATCTAATATATTTTGTAAATACTCTTCGAAAAATGAGTTATGGTTTTTAAAATCTAAACTTAAAAGAATAAAATTATAAATTTTTAATATCTCAAGTAAAGTTATAATTGGAATTGAAGCTATAAATCTTAAAACTCGAATTAAGTACATAAAATAAAATTAAAATTTGGAATTATATTTTTGATCTTCTATAAAAAAAACGTAGAACAAGTCTACTAGATTTACTTGGCATAGATCCTCTATGAACTCCAAATTCATCAAATACAACCATTCCACCTTTATTCATTTCAAGGTCAAATTTAAAAGTATCTTTTCTTTTATCTTCAATAAATTCAGAACTATTAAGGAAATTATTCAATATTTCTTCTCCTACAATATCTTTTATAAGTTGTTTATTGTTTTCTTTAGAAATAGTTTGTCTAAGATCTTCTAATTTCCAGTAAGGCTTGTATTCAATTTTATTTGCCTTGATTAAGTTTGCGAGTGCTTTAACTATATGTTGGCTGTATGGAATGTAACCTAAACATCCATTTTCACTTTTTACATCTGACATGTAAAAGAAAAACTTAATTGAAGCCTTGTTTAAGTTTAAATCTTTAGGTTGAACTAATCCTCCGTGTGCCATGTCACAATGCCAATCAATTACATTTTTATTTGACTTAGCATTAAAATAACTGTCAATCATATGTAGCTCAGCTTTTTGATCAAAAATATCCTCAGCAATCTCTTTTAATTTTAGATCTTTAGCAATTTTTTTTAAAATTTGGCCTCTTTTAATTTGACTAAACTGAAGTTTTGCAAATTTTATCAAGTAATTTTTTAAAGAAACTGGATAAACTCCTTTATAATCTCCCTTAGTAACTCCATTATTTAAAACAGGTGCAACTGCTTCGTTGGCCAAGTCTAAATTTTTATCATTTAAAAAATTCTTAACAGACGTTACTCCAGCAGTTTTTACCTTAATTGAAATATTGTTTAAATTTTCACTCATAACTTTTTCTCTTCCTGGCCAGTATCATGCCAATTTTCCTCATCTATGGGGAAAACCCCTACAGACCCTCTTGCTTTTTGTATTTTTTTTATAAGCGTATCCATTTCAAAAAATTTATTATTAGGGACTAAATTAATAATTTCAGGTTTAATCAAATATAAACCTACATTTACAAGATAATTCATGTCTGGTTTTTCAGTAATCCTTTTTAATTGACCATTACTTTTAATCTCACATGAGCCATAAGGCAAGTTAAAATTTTTTGATGCTGCGGCAAGAGTTATTTTATAATTATTTTTCCTATGATAGTCATAAAATTTCTTTAAATTAATTGATAAAATAGTGTCACAGTTTATAACAAAAAAATCAGATTTTACCTTTCCTCTTAACATTCTAATAGCCCCAGCTGTACCAAGTAAATTTTTTTCTTCTAAGAAGTTTAAATTTTTCACTTTGTTTTCTTTTAAATAAGATTTTATTAGATTTTTTTTATAATTTAAGCTTATAAAGAACTTTGATGTTCCTGCCATTTTAAACATATTTATAATATATTCTAATGCTGTAGTGTTTTGTATCGGTACTAGAGGTTTTGGAAAATAATTGGTGAATTGTTTTAATCTTTTTCCTTTACCTCCTGCCATAATTAATAATGGGATTTTTTTTAAGCCTTCTGCATTTTCAAAATATTTATTTAAATTTTTTTTGTAGATTATTTTTTTAACCTTTTTTTTCTTATCAATTACCGGAATTATATCAATGTGATCATCGTTAATTCGCTTGAACACTTTTTTTACTTTTAAATTTTTATTCAAATTTTTTGTATCTTTTTCAATATCAGCTTCTTTTAAAAATATTGGATTATTTTTTACATATTTACTTATACTTGAGTTTATGTTTGCTCCTTTAAGTATTGCTCTTCTTATATCTCCATCGGTTAAAGTGCCAATTAAAATATTCTCAGAACGAATGATCACAAGGCATTTTTCATGATTACTCTCAAGTTTTTTGAGAGCCTCTTTTAATGTTTTGTTTTTATCTAATAAATATTCTTTCATTTAAACTCTATAATCGTTTATAAAATTTTCTTCTTTTTGATTATTTCGTATCCATTTAATGGTTTTTTCTAAACCTTCTTCAAATTTGATACGTGGTTTCCAATTTGTTTTTCTAGTAATTAATCTATTATCACATTTTAATCTATCAACCTCACTATCATTTGGTCTTACCCTTTTCTTATCAATTTTTATCTTTAAATTCGGATTAATTTTTTTAATAATTTTTTTAGCTATATTTTCTATTTTAAATTCATTATTTGACCCAACGTTAATTGGTTCTCCAAAAATTTTTTTAGATTTAATGATTTCTAAATAAGCTTCACAGATATCTGTTACATAAGTATAGTCTCTAGTAGTTTTGACATTGCCTAAACTTATATTTTTATTTTTTAAAGCTTGATTTATTATAGTCGGTATAACTGCTCTATTAGATTGCCTAGGTCCAAATGTATTAAATGGTCTTATAATTTTTACTGGTAGTTTAAAGGATCTCCAATAACTAATTGCTATTTGGTCAGCAGAAATTTTTGAAGCTGAATAAGGTGATTGACCGATTAGTCTATGATTTTCCTTAATAGGAACTTTTTGTGCTGATCCGTAAGTTTCGCTCGTGGAGGTAACAATTATTTGATCTGTATTTAAATTTTTTGATGCTTCTAAAATATTGTAAGTTCCCTCTACATTTGTCTTTAAATAAGCTAGCGGAGAATAATAAGAGTATGGAATACCAACTAAAGCTGCTAAGTGCAAAATTATGTCTTTTCCTTTTGATGCTTTAAAAACTGAGTCGTAATCTCTTATATCTCCGAAAATAAAATTAATATCTTTTTTATATTTCGAATTTTTTAAACAGTTTAAATTATATTCTGGATTATAACGGTCAAAAGCATAAACCTTATATCCCCTTTTTACACATAATTCTGTTAAATGTGATCCAATAAATCCTGTTCCACCTGTAATTAATATTTTTTTATTATTCATATATTTTTTAAATCTTTAAATTTTTTTTTTATTAATTTTTCGTTTTTTTTAATTCCAAGTATCATTTTAGCAATTTCAGTTGTACTTATTTTAGACTCATAAGGATTGTTAAGTTTATTTATGCTTTTTTTAAAGCTTTTACTCAAGGCTTTTTTTATTCCATTATGAATTTCTTTGTAGTGATACCCTGTATCAATAACATTTTTTGGCTTAAATTTACCAGATTGTCTTGAGCCAATATTTACTACTGGCAACTTAAATGATGCAGCTTCAACTATTCCGCTTGAGCTATTTCCAAGCATTAATTTTGCATGGTGCATTAAATTAAAATATCTATTTTCACCTGCTGATTTTATAAATAAAATTTTTTTGGAGTGTTTAAAGTTTTTTTTAAATAATCTTATTATTGAATTAAACTTAGGATCAGAATTGGGGTAGGTAATTACTGCATTCAATTTACTTCTTTTAATTGCTCGAATTAATGAGTTAACTTGTTTTGAGATTTGGTTTATCTCTAAAGTAACAGGATGATAGGTAACAAGTGCGAAAGGTTTATTTATGAATCTTTTTAAAATATCATTTTTTTCTATATATTTTGTTTTTAAAATTTTTTTTCTATTTAAACTTGGCATTCCAATAACTTTTATCCTCCAGTTTTCCTCACCAAGATTTAAGAGTCTTTTCTTATAAATATTCAATAAAACAAAATGAATATGACTCATTTTTGTCAATCCATGTCTAATCATTTCATCTATGGCTCCCTCTGTAACTGCCCCCCCCAAAAAAATGAACAGTCGGTATGTTAAAAGGGATAGCTGCTAATGGTCCTAACAACATTTCGTATCTATCACCCATAATTATTATGATATCTGGTTTTTTTATTTTTATATGATAAGAAAGTTTTTCTAAATCGTGTGACAAATTTTTAATCATTTGAAAAGCCCCATCTCCAAAGTTTTTACTTCTTGTTGGATTATTTAAAACTTTGAATTTTTTTTTAATTTCTGAAACGTTGTTTGAAAATATTTTATTATAATTTTGATAAGTTAGATAAATCAACAGTTCAGCTTTCTTAGTTTTTTTCAAACTTGAAATGATTGGATAGTATCTATCATAATCAGATCTACCAGCAGAGATAATAAATATTTTTTTTTTCACGAAAAATTTAATTTGGGACTACTAGGAAGATTTATCGCTTTTCTAAAAAAATCATTTGAGTTCTTCATCGTGTCTCTTGGACAATTTTTATAAATCTTAAGAGAGTGCAGAGGTCTCCATGTTGTCCTAAGCCCGTAGCCCTCTTTTTTTAGTTTTTTTAAAAGATTATTTTTGATTTTATAGTTTTTTAGAACAGCCGTTATTAACCAATAATTTGTTTTGGAAAACTTAGGTTCTTTTAAAATTTTAATATATTGAAGATTTTTAAAGGCATTTTGATACCATAAATAGTTTTTTCTTTTAGCTATAATAATTTTTTTTATATTTTCAAGTTGAGCGCAGCCTACTGCTGCTGAAAGATTGTTCATTCTATAATTATATCCAATTTCATCATGTATATGATCTATCAAATCTTGTTTTTTTGCATGTGTTGATAAATGTTTTAATCTTAAACACATTTTTTTATTCTCTGTAATTACAGCCCCGCCACTCCCACAGGTAATTGGTTTATTTCCATTAAAACTTAAAATTCCTGCGTCACCAAATGTTCCTAAGTGTTTTTTTTTTAAAAAAGATCCTAAAGCTTCAGCAGCATCTTCTATCAAAATTATATTATACTTTTTACAAATTTTCTTTATTTCAATTATTTTGCAAGGGAATCCGTATAAATGAACTGCAATTAATGCTTTAATTTTTTTTTTGGATTTTTTATTGTAAGTAAATTTTCCATTTTTTTTTGCAATTTTTTTTAAATACTTTTCAAGTTTAACTGGACAGATACCTAAAGACTCATTTTCAATATCTAAAAAGTTTGGAGTTGCGCCACAATAACTTACCGCGTTAGCTGTAGCAACATATGTCAAACTAGGTACTAAAACTTCATCATTTTGACCTAGGTCAAAGTATTTTAATGCAAGATGAAGTGCAGCAGTACCAGAAGAAGTTGCAACTGAATATTTGGCTTTTGTATAAGAGGATATTTTTTTTTCAAAAAGATTTACAAATTTTCCTACGTATGAAACATATCCTGTTGAGATACATTTACTTAAATACTTTTTTTCATTTCCTAAAAAAAGCGGGTCGTGGTGACCTTTTGGCTTATTTCTTAAAAGATTTTTTAAGGATTTAATAATTTTTTTTTCTTGATTATTTTTATTCATATTAAATTTTCAAACTATTTAATAACTTTTTACCAACTAAATAATTTTTAATATTTGATTTAATCAAATCTAAATGTCTTTCGTTATATTTATCTGATAAACCAGCGATGTGTGGTGTAAGTATTAAATTTTTAAAAAGTTTTATCTTTTTATATTTTTTTATGTCTTTTTTAGAAAATAAATCCATACCAACACCATATATTTTTTTTCTTTTGATAAATTCAAAAATATCTTTACTACAAAAAATTCCTGGTCTAGAAACATTAATTAATATCGAATTATTATTCAAATTTTTAATAAAGTTTTTATTTATAAAATCTTTATTTCTCTCATTATAAGGTATTGTAACAAAAACAATATCAATTTTTTTTGCCGACTTGTTTTTATTTTTAAGACTAAAAAATTTGCTTACATTTTTATTTTTTTTTTCTCTTTTATTACTTAAAACAAAGTTATTTGTTCTAAAACCTTTAATTCTATTTAAAATTTCTTTTCCAATTCCTCCAAAACCAATGATTAATACATTTTTATTTTCAAGCTCAATAGGTTTTCTATCAAAAAAAGTATTTAGTCCATTTTTAATTATTAAATTGACATTTCTTGTAAGTGAGAGAAGAAGGGCCATCGCATGATCTGAAACTTGTGTGCTTTGTATATTTCTACAAGTTGTGTATATTATATTTTTATCAAGATTTAGATTCTCTAATCCCGCAAAAGGAATATGAATCCATTTCATATGAATTTTGTTTTTTTTAATTAAATTTAAAGTTTCAAAAAATGAATCTCTATTCTTACAAATGGCGGATTTACAATATTTTAATTTATTAAATTTTGTATGAAAAAAAATAGCTTTTTTCCTTAAACCTTTTTTAAAGAATAAAATTTCCTTTTTATTGAAACCTGATAAAAATATATTTTTTTTTTCGTTCATTTATACATTTGGTTAATTAATAAAATTTTTTGCAAAAATAAAATCTTTTTTAGTGTCAATATCTACACGATATTTTTCACCCTTTAAAATTATTGGATGTGTTTTCTTATTCCAAAAGAAGGTTTTGTACTTCTTTAAAAATATTTTATTTGCGATATAAAAATTTCCATTAATTACGTATTTTTTCATATTATTTTTTTTTTTTGTCTCCAATAACATGTTATCTTTTATTATAAATTTTCTTTTACAGTTATTTTTTTTTAGACTAGAAACACTTACAATAGATTTTTTCATTTTAAAGTGTTTAAATTTTTTTAATGCAAAATTAATCTTGTTCTTTGATCTAAAAGGTGACGTTGCTTGAAACAATAATATTGTATCTACTTTATTAAATTTTTTTTCATATTTTTTTAAAATATCTAAAATTACAGATATAGTTTTGACATTTTTACCCCTTAATTTATTTGGTCTTTCAAATATTTTAATTTTTTTACTATTTTTATTTTCATTAATTATCTTTTTATCATCAGTTGATAGAACAATATCTTTAATTATTTTCAATTTTGAAACAAAATCAATTGTCCAGTTAATTAGCGGTTTACCTCCTAACTTGAGTCTATTTTTTTTTTTTAATCTTTCAGAGCCGGCTCTAGCTGGAATAATGGCTAAAATTCTCATTTAATATGTTTATATTTTAAAACTCTATTTTTTTTTAATGAAATCTTAATTTTTTTACCAATAATTCTGTTTATCATTAATGGAGAAATTCCTGTCCCTGGACGCTTATATTTTAAATCTGATCTTTTAATTTTAGTACCTTTATTTAATGCGATGTTTGTTACAATACTTTTTCTCGCTACCTTTTTTATATGTAGTTCATTTTTGGAAAATATTTTTTCATAAGATCCAAGCGCAATATCTAATTTTCTGATTTTATCTACCATGCTTTTAAAATCTTTTAATTCCATTGATGCATTATGATCAGGGCCTCTCTGATTTATAGAGGTGGTCACATGTTTTTCTATTACTTTAGATCCCATTGCTACTGCAGCTAAACACATTTCATCTCCTATCGTGTGATCGGAATAACCTACATCTAAATTAAATTTTTTTTTAATTGTCTCTAAAACATTTAAATTTATATGTTCTTTTTTAGCAGGATATGAACTTACACAATGAAGTAAGGTTATTTTCTTGTTTCCAAATTTTTTTAATCTTTTTACTGCTTTGCCAATTTCTTCAAAAGTCGACATTCCGGTTGACAAAAATATTTTTTTTTTCGTATTTGCTATATATTCTATCATATCAATTGAGTTTATTTCTCCGGAGGGTATTTTAAAAAAAGGTATATTTAGTTTTTTATCTAGAAAGATTAAACTTCCTAAATCAAAAGCAGAGCAAGAATATAGTATACCTCTTTTTTTACACCTTTCTTTTAATTTGTAATGATCGCCTCTTGAAATTTGAAGATTTTTACTCATCTCTAATATAGTTTTAGATTTATCGTTTTGTTTTTGGTAATTTGCTTTAAAAGCATCGTCACTATAAACTTCTTCTGGATTTGCTATTTGAAATTTTATTGCATCAGCTCCTGTTTTAGATAGTGCATCAATCATACTAAGGGCTTTTTTTAATGAACCATTATGATTAACACCGACCTCTGCAATAATAAAAGTTTTCTTTAACTTATTCATTAATTTTTGGAGTGTATGCTTATACCTTTAGAAAATTTTTTTAATTTTGGTTTAAATTTAATATTAATTTTTTTTCCTAATGCCATATTTAATATGATTCTTATATAATTAAGTCCAGACTCATGTGTAAAAGGATAGCCACCACCAAACCTTGGATTTAAATCAATTAAAAATAATCTTCCAGAGTTATCTTCTATAACATCACAGTCAAGGTTACCGACGTGTCTAAAAACAGATGAAATTTTTTTTGAAAATATATCATATTTATTTTTATTTAATATTTGAGCCTGATCTGTTTCTCCAGCTCTCATTAAAATTTTCTTTTTTGTGCAAGATGAGACGAAATTTCCATCAAAGTCGTTCAAAATATCAAAATGTAATTCTTTTCCATTTATACGTTTTTGAAAAAGTTTTTTATTAGTAAATTGAATTGTCTCGTTTTCTTTAAAATATTTTAAACCAGAGGAACCACTACCGTAAATATCTTTTTGTATTATATCTTTTTTTTTGGCAGAGTTTAATTCTTTTTGGCTATTGAAAATTTCTGGTGTTAATAAATTATTTTTTTTACAAATCTTAAAAGTTAATCTCTTATCATAAAAATTTTCAATATTTTCTCTCGAAGATATTAGAACTTTGCAAAATAAATTATTGAGTTTGTTTTTATTTTCTGAGAATAATTTAAGCTCGAAATCTGAACAGGGAATAATCAATTTAATTCTATTTCTCTTAACGATATCAAAAATTTTTTTCATGTATTTTTTTTCATTGTTTTTAACCAAAGGTGTATAATGTTTTGTTGGTTTATGATTATAATTTAGAGCTGCAGAGTATTTATCATTTTCAGCTAAATGGATTTTTAAATTTTTTAATTTTTTGGTTTCTTCGATTAAATATTTAACCATATATGTTCTTCGACCAACGTTAGTTAACAGAATATTCATTTTTTTTAAGCTAATTTTTTTTTTTGAAAACCATATGAACTTCTGAACAAATTTTATTTTTGTCTAAAACATGTTGAAGTTCGTTGATTACAGAGAAAAAATTTTTGTCTAAATTAGATTTATAAGATTTCATATTGTGGTTATTTGATGAATTGATTAAACTTCTATAAAGATCAGGGAAATCAGCTCCAAACCACCACTCTCCGGCTATTTCAAGATTGTTTTTTTTTGCTAAATAATCAAGAGATTCTTTCGTATATAAGTTTGTATGTGATGCTCCTAAATGTCTAGGAGAAACATTTTTAAAAGAATTTTCTAAAAAAACAGACAATGAAAAAAGTGGGACAGAGAAAAAGAGATATTTAATATTTGATTTTTTATAAAGCTCTATTAATTTATTTGGCTCTTCTAAATGAGCTAAAACACATATCATTGACAAAACATTTGAATTTTTATCATTCAATATTGTATTAAAGGTTTGATCCATCCCAAGATTAACCAGCTTATTTTTCTTTAAAGCTTTCTTCCCAAAATCTACAAAAGATTTACTCGGCTCATAACCAATACCTTTAATCTTTCTAATTTCTAAAGCTTTTAAAAACTGTCCTGAGCCTGCCCCTAAATCTAGTACTTGCATTTTTGTTTTTACAACTTTCCTCAAAAAATCTACTTTAGGTAAATGTATGTTTTTTACCCTTTGGTTAAAAAAATTGTAATCTTTGTCACTATCATAATTTTTTCCTTTGTTGTCACTATATAACCATTTGGTAAACTTAAAATTATCTTTATAAATTCCATTTAAGTGATTACAATTATTACACAAACTGTAACCAACTTTGAAAGATGAAAAAAGTTTTTTTGGTAATTTAAAATTGCAATTTTTACATCTTTTTCTAAGCCCTTGTTTTTTATAAAAAGAGTTTACTCTTAAAATACCTTTAAGGTTTTTTTTATTATCATTATACATGGACTTCTTAATTGAAAGAATAGAATTATAATTTTTTGAAAATTTAATTATTTTTTTTGATTTCATTTTTAAAACTTATATAGAACTTTATTCAAAACATAAAGCCTCCACAAAAAAATGGAGTCTTTAGATTTATAATTTTTCCTTACTATTTTAGTAACTTTATTTGTATCTATAAAATTTTTACATTCCCCGTAAAAAATTGCCTCTTTAAAATTATCTATTTCTCTTTTATTAGATAAAATTTTTCTAAATATTGACGGTGTTCCAATCTTATTTTTTGGTGCTATATATTTAAATTGCTTTTTAAGTATCTTTTTTAAAATTATTTTTCCTGCTGACGAATTAAATTTATTTTTTACTGGTAAAGAATTTATGATTTCAACAAATTTATGATCTAAAAATGGAGGTCTTACCTCTAAGCTATAATTCATCCCAATAAAATCATGACGTTGAATTATAACTGGTATCCAATAAATTTGATCAAATTCAAGAATTTTATTTTCAATTTTATTACTTTTAAATCTAATATTTGAAATTCTTTTTTTTAATTCGTTCTTGTAACCGTAAGATATTTTTTTTTGAAAAAATATATCAATATTATTTATCTCATTTTTATATGTCTGAACTATCATTTCACTAAAGCTTATTTTTTTATTTTTAAGTAAATTTAATTGTCTCTTATATCTCTCATACCCACCAAAAATTTCATCGGAACCCTCGCCATTAAAAGTAAGCTTAAAACGATCATTTTTTATTTTATTATATATCTGAAAAAGAGAAGTTGAGCTCGCGTGTGCCAATGGGTAAGGATTAAAAGTTTGCTTAGTAAACTCGTTTAGTAAATTTAGAATTTTTTTTTCATTAGGAAATATTTTTGTCAAATTATTTATATCTGACAATTTTTTCTTACTTTCATAAAAATTATATTTTTTAGCTTGGATCAAATTTTGAGCAAAAAAATTATTAATTATCTGAGAGTCTACTCCAGTTGATAAGCATAAAGAAAGTTCAGTTTCTGCTATCTTCCAGAGATTTATTACTTTATCAAACTCTTCAATTACAAGATTTTCAAGTTTTTCTTTATTGTATTTTGGCAAAAGTTCAAAAGGGTGCCAATATCTATTTTTACGAATTTTATTATCAGAAGAAATTGTTAAATAATTTGAGGCCTCAATTTTTTTTATATTTTTAAAAATTGTAGAATTATCGAAGTCCCTAGCTACTGAAAAATAATCTAAAATTTTATCATAATTAAGCGACTTGCTTGTGAATCCATTTTTTAAAATAACAGAAAAGTCTGATGTTATAATAATTGAGTTATTAGACTCATTATAAGAATAATACAGTGGCTTAATAGAAAATCTATCTACAGCTGCAAAAATTTTTTGAGATTTTAAATCAGTTATGACAAAAGAAAAAAATCCTCTTAAATAATTCACACACTTCTCTCCATACAATATAAATAAATTTAAGATAATTTCCGCCTCGTGAGAGTATTCAAGTTTGATACTTTTTAATTTGAGATCACTTGCTAAATCTTTATAGTTAACTATCTCACCATTAAAAACAATAAAGTATCTTCCACAATTACTTTGATAAGGCTGGGAGCCATTTTTTATATTATTGATACTTAATCTTGTAAAGCCAAGTAAAAAATTTTTTTTTTTAAAGAATTTTGTTTCGTCAGGACCTCTACTGTTTAGGTCTTTAAGAGATAGCTTGAAAGAGTCAAATGTCTTTTTATCAAAAGAATTAGATTTATAAACTAGAATACCACACATTTTAATATTGTTGACGTTTTAAATTTATTTTATTTATTTTTTTATGATAGATCGCAAAAAGTTTTCAAAAACTTCAAGCCATTATCTCCACTTTTCTCAGGATGAAACTGACAGCCTAATATTTTTTCTTTTCGAATAATTGCTGGAATTTGTAAATTAAAATATTTACAATTAGCTATAGTGTCTTCTTTTTTTTCTGTAATAGAGATAAATGAATGAACAAAATAGAAACTCAAATTATTAAAATCACTATACAATTTATTGTTTTTATTAATTTCTATCTCATTCCACCCTATATTTGGAACTTTAAGTTGAGTGCTGCTTACATCATTAATATTTTTAACATTACCTGATATCAAGTTTAAGCCATTGTGTTTTCCAAATTCACTGCTTCTAGTAAGCAAGAGCTGCATTCCTAAACATATACCAAGAAGAGGTTTTTTTTTCTCGATAGCATACTTATTAATTATCTTTTCAAGATTTTTTTTATTAAGCAGGTTCATTGCATTTCCAAAAGCTCCAACTCCAGGTAAAATTAAATGAGTAGAACTAAATATATCATTTTCATTATCACTTATTTTTGAATTGTAGCCAATTTTTTCCAATCCTCTTTTAATACTAAGTAAATTGCCACAACCATAATCTATTATTGTAATATTTTTCATCTTAATCTAATTGTCTTATTTTAATTTTTGATCTTATAGCCTCATTCCTAATATCCGATAAAGAGCAGGAATTATAGTGTAAAGCGTACGCCACAGCAATTGCATCTATTTCTGAAACTTTATTTAATTTTGACATGTCAGATGGTTTGCCAAAACCACCACTAGCAATGATCGGAATTTTTATTGACTTTGAAACTTTTGAAAATAAGTCATAGTCAAAACCTTTTCTTGTTCCTTCCATATCAACCGACGTTAATAGAATTTCACCAGCTCCTCTATTTTCGCAATTTTTAACCCATTCAATTACATTTAAACCAGTTTCTTGCCTACCATTATTAGTAAATACTTCCCAATAATCTTGTTTAATTTTTTTTGCTTCAACTGAAAGCACAATAGATTGAGAACCAAATTTTTCACTTAGTTGGTTTATTAAATTATTATTTTCAACTGCAGCTGTATTTACAGCTACTTTGTCAGCTCCAGATTTAAAAGCTTTAATTGCATCATCGATGCTTCTTATTCCTCCACCAACTGTAATTGGAATAAAAATATCTTTTGAAGCTTTTGAAATAATGTCAAATAGATTGTTTCGTCCATACAAACTAGCTACAACATCCATAAATATTATTTCATCCACACCTTCATTGTAGTATTTCAAAGCGTATTTATTTGGTTCCCCCACGACTCTTAAACCTTCTAAATTAATTCCCTTTATTAAATTTTGATTTTTGATATCAAGTCTTGAAATAATTCTCATTTATTCAATTTTCATATATTACAAAATTAAAGACTTGTTGCTATCAAGGTTTTTTAGAATATTCTTCCAACGGCCATGTATCTTTGAATCAAACTGAATATATTTTTTTCTATATTCTTCATATTTCAATGTATTTATTTTTGCCTGTTTTATTTTTTTAATAACTGATGAATTTTTATCAAAATTTTTTCCAATATGTATGAGCTGTGTTCCTAGTGCTTTTGATAATTCAATTGTAAGAACATGACTGTGATGATGATATTTTTGATAATAATCTGATGTCAAAAAAATAATAGGTTTTTTAAATAAAACCGCAATTTGACATGCAAAAGAGTTATGACATAAAACTAATTTCGTGTTTTTAATTAGTTCGCTAGTCTGATCAAAATAAAATTTATAATTTTTAATTGGTATATCATTTTCATTTCTTCTATGATGTGCCGCAATTAATATTTTATAATTTGGAAAATAATTTTTAATATGGTTTAATAAATTTCCTGTTGGTCCCCAATAATCAATTGATCTTCTATATCTGTCTTGCGCATATCCTAGCTTATCATCAAAACTACCTTCAACTACATCATCTATAAAAACAATATTACTAGTAATTTTTTTTCTCCTTTTTTTTGCTTTTAAGAAAAGTTCTAATTCTGGGCTATCAACTTTTATAATAGATGTTTTTTGATTTTTTTTTTTAATTTTTTGGTAGACATTATTGTTAAAAACGAAAGACAATGATGAAGGAGTAGAACCTATTTTATTTGACAGGTATTCAAGAAACTTTTTTGAAATCATGTACGGAGCTCTTCTTAAAATTCTTAAAAAACTATTTTTTCTAAAATACTCTATGAAATTTCCAATCGTAAAAATATCAATGTCTAGTTCGGTATTATATTCAAGAGAAATTTTTTTTCCGCCAGAGATATAAAGAATTCTATCTATAATAGAAGCAATTAAATAATTTCCAGCAGAATTTGAATAAAAAAAGTTTTTAGGCAATTTTTTTTTTTCTTTTATTAGTTCCATGAGCGAGCTTATTTCTTTGTAATTTTTATTTTTTAAATGCCTACTTCCTTCCTTAGTAAAATCTATGTAAATTTTTTTGTTTATAAAAGGTAAAATGCTCCAATATATTATTTTCCAATTCTTGTATTTAGTATTTACGCCTAATCTTATAAAATTATGCTTTGTTAGTGGTTGGTGCACTATCATTAAAAGGACTTTTGAATTCATAAAAGATTTTTTTAAATTATTTCATCCAAACAGCTTGCCTCAGTTCCCATTTGGAACCTTTCTTCTTCCAAACATGCTCAGGTCTGAACGAGTCTACTATTTTGTGAAATTTTTTTTCATCCATGTCTAAGTATTCAAGTATTTCTTTAAAATATTTTTTTGGAAATTCTCCGTCATATTTTTTTACCAACATAACAGCTTCTTCCCTTGTAATTATTTTATTTCTAACTTCTAACGCAGCATCCTCAGTCGCTCTACCCCTTCCAGTTTTTATAAACCAAGTGTAAAAATGTAAGTTATCAAGTTTATCATCTAGACTGGAGTATTTAGTGTAAGAGCCCTCGCTCCTGTAAGGATT
This sequence comes from uncultured Pelagibacteraceae bacterium, assembly GCA_902579605.1. Lineage (GTDB taxonomy): Bacteria > Pseudomonadota > Alphaproteobacteria > Pelagibacterales > Pelagibacteraceae > Pelagilacustribacter. The sequence goes on from CACHHD010000001.1 coordinate 76,049, forward strand.
TACTTTAAAGTCAGAATTTTCTGAGGCGAAGTAAAAATTGCTTTGTGGGTTATAATTTAAGTAATAAGGTAAATTAAGAACAGTAAGTTTTTTAATTTCTTCTGATTTATTTCTTATAGGTAAATAAGGGTGAAGATCATTTTTTGAAATACCATACTTTTCTAACTCCGACATATGAACGCCCCCAAAATATAAATTTTCACTGTCAGAGTGAAATAAGTCTTTATTTTGAAAACCAGAAATATTATATAGATTTCCCCCCACACCTTTCTCGAAATACGCGTCACCATATATTATTAAATTAATTTTTTTTTCTAATGCTAATTTAGGTGCTAAATTTAATTGACCTAAAACAAAAGGTTGAAAAGGATGCAAAAGGTTAGTGAAAGCTAATTTTGTTAGTTTTCTATGTACTAAAGGATTAGGAGTGTGTAATTCATTATCAAAACCCATATTTTGCCAAGCTTGAAAATTGTGCCAACCGATATCAGTATAAATATGTGGAGCCCATGTTACTGTAAGAGGATTCATTTTGTATTTGTATTTAAGAATATGTGATAAATAGATACTATCTTTTCCACCACTCCCAGGTATTAAAACATCATGACTTCCGTCGTCTCTTCTGTATTTATCTAAAATTTCTATTAATTCTTTTTCTCTATCTTTCCAATTAATTGTCTTTTTTTGTTCAAAATAATTGCAAGCCCCACATATACCCTCATCAAACGATGTTCGTTGTTTAATACCATCCTTTGTATCTAAATGTTGAATCGAACCCATGAATCTCTGGTTTGACTCAACACAATTTTTACAAAATTTTATCTTATCTAATTTATTACTGACCATATAATTAAGGTAAATTTTTAACTTTTGTAACCTGGCTGTTTTCTATTTTAAATATTTTATCACAAATTTCTAAACTGTTTTTTCTATGCGTAATAAAAATAATAGTTTTTTTTGACTTTAGGCTGAATAAAATACTTAATATTTTTTTTTCAGTTTCTAAATCTAAAGCACTTGTGGCCTCATCAAAAACTAAAATGTCAGGGTCATTATAAAGCGCTCTACTAATTCCAATTCTTTGCTTTTCACCGCCTGAAATTTTAACTCCTCTCTCACCAACTTTTGTTTTTATACCATTGCTTTGATTTTTTAAAAATTTTGTAAGTTGAGATTGTTCTAGTGACTTATTAATATTATCTAAAGATATTTCATTATTATTTTTACCGAAAGCAATATTTTTCAATATTGTATCGTCTAATAAATATAAATTTTGAGGTACATAACCAAATTTTTTTCTCCAAGAACTCATACCTTCATTAATATTTTCACCATCAGATTTAATTTTACCATTTGTAGGTTGTATTAAACCGATAAGTAAATCTACCAACGTGCTTTTTCCACTACCTGTTTCACCAATAATACCTACAAACTCATTTTTTTTAATTTTCAAATTTACATTTTTTAAAATAACTTTTTTATTTTTTGGGTGAAAAAAAGAAACATCTTCAAAGTCGATTTCATTTTTAAAAGTTAATTTTTTTTCGGTTGAGATATCTTTGGAGAAATTTTTTAAATATAAATCGGAATAAAGACTATCACAAGCTGGTTCGGAAAATTTGATATGTTGTAATGATGCAAGAATCTTGTTTATTGAAGGTATTATTCTAACGGACGAAACTAAAAAAATACCCATAGTGCTCATAATAGTTTTTGTATCGTATTGTAGGTTTGATAAATAAAATATTAAAGACGTAAGGATTATCATCATAGTAATTTCAAACCATATTTTTGGTAATTTACCTAAAAAATTAGCTTTGAAGGCAACATCCGCTAATTGATCGCTACTATTTTTAAAAGTATTTATAAAATTTTTTTGAGCCTTGTAAATTATAATATCTTTTATAGCCCCTAATCCTTGATTTAAATTTTGAATTTTCTCCATATGTGAAAAATGCCTTTTTTTTCCAAGTCTTGAAACAATTTTTTTTACTGGAAAATAAAAAATTACCGATAGAAAGAATCCTATAAATATGACAATCAATGTTTCTAATGGTCTTATCAAAAATAAAAATAAAGTAATTCCAGTAATTACCAATATTTCAGTAAAAAGGGTGCTCAAATATATTAATGAAACACCATAAACTGAAGTTTCCTGCTCTACTTTTGTTAAAAGATTTGAAGAGTTGTTTTCAACATGAAAAGTGTAAGGACTGTTTAAATATTTCGAAAATAATCTTACGCCAATATCCATCCTTACTTTATATGCAAATTTACTTTCTAACCAATTGTAAATTGCCATATATAAATTTTTAATAACAAAAATTATAGCTATTGAAATTAGTATTAAGTTAAGGATATTTTCATTTGAAATACTAAAACTTTGAAGAAAATTATTTATTATGTAGTTGTTTTGTAAAGCTTCTAAGTCGTTGGTAAAAAAATTTATGAGTGGAAATATTGCACCAATTCCTAACGTTTCAAGTATCATTGCAAAAAACATCAAGAAAATAAGGATATTAAATTGTTTTTTTTGCTTTGTATCTAATACTTTTAGAATTTTGTTAATATTTTTTAGCATTTAAATATTTATTTTATAGCGTTAACTACAAACTCTTTTAGTCTTTTTTTTATAATAGAATTATTTGGATCAAATTTAACAATATCGTCTAAGTATGGATTGATTAAATTATTCCATTCTATTTGACTTAGATCGTTTACTTTATTAGTCATTTCTCCAAAGTACTTTGCATCAAGCTTATTAATCCAAAAAGGTCCTTTAAAAGGTTTATTGCTAAGGTATCCAAAAGTTTGTGTGTTTATCGGATAAACATTTGGCCTGACAGTGTAAAAAATTGTTTTATTCCCTCTTCCAAGAGACTCGAACAATAATGAAGAATTTGTTCCAGCTACAATTTTTGCTTGATCTATAATTTCGTAAGTATTTCTATCTTTATTATTTTCAATTATATCCCAATTCTCACCATTAATAATTTTTTTAAAATATTCTAGTTCAAATTTTTTATCTAATTCAGTATTTAGATACTTCCCTAGAATTTTAAGTTTTAATTTTTTTTCTTTGCAAAAAATATATAGATAATTCAACAGTTCTACCTCGTCCTTTAAAAATTCTGACCAAGTAATATTTTTACAAGCGAAATCATTTTTTTTAAGATGCATTGTTCGGAAATTTGAAATATAAATTAAACAATTGTCTTTTTTTAAATTTTTCTTAACCATTGAATTACTCAAAACTGAGCCTGATACAATATAATTTGTGTCAAAAAATTTTTTGTACTTTTCTCCAACTTGTTTATTCCAAACAAACATTAAGTCGACTTTGTAATTTTTCAAAATTTGATGGTTAAGCTTTTCTAATATTCCAAAAACATCGTTAAAACTATTTCTATTTCCACTTTGTACTGAAATAGTAGGAATATTTATATAATTCCTTAATTCATAGAAAATTGGATTATTGTCTATAAAAGTTATTACTATTTTTGGATTTACAAATTTGATAAATTCTACAAAGTAAGAAATTTTACTAAATCTTCCTTTAAATATCATTTTCATTAAAATAAAAAAATTAATTTCTTCTTTTCTTGTAGCTAAATACGTAATTTTGTTTTCGTAAAAAATTTTATTCGCCAATTCTTTGCTATGAAAATCCCAAACTAAAACTTCATTTTTTGATGGTGTGGAAAATTTTAATTTGATATCAAAATTTTTTTTTATAAATATCAAAATTTGATTAATCATTTGATAAATATTGTTTATTATTGTTATTAATTAATTTTTCTATTAACTGACTTTGCAACTCTTTTCGATATTTTTAATAAATCTTTAAACTGATTAAAATTTAATGGTTGCAAAGGATCGACTAAAGATTTTTTTGGGTTAGGATGCATTTCTATAATTAATCCATCACAACCAGCTGCTATTGAGGCATAGGTTAAGCTTGGAACCCAAGGCGCCCAAAAAGATGCATGACTTGGATCACTTATTATAGGAAATTTGGATATTTCTTTTAGTGCAGGTATGGCTTGAATATCTAGAGCAAATCTTGATGTATCTCGATGAGTATGGGGTATCGATACACCTCTCTCGCATAAAATTAGTTTATTGTTACCCTCAACCAGAATATGTTCCGCCGCTCCAAGAAAGTCTCTCAAACTTGATCCAAAATGTCTTTTTAAAATTATAGGAAAATTTGTCTTAGCAACTTCTCTCAAAAGCTCAAGGTTTTGCATATTGCGTGACCCTATTTGTAAAATGTCAGCTGTTTCACAAACTCTATTTAAAAACTGAATTTCAGTTATTTCTGTAACCACCTTCAAGTTATATTCGTCTTTAATTATATCCATCCAATCCATTCCTTGATCTTGTGTTTCGCTATATTGTTTTGAACGGTAAGGAAAAGTTAATGGTTTATATGCGTGACCTCTTATTAAATTAATATTATTTTTTTTTAGATTTTTAGCAATTTTTCTCATTAATTGAAGACTCTCGACTCCATTTGGGCCAGCTATAACTGGAATATTTTTTCCTCCAAAAATTATATTTTTGTCAACCTTTACCAATACCTTTTTATTGGCAGTTGAAAGTTTTAGCTTGTTATATTTATCATCTATTGTGATATCTTTTGTTGGGTTTTTGTTTGATAAATTTTTTACAAATTTTTTTATCATAAGAATTTACCTTATTTTAACCTAAACTCTTTGTCTCTAATTAACTGATAATTTTTGTTATTAAATATAGCTTTATAGACTGAATGTATAATTTTTAGAACATAAATGTTATCTTCAATGTCTAATCTTTTAGGAGATTTAAATAAGTTTTCGTTCAAAAAGTCTTTGAGTAATTTATTATGCCCATTTCCCATACCAGATTTTGGTCCTAACCCTAACTTAAAGTTTTCAGAGTTTTTACTATCATTTTTTAAATGAGTTTTATCAAAATAAAATATTTTATTTAGACTTATTCCTTTAATTAAGAATCGTCCTTTCTCACATAATATATCAAGGGACATCCTATAGTCCCTGTTAGCTCTAGTCGTAGCTTTTAAATTTGAAATTATTTTATTTTTATGATTGAAATTAATACTAATTAAATCTTCAGCTTGAAGTTTTTTTTTTGAAAATCCAGCTAAAACATTAAAATTTTTTACTTTGCCAAAAAAGTATATCAAAACATCTAATAAGTGTATTGATTGATTAAATAATACTCCACCATCCGATTTATACTTTCCTCTCCAGGAAGAAGAGTAATATTTTTTATCTCTAAACCAGTACAATGCAGCGTCTACAAAAAAAGCTTTTCCAAATGTTTTTTTATCTAAAATTTTTTTACCTTGGGAAATTGATTTGTTATATCTATTTTGAAATGCAACCCAGCATTTTGTTTTATTTTTAATTTTTAAGTTAATTAATTTATTTGCATGACTTAAGGAAATTACAAAAGGTTTTTCAATTAAAGTGGGTATTTTCTTTTTTAAAAAGTATTTTGCATATTTATAATGACTGCCCGAAGGAGTGCAAATAATTGCATAATTTAATTTAATTTTGTTTTTTTCTAATTCATTTAACGAAATAAAATTAAGATTATTATTTTTTCTTAAATTTTTATCATTTTCTAAAATAAAAATTCTTTTAATTTTTTTATTTTTTTTTATTAAATTAAAGTAGTGTCGACCTACATTTCCAAATCCCACTATTACTAAATTCATATTAATACCTAGTTGTAAAAATTTTTTAAGACTTTTTTTAATAATTTTTCTTGTTTAATTTCATCTGACTTATTAATTAAAACTTTTTTGTATTTTATTTTTTTTACATTTTTTTCTAAAACATAAAGATCATTTGTTATTAAGCTGTTAGTACCAGATCCATCAAAACCAATATTTTTAACAAGAGAATTATTTGGGAATATATAATATTTATTAATAATATAATTATAAGTCATGAAACCTAGTGACCAATAGTTTTTACTATTTCCTTTTTTTATTAAATTTTTCTTTAAAGACTGTATAAATTTTGGAATCTTATTGTAATTTTTTTTATTCAAAGTTTGAAGTGAATTTTTTCTAAAATCTTTCCAATTTTTACTCCAAGTAGCCCAGCCCCAGGGAATAAAATGTTTGAGTATTTTTGTTTGTAAAACTTTTGATTTTTTTTCAAAATTTAAAAATTGGTAACCACATAAAGCAGCTACCTTTTTTTCTTTCTCGTATGTTTTGATACATTTAGAGAAGAACGGAACCATATTTGAGTAAGGTATCACATCATCCTCCAATACTATGAAGCTTTTATGTATTTTTGAGACTTTATCTAATCCTTTTAAAACTGATTTTGCTAATCCAAGATTTTTTATGTTTCTAAAAACTTTTATTTGCCTGTTACCAAATTTGTTGAATTTTCCAACCTTTGTAATTGAGCCTAATATATCTCTTTGCAAAATTTTATCATTATTATTTTTTGGTCCATCTAAAAACAAATAAATTTTATTTTTAATTTTATTATTCTGTAAAGCAATCATGACTCTTTTAAAATGTGATGGTCTATTATAAGCAAAAATTACAATTGGTATTTTTTTCATAATTTAATGGTCTAAAAGCTTATTTTTTTTAATATATCTCATAGCCATTTCTGCCAGATAAAGATCTTTTTTCGAATGTATATCTATCCCCGTAAAAGAGTCTTCATTAACAATAAATTTAACGTTTTTTCCTATTCTTTTTCCTTTGCGCCAAAAAATTGAGCGAGTAGCTGATGCAAGACCAGTATCTTCTCTATACAATTTTTGACCTACCTGCCTAGAAGTGTATGATTTCATCCATTTAGAGACTTTGATAAATTTTTTTTTATTTTTGTGCCAAACATGCTTATAAAAACTGTGAACAGAAAAAACACTATCGATTTTTTTATTTTTTTTTAATTCATTAACAGCAGTTTTAATCCAAGATGCTTTTCTAAAAATATTTGTACAAGTAAGAAACACACAAATATCATATTTTTCTTTATAATATTTTTCAGCTTCCAGCAACGAGTTTTGAAGTGTCTTTTCAGTTGTGACTCTATCCCCAGAAAATTTTTTTTTTCTTAAAAATGGAACTGACGCTCCTAATTTTTTTGCCTCATAAGCAATTTTTTTCGAGTCAGTAGATACAAAAATTTTATCACACACCCTACTCTTAATGGCTGCTTTCACAGGATAACTTAAAAGACTTCGGCCACAAACTTTTTTTAAATTTTTAAGTTTTATTCCTTTTGAACCTCCTCTTGCAGGAATTATACAAATAACTTTTAATTTTTTTTTATTTTTGTACTTCATCTAATTTTAATCTATTCTTTTTAAATGAAGTCAAATTCTTAAATCCCCCATTGATCATTGCCGTTTTTAACTCACCTTTTAGAATTTCAAAAATTTTTTCTACCCCCTTATGCCCACCACAAATAAGTCCATACATGGCGGGTCTACCTATTCCAACGAAGTCTGCACCTAAAGATAAATACTTAATGATATCACTTCCTCTTCTTACTCCTCCATCAACTATTATTTTAAATTTCGTTGATTTAATCTTTTTTTTCAGTTCTATAAGTGCCTCAATACTGCTAATACCAGAATTAAACATTCTACCTCCATGATTTGAAATCCAAATTGCGTCTGCCCCGCTTTTAATAGCGCTTTTGGCATCCTCAACTGTAAGTATTCCTTTAACAATCACAGGTAATGTTGTGTTTTTTTTAATAAATCTTATTAATTCCCAGTCATATTTTAGTGCAAGTTGAGGATTAGGGGATATTTCATTTGTTCTCTTGCCATACTTTCGAGCATCATAACTCAATAGTTCTCTATCCAGGTATCTGTGAGATCTTATATTTGCGTCAATACAAATTGTAATTGCTAAACACTTATTTTTTTCACTAGATCTAATTTGTTTAAGTATCCAGTTTTTATCTCCAAAGGGAAATATAGTCCAAGCAATTTTAGTCTTTTTGTTTTTTTTTCTTATATCATCTAAACTCATTCTTCCTTGAGTGCCAAAAAAACCGATTGTATTTGACTTTTCTACTCCTTTAGCTACCTCTACTTCCCCAAGAGAATGAAACTGAGTTTGATGACCCATGGGAGATAAAATTATTGGTGAGCTTATAGCTGATCCAAAAAAATTTGTTGAATAATTTGGTCTAATTATCTTTGCTAATTGTTTAGGTAAAATCTTTATTTTATTCAAATCATCAAAATTTTTTTTATGCGTATATCCGTCTTCAGCTGCAGCTTGCAACCACTTAAATGTTCCCTTTCTAGAACTTTTTTCAGCCAAATTTTCTGCCTGTCTTAAAGTAGCAAATTTATTTTTCATTTTAGTTAGACCTTTTTAATATGTTTTTTTGCCATAAAAGAGTATTCACTACTTGAAATAAAAAAAATGAGTTAACATGTTTCTTGGTCTGTAAAAATTTATTGTAGAATTTAAGGATTTCGTTTTGATTAAATAATTCGCTATTTTTCATGTCTGAACTATTTAATAATTCTAAAACAAGTTTCTTGAGTGTTGTTTTTAACCAAAAAGTTTGCGGGTCAGCAATAGTTCTTTTGTTTTGATAAATTAATTTTTTATTTAAAGTATTCCTTATCAAATATTTCATCATTAATCTTTGTTGCCCGTAACCCATTTTATACTTGTTTGGCAAACTAAAGCAAAGTTCAACAAATTCATGATCCAAAAAAGGAACTCTAGCTTCAACCCCATATCTCATGGATGCTCTATCAACATATCTTAGAGATCTCGGAAGTTTATAATAAAAAAAATCAGTGTATTGAGCATTTTTTAAGACACTTTTGAAAGGCTTTTTAATATCAGTTTGACATTTATAGTTTTTTACAAAATCCTTATTTAAAAAATCTATATTAAAATATTCTGAACCATCTTCTGTTGCCATGCCGCTTTGATTTAATCTTTGTAAAGCTCCTTGTTTAAATTTTTCTTTATTTAATGTTTCATGATGTTGGGTAATTAAATTATATCTTTTACTAACTCTTTTTAGTTTTTTTTCTCTCAACATATCTTGTTGCCAAGCTACTGTATGATAGTGGTATCCACCAAATATTTCATCACCGCCACTACCATCTAAAATTACTTTAGTTTTGTCATTAAATTTTTCATATAATTGGTGTTGAGATACAACTCTTAAAGATGAGAATGGTTCGAATTGAATTTCTACTACTTTATTAAGATAGTTTTCCAGTTCAGCATCTTTAATAACTGAGGTAAAATTTGATAGACCTGCTGTATCAGAGAGACTTTTTGCGCTTTTTACTTCACTAAATTTTTTATTTTCATAATCAAAAGTATACGTATCGAAATTTTTTTTTAAAATTTTAGTTATTGCTACAAGTGCAGTAGAATCAAGACCTCCAGATTGATGAACACCAGCTTTAACATCGAATACTGTATGCTGTTGAAATGAATTTAATACTTTTTCTTTAAAAGATTTAAGGTAAAAATAAAACGATTTATTGTCATTTTCGTATTCAACAATATTATCTTCAAGGCTATAATAATTTTTTTGGCTTAATCCATTTTTATCAAATTTAAGATAATGTGACGGTTTTACTTGAAAAATATTTTTAAACCATGTTTCTTCAGAGGCTGAGACCAGGCCTTGCTTGAGATACCTGTAAGCTTCATAATAGTTTTGCTCTTTTTGAATTTGATTATTTTCAAAAAGCCCTTGAATTTCTGAACAATAGGAAAGTTCTTTGTTTTTTTTATCGTGAAAATAATAAAGTGGTTTAATTCCAAATCTATCTCTAATTAAAAAAGTAGTATTATTTATCTCATCACAAATTACTATTGAATACATGCCTTTTACTTTTTTGATAAATTCAATCCCAAATTTTTGGTAAAGATGTAATAATACTTCACCATCGCCTACACTTCTAAATATAGAATTAGGAAAATATTCTTCTTTTAACTCTTTAAAATTATAGATTTCACCATTGTAAAAAAGGTTGATTTTTTTATCTTTCGAATAAAATGGTTGATTAGAATTTTCAGTCAAATCAATTATTGCCAATCTTACAAATCCTATGCAATTTGATTTATTTTCCCAACAAGTTTTAAAATCGGGGCCTCTATGAGCAATTTTATTCCTCATAGCCTCTACGATTTTCTTAGATGGTTTAATTTCAAAATTGGTTATGCCCGATATCCCACACATTATTTTTTACCATAAGCAAGTTGTAATGCCCTGAAAGCCTGGAGTGAATTCATTTTAATACCGTTTAAATATTTTAACTTATTTAGTTTGCATTCTGATGCTAACCTAGTTTTTTTGGGACTGTAAACTATGTCGAAAATGAAAGACTTTTTTTTAATTTTTTTAAGTAAATTTGATTTAATTGGAGTTTTTTTAACAAAAGATTTTTTAAGATTACTTCCTAAAGGTGTGCAATTTATTATGAGAATATTTTCTGTAATCATTTTTTCAGACAAATTTTTAGAAGTAAAAATATTTCGATTTTTTTTTTTATTTTTAAATTTATTTGTAATTAATAAATATTTTTTTTTCTTATATTTGTTTGATAAAAAATTAAATATTGCTTGTCCTGTTCCACCAAGACCAATGATTATTATTTTTTTATAATATTTAATTTTATCTTTTATTGATTGGTATGCTCCATACACATCAGTATTATATCCATATAGTTTATTTTTTTCTTTGACTATAAGATTTACTGCACCGGCCATCAATGCGAAATTATCGATTTTATCAATATATTTTAAAACTTTTTTTTTATAAGGCATCGTTACTGCCATTGCTTTAAATTTTTTTTCTTTTTTGACAAATCTAAAGAAATCACTTAATTTGTTCGGACGAATATCAAATTTAATCATTTTAGATAAAATTTTTCTTTTTCTAAAATAGTTTTTCCAAATTTTTATTGATCTTGGCTTTTTTAATGGATGGCCTAATATTCCAGATATAATCATTTTATGTAATGTTTAACCAATGCTCCGCACTTTGCAGGCAATGCATAATTAAGATAATCATTTTTTTTTATTTTATAACGGGGCGAACAAAAACTTTTCTTTATTTATTGTAGTTTTTATTTGTCCTAATAAAATTTCTATTTTATTTTTTTGAAAATCAACAATTTTAAATATTTTTTCTGCAAACGGTCCAGAAATAAATTTATAATTATTATTTTTATATATTTCAAAAAAATTTTGACTTAAGTATCCTTTATTATCTTCGAAATTTTTACATTTCCTAATAAATGTTTCTATATCTCGTTGTGATCCGGAGTATCCATTTAAAAAATATTTTAACCCTTTGGTAAATTTAAGAGAATTCAAAAATGTTTCATTTTTAAATTTTTCGTGAAAACAAAAAAGGTAGTTTCCTAACAAGCTAAATTCCTTATTAATTAATTTATTTTTTTTAAATTTTTGGATTAATAAAATTGGTGAATAAAAAATTAAGTCATTTCCAATTTTATTTTTTAAATTATTTTTTAAAATTTGTTTATATTTTTCGTCAAATTTTATTATGGTCCACATTTTAATCTGTCTCCAATTCCTTTTTCAATTCATCATATTCTTTCATTTTTCTCTTCATGAAGTTAATTGTAAGCCTAGTTCTCTCGGCTATTCCCTCAGGAGTAATCACATACTGAAAATATTGGATTTTTTTTTCTTTCTTCTGAAAATTTTGGATTTTAATAAGACCTTTATCTTTAAGAGCTTTTAAACAATAATTTAGTTTTCCTAAACTAAAGCCTAAATTTTTCGCTAGTTTTCTTTGAGATAACTTTGGCTCATTATTAATTGATCTTAAAACATTTAAGTGGTCTTGATTGTCTTCCATAATGTGCTATTGTTCAATTTTTGAACACTATAGCGTTCAAATATTGAACTGTAAAGATATTAAATAGTTAGGAAAATAAGAGCTTTTAGTAGGCTAAGGTTAAGTAAATTAGCTCAAAAAATTTAAATAAAAAGCTTCTTAATAATTAGATTGCTAATGGAGTGAATCTTATTAGAAGAATAGTCAAAAAATGAAAAAAATTGAAATAATAATTACCTTAGGTCCAGCGTCTATAAATAAAAAATTTTTTAATTTTATTAATTCTAAAAGAGTTTCATTGGTTAGGTTAAATATGTCTCATGTAAAATTATCGAAATTAGAAGAAAAAATTAAGTTCATCAAAAAACACTGCAAAATTCCTGTTTGTATAGATACTGAGGGTGCTCAAATAAGAACGGTTTTAAATGGATCAAAATTAATGAACATTAAAGAGGGAAATAAATTAAAAATTTCAAAAAAAAATAAAAAATTAAACTTTTATCCTAATGAAGTTTTTAATTTATTAAAAAAAAATGATTTACTTGATGTAGGTTTTGAAGGATTGCAACTTAAAGTGTTGAGAAAAAGTAAGGACATTATAATTTTGAAATGTACTAATTCTGGTACCATTGAAAATAATAAAGGTGTTCATCTTAAAAACAGAAAAATTAAATTAAATTTTGTTACAGAAAAAGATTTACAGGCAATAAAAATAGCAAAAAAATTTAACATTAAAAATTTTGCACTTTCTTTCACAAACTCAAGCTCTGATATGATTAAATTCTGCAATCTTTTACCAAAAGATAAAAAATTTTTTAAAATTGAGACTATGAATGGTTTGAAATCTATTAATTATTTCTTTAAAAAACAAAAAAATTTTTTAATTGATAGAGGTGATTTGTCAAAAGATATTGGTATAGAAAATGTACCTCTAGCGCAAAGACTAATTTTTAAAAGATCAAAAAAATTCAGAAACATAAATATTGCAGTAGCAACAAATTTTTTAGAGTCGATGATAACGAAACCATATCCAACAAGAGCTGAAGTAAATGATATTTACAATTCGCTTGAGATGGGAGCAAAGGGTTTAGTATTAGCTGGAGAAACAGCCATGGGTAAACATCCAATTGAATGTGTTAAGCTTTTGTCAAAAATTATAAGTGTTTTTAAATCAAAGAAGAAGTTTTATGTCTAAAAATAAAAAAGTAAGAAAAATACTTATAATGGGTCTTCCAGGTGCTGGAAAAACTTATCTTGCAAAAGAAATATATAAACACTTTAATGCGATTCGAATAAATGGTGATGAAGTAAGAAAAAAATTCAAAGATTGGGATTTTACAAAAGAAGGAAGAATAAGACAGGCAAAAAGATTAAATAAAATATCCAATTATCATATCAAAAAAGGGAAAAATGTTGTGGTCGATTTTATTTGTCCAAACAAAGATTCTTTCAAATATTTCAAGGCTGATTTTATTATTTGGATGGATACAATAAAAAAAGGAAGACATATTAGAAAACATCTTGACGACATAAACCCTATTTTTAGAAAACCAAAAAAATTTAATCTCAGAGTGACTAGTAAGGATGCAAAGTTGTGGAAACTTGCTGTCATTGATCTCCTTGAAAAAAAAAGGTGGAATAACAAAAAACCCACTGCACAAATGTTAGGCAGATACCAGCCATGGCACCTTGGCCATAGAAAATTATTTGAGTGTATTGTAAAAAAAGATTTACAAGTAAATATTCAAGTAAAAGATTCTCAAGGATTAGATAATAAAAATCCTTTTTCTTTTAAAAAAATTAAAAAAATTATTTATAAAGATTTAATTGATTTCAAATATAGAATTAAAATTACAAAAGTGCCTAATGTAACTAATATATTCTACGGTAGAAAAGTTGGTTATAAAATAAAAAGAATTTTAACACCCAAAAAATTTAGAGAAATATCTGCAACAAAAATTAGATCTAAACTAAAAATATAAATTTTTTTCAGTGCATAAATCAAGCCAATTGAGCTATTAGTACTGGTCAGCTACACGTGTTACCACGCTTCCACACCCAGCCTATCAACGTAGTGGTCTACTACGGCTCTAAAGGAAGAACTAGTTTTAAGGTGAGTTTCCCACTTAGATGCTTTCAGCGGTTATCTCTTCCATACTTAGCTACCCGGCACTGCAGCTGGCGCTACAACCGGTCCACCAGTGGTATGTCCATCCCGGTCCTCTCGTACTAGGGACAGCTCCTCTCAATTCTTCTACACCCATGGCAGATAGGGACCGAACTGTCTCACGACGTTCTGAACCCAGCTCACGTACCACTTTAATTGGCGAACAGCCAAACCCTTGGGACCTGCTCCAGCCCCAGGATGTGATGAGCCGACATCGAGGTGCCAAACACCCTCGTCGATATGGACTCTTGGAGGGTATCAGCCTGTTATCCCCGGCGTACCTTTTATCCGTTGAGCGATGGCCCTTCCACTCAGAACCACCGGATCACTATGACCGTCTTTCGACTCTGCTCGACTTGTCAGTCTTGCAGTCAGGCAGGCTTATGCCATTGCACTCTACGAACGATTTCTGACCGTTCTGAGCCTACCTTCGCACGCCTCCGTTACTCTTTGGGAGGCGACCGCCCCAGTCAAACTACCCACCATACAATGTCTTGCTGCCGGATTACGGCAAGCAGTTAGATGTCAAGAATAATAAGAGAGGTATTTCACTGTTGACTCCACTTGAGCTGACGCCCAAGCTTCAAAGTCTCCCTCCTATGCTAAACATATCATTCCTAACACCAATATAAAGTTGTAGTAAAGGTGCACGGGGTCTTTCCGTCTAACCACGGGAACTCCGCATCTTCACGGAGAATTCAATTTCACTGAGTTGATGTTGGAGACAGCGGAGAAATCGTTACGCCATTCATGCAGGTCGGAACTTACCCGACAAGGAATTTCGCTACCTTAGGACCGTTATAGTTACGGCCGCCGTTCACTGGGGCTTCAGGAGTGAGCTTGCACTCACCACATTAACCTTCCAGCACCGGGCAGGCGTCAGACCCTATACATCCACTTACGTGTTAGCAGAGCCCTGTGTTTTTGATAAACAGTCGCTTCTCCCTGGCTTGTGCCACCTTTGATAAGTTGCCTTATAAAAGGTCCTCTTTCTTCCGAAGTTACAGAGGCATTTTGCCGAGTTCCTTCAACATCATTCTCTCAAGCGCCTAATTATACTCTAATAATCCACCTGTGTCGGTTTAGGGTACGGTCTTATGATGGAGCTATTTCCTGGGACTTTTTCACAGCTAACTCAATCCAATAAGAGTTAACAATTTACAAAATCCGTCACTTCCATCTGGTCAAGGAATATTAACCTTGTTCCCATCGTCTACGGCTCTCGCCCTCGACTTAGGGGCCGACTAACCCTGCGCGGATTAACCTTGCGCAGGAACCCTGGGATTTTCGGCGACAGAGTTTTTCACTCTGTTAATCGTTACTTATGTCAGCATTCGCACTTCTGATACCTCCAGTGTCCCTCACGGGTACACCTTTGCAGGCTTACAGAACGTTCCGCTACCGCGTATACTTTCCGAAGAAAATACACACCCACAGATTCGGTACATGATTTGAGCCCCGTTACATCTTAGGCGCAGAAACTCTATTAGACCGGTGAGCTGTTACGCTATCTTTAAAGGATGGCTGCTTCTAAGCCAACCTCCCGGCTGTTAAGGAATCTCCACATCCTTTCACACTTAATCATGATTTAGGGACCTTATCTGGTGATCTGGGCTGTTCCCCTCTCGACCATGGACCTTAGCACCCACAGTCTGTCTGTTGAGGAATTATGTTTGGCATTCGGAGTTTTATCAGGTTTGGTAAAGATTTCTCTCCCCTAGCCCGTTTAGTGCTCTACCTCCAAACATATGTTTGTTCAACGCACTACCTAAATAGTTTTCGCGGAAAACCAGCTATCTACGAATTTGGTTGGCCTTTCACCCCTTACCACAAGTCATCCAAAGACTTTTCAACGTCAACTGGTTCGGTCCTCCGGCAAGTGTTACCCTGCTTTCAACCTGCTCATGGTAAGCTCATTCGTTTTCGGGTCTAATTCATGCAACTAATCGCCCATTTAAGACTCGCTTTCGCTACGCCTACACCTTACGGCTTAAGCTTGCTGAATAAATTAAGTCACTGACCCATTATACAAAAGGTACGCCGTCACTCTAAAAAGAGCTTCGACTGTTTGTAGGCATACGGTTTCAGGTTCTATTTCACTCCCCTAATAGGGGTTCTTTTCACCTTTCCCTCACGGTACTTGTTCACTATCGGTCACTGAAGAGTATTTAGGCTTAGAGGGTGGTCCCCCTATATTCAAACAAGATTTCACGTGTCCCGCTCTACTCAAGAACAACATTAAACATTACTCCTACGGGACTATCACCCTCTGTGGTTAGTTTTTCCAAACTATTTAGATTATTTTAATATTGCTACTGGCCTATTCCATGTTCGCTCGCCACTACTAACGGAATCTCAATTGATTTCTTTTCCTCCGGTTACTTAGATGTTTCAGTTCTCCGGGTTAGCTCTTTAAACCTATGAATTCAGTTTAAAGTACCACATAAAGTGGTGGGTTTTCCCATTCGGAAATTTTCGGATCAAAGCCTGCATACAGCTCCCCGAAACTTATCGCAGTATACCACGTCCTTCATCGCCTTTCAGTGCCTAGGCATCCGCCATACGCCCTTAAACGCTTGAATTATGCACAGAAAAAAATTTTTTTCTGTCTAAATTAAATTTTTGTTGGAATGTTCATCTATTCGAACATTCATGATTGTTCATCTATTCGAACAATCGGATATAGATATTGATAAAATATTTACAATGTAAAAAAGCTAAAAGTGTCTTTGGTGGAGGATAGCGGGATCGAACCGCTGACCTCCTGAATGCAAATCAGGCGCTCTCCCAGCTGAGCTAATCCCCCAAGTATATGGTGGGCCGAGGACGACTCGAACGTCCGACCTCACCCTTATCAGGGGTGCGCTCTAACCACCTGAGCTACCGGCCCCTAGCATTAAAGAGACACTTTAATTTAAAAGAAGAGAAATGAGGACGGCCACATTAACTTAATTTTTTTTGACCAAAAGAAATTTTTGGTCATCCTTAGAAAGGAGGTAATCCAGCCGCAGGTTCCCCTACGGCTACCTTGTTACGACTTCACCCCAGTTGCTGATCGTACCGTAGTCAAATGTCTCCCGAAGGTTGACGATTTGCCTTAAGGTGTAACCAACTTCCATGGTGTGACGGGCGGTGTGTACAAGACCCGGGAACGTATTCACCGCGACGCGCTGATTCGCGATTACTAGCAATTCCAGCTTCATGCACTCGAGTTGCAGAGTGCAATCCGAACTGAGACACATTTTTGGGATTAGCTAGGAGTCACCTCTTTGCATCCCATTGTAAGTGCCATTGTAGCACGTGTGTAGCCCAACACGTAAGGGCCATGAGGACTTGACGTCATCCCCACCTTCCTCCAGCTTATCACTGGCAGTTCTTTTAAAGTGCCCAACTAAATGGTGGCAACTAAAAGTAGGGGTTGCGCTCGTTGCGGGACTTAACCCAACATCTCACGACACGAGCTGACGACAGCCATGCAGCACCTGTGTTTCGTCCAACTAAATGAAGAAACCAATCTCTTGGTCTCGCGACGAACATGTCAAGTGTTGGTAAGGTTCTGCGCGTATCTTCGAATTAAACCACATGCTCCACTGCTTGTGCGGGTCCCCGTCAATTCATTTGAGTTTTAACCTTGCGGTCGTACTCCCCAGGCGGTGTGCTTAATGCTTTCGCTGCGACACTGAAAAATATATTTCCAACGTCTAGCACACATCGTTTACGGCATGGACTACGAGGGTATCTAATCCTCTTCGCTACCCATGCTTTCGCTCCTCAGTGTCAGTAGTGACCCAGAAAGTTGCCTTCGCATTTGGTGTTCTTTCTAATATCTACGAATTTCACCTCTACACTAGAAATTCCACTTTCCTCTATCACACTCTAGCTAAAAAGTTTTGATGGCAGTTCCAAGGTTGAGCCTTGGGATTTCACCATCAACTTTTTTAACCACCTACGAGCTCTTTAAGCCCAGTAATTCCGAACTACGCTAGGTCCCTTCGTATTACCGCGGCTGCTGGCACGAAGTTAGCCGGACCTTCTTATTCGGGTACAGTCATTTTCTTCCCCGACGAAAGAGTTTTACAACCCAAGGGCCTTCTTCACTCACGCGGCATCGCTGCATCAGGGTTTCCCCCATTGTGCAAGATTCCTTACTGCTGCCTCCCGTAGGAGTCTGGGCCGTGTCTCAGTCCCAATGTGGCTGATCGTCCTCTCAGACCAGCTATTGATAATTGTCTTGGTGAGCCATTACCTCACCAACAAACTAATCAAGTGCGGGCTCATCTTTCGGCGTATAAAACTTTCCCTGTGAAGGCTTATCCGGTATTAGCACAAGTTTCCTCATGTTATTCCAAACCAAAAGGCAGATACCCACATTATACTCACCCGTTTGCCACTCAGTATTGCTACTGCGTTCGACTTGCATGTATAAGGCGTGCCGCCAGCGTACGTTCTGAGCCATGATCAAACTCTCAAGTTTAATAACGGCGCACACTAGCTTTATAACTTTTAGGTAATAAAAGTTATTTTCGTTAAAGCGTGTACGACAATTTCTCTATTAACCTAGCCGTCCACACTTCTCTTCTTAAAAATTCACAATTTAAAATAGCTAAGATTTTGCAATAAAATCTAAACACACCCCTGCTATTGATAAAAAAACTTACCGTAGAGGTGAGCGCCCGTTGTATTACAATAGATGAAATTGTCAAGGCGTATATTGGCAAAAAAAGCCTTTTAAATTAGGCAAAAAGAGTGACTTATAATTGCAAACTTAATTTATTTTTTATAGAAAACAACTATGACGATAAAAGAATTCATTAAAAAAAATAGAAGACATTTTGCTCAAAAAATGGAAGGTTTTACAGATTTCAGTTTCTCTAGAAAATTTAATTTAATTATTTACACAACAATTTTAGCTCTGGCGTTTGTGATTTATAGCTTAACTTACAATTACGTAAATGATCAAAAAAATAAAAACGAGAAAAACCTTGAGAACTTTTTTAAATCTGAAGAATTTAGTGAAGTCAAAAATTCAATTTTTGAGAATTTAAAAAGCCCGTATATAGAATTTATTTATAAAATTGAAAATAATGATTCTATAGGGAAAATTTTAAAAAAATTTAAAGTTTCAGATTCTGAAAAACAAAAAATAATTGAAGGTTTAAAGAAGAAAAATTTAACAAACTTATATGCAGGTAGAGAGTTAAATATAGTTTTAAAAAAATTGAATAGTGGTAAAAATGAGATTATAAGTGTTCTCTATCCAATAAACAACACTCTTAGTGTAGAAATAAGAAAAAAGAAAGATCTTTTTGAAATTAAAGAAAATATTTTAAAGTTAACTAAGAAAGAAGTTGTAATTAAAAATACAATAAACAACAATTTATATTCTGCTGCAATTGAAGCTAATATAGAACCAAATATTATTATTGAATTTGCAAGAATTTATGGTTTTGAAATTGATTTTCAAAGAGATATTAGAAAAGGAGACACCTTTGAAATTTACTACGAAAAATTTTTAGACGACAATAATATTGTAAGGGATACCGGGAAAATTATATATGCACATATGAATGTAAATAACAGAGAAGTTAATTTGTATAATTTTAAGGATAAGGATGAAGATGGTTATTATGACATAAGTGGAAAAAGTATTGTTAAGTCTCTTATGAAGACACCAATTAATGGTGCGAGACTTTCATCTTCGTTTGGGATGAGAAAACATCCAATTCTTGGTTTTAACAAAATGCATAGAGGAACAGACTTTGCTGCACCAATGGGTACACCAATTATGGCTTCAGGTTCAGGAACCGTTACTCGGGCGAGATGGTGTGGTGGAGGAGGAAACTGTGTGAAGATAAAACATAACTCTACTTATGAAACAATTTATGCTCATATGTCAAAATTTGCGAGAGGAATTAAAGAAGGAAGAAAAGTTAAACAAGGACAAATTATAGGTTACGTAGGATCTACAGGAATGTCTACTGGTCCGCATTTACATTATGAGGTGGTTGTTAATGGAAAAAAGGTTAATTCACAAAAATTAAAATTACCCTCTGGAAAAATACTTAAGAATGAAGCTAGAAAAAAATTTGAAATCGAAAGAATAAAAATTGACCTGAGTCTTGCAGAACTCAGAGTAAAAAATTAAGAATATTGAATTAATCCTTTACAATATTTGTATCAGTTATTTTATCTTCACTTTTAACAACTTTACCATCAGAAATTTGTTCCTTAACATTAATTTCTGAGAGTTTTCTAGAATAATGCTCTGCATGCTGTAAGTAATTTTCTACTAAGACTGGATCTCCACTACTTTGAGCATCTTTAGCGAGTTGTTGATATTTACTAATAACTTTTTCTATGCTAGCCGGATTAGCTAAAGAGCCATTTCTAGAAAAATTTCTATTACCTTGATTTCCTGAAAAGTGTCCATTTACATTATGACTTGAGGGCCCTCTTCTTCGGAAATTGTTTTTTTGTTGTCTTCCTCTAAAATTTCTACGCCTATTGTTCATCATTAAATTAGTAATGTTTTAATATCGACAAAATACATCTTATATTGTTTTTATAATCCTTGATTAAAAATTTTTCTCTAAACTTGTTTATTTTTAAAATTTTTGAAACTTTTTTATATTGCCCATTTCCAATTTCTAAGGCGAGCATTCCATTAATCTTCAGGATTTTTTTTGATTTGTAGATAACTTTTCTTATTACGTCAAGCCCATCATTTCCTCCATCTAACGCTATTTTTGGCTCAAAATATTTAATTCCTTCGTCTAAATTTTTTAATTGGTGGCTAGCTATATAAGGTGGATTGGAAACTATTAAGTCAAAGTTAAAAACATTGAAATCATTTATTGAAGAATTAAAGAACCTCATTCTATCATATGTTTTATTAATTTTAGCATTTTTCTTCGCTAAATTGATTGCTTTGGCACTAGGATCTATGGCTATTCCTTTAGAATTTTTTAGCTCCTTTAATAAAGAAATTAAAATGCAGCCAGAACCAGTCCCAACGTCTAATATAAAGGGACTTTGTTTTTTGAAGTATTTTACAATTTTCTCAACTAAAATTTCAGTCTCAGGCCTTGGTATTAAAACTCCTTTATCTACATTTAAAACCATGCTCCAAAATTCTTTTTTCTTTAAAAGATAAGCCACTGGCTCTTTTAAGGCACGTCTTGCAATTAATTTATTAAAGGATATCACTTCCGAGGATTTTATTTTAAAATTAGGCTTTGTTAAAAAAATTTCCCGTGATTTTCCTGTAAGGCTAGATAAAATTACTTCAGCATCAAGTAAATGAGTTTTGATTTTTTTATCTTTTAGATAATCTGATCCTAATTTTAAAAGTTCATTAGATTTCATCATGCTAGCTCTTGTAATTTTAAATTCTGATCTTTCAACCTAAGGCTCTCGTTCATTTCCTGGTGTATTTCCCCACTTAAAAATTCATCTAATTTATGTAAGGTGAGATTTATTCTATGGTCAGTAACTCTTCCTTGGGGAAAATTATAAGTTCTTATTCTTTCTGATCTGTCGCCACTTCCAATTTGACTTTTTCTATTTTCTGATCTTTCTTGATTCTTTTTTTGTCTTTCGGCCTCGTAAACTCTAGCTCTTAAAATTTTTAAGGCTTTAGCTTTGTTTTTATGTTGAGATTTTTCATCTTGCTGACTTACTACAACACCTGTCGGTAAATGAGTAATCCTTACTGCGCTATCGGTAGTGTTAACAGATTGACCTCCGGGACCACCTGCACGGAAGACATCAATTCTAAGTTCACTATCTTTTATTTTGATATCTAGTTCTTCAGCTTCGGGGAGTACAGCAACTGTGGCTGCTGAAGTATGAACCCTACCTTGAGTTTCTGTATCGGGTACTCTTTGAACTCTGTGAACACCAGACTCATATTTTAGATAAGAATAAATATTATCTCCAGTAACTGAAAAAATGATTTCCTTATATCCACCAGCCTCACTTTTTGATAAGTTAATTATATCAATTTTCCACTTTTTTTTGGAACAAACTTTTTCATACATTTTAAATAAATCTGCACAAAATAAAGTTGCCTCTAATCCACCTGTGCCTGCTCGAATTTCTACTATGGCATTTTTTTTATCGTCTAAATCTTTTGGTAAAAGATAAATCTTAAGTTTATTTTCATTATCATTGTTTTGATTAACCAGCTCGATTATCTCTTTTTTTGCTAAATTAATCATCTCTTTGTCGCTGTGTTTATCATTTATTATGTTTTCAAGATCCTTTTTTTGTTTGTCAAAATTTAAAAAACTTATAGCTGTTTTAATAATATTACCTAGATCAGCATATTCTTTAGACTTTTCAGCAAATTTTTTAGGTTCAATATTTCCACTTGAAAGCTCTTTTTCTAAAGCAGTATGTTTTGAAACAATTGCTTCAACTTTTTCTTTGGGTATCATATTTAATTATTTTTTTCTTTAGTCTTTTCTTCAACAAGTTTTACAACTTGACTGATAATTTCGTCATTTACAATTTTTTTGTGAGGTAGTCCTTTTAAATATAATAAATTACTATCGTTTCCACCTCCTGTTATTCCTATTTCAGTTTGGGCGGCTTCACCAGGACCATTAACTACACAGCCTATAATGGATAATGTAATTGGTTTTTTTATATGTGATAATTTTTTTTCCAATGCCTTTACTGTCTCAATTACTGGAAAAGCTTGTCTGGCACAGGAAGGGCACGAGATAATCTTCACCCCTCTTGATCTTAAATTTAAAGACTTCAAAATTTCATATCCGGCTTTTATCTCTTCCTCAGGGTCATCCGACAAAGAGACCCTAATAGTATCACCAATGCCTTTCATTAATAAATGACCCATTCCTATAGAGGATTTTATACTGCCAGTTAAAAGACCTCCTGCCTCTGTTATCCCAAGATGCAATGGATAATCACACTTTTCTGATAATTTTTCATATGATTTCACAGCTAGAAAAATGTCTGATGATTTAACACTTAATTTAAAATTAAAAAAATTATTGTCTTCAAATAATTTTACGTTGTACATAGCGCTCTCAACTAATGCCTCTGGACAAGGTTCTTTATACTTGTCTAATAAATTTTTTTCTAGCGATCCTGCATTTACTCCAACTCTGATAGAACAATTGTAATCTTTTGCTGCTTTTACAACATCTAGAATTCTATCTTTTGAACCAATATTCCCTGGATTTATCCTCAGACACGCTGCACCATTTCTTGCAGCTTCAATAGCTCTTTTATAGTGAAAATGAATATCTGCTACAATTGGAACATTAACCTCTTTAGCAATCAATTTTAATGATTTAGTAGAATTTTCATCTGGACACGATACTCTTACAATATCAGCTCCTTTCTCCTCAAGTTTATTTATTTGATTAATTGTAGATTTCACGTCAGTTGTCAAAGTGTTGGTCATAGATTGAACGCTTATTGGAAAGTCTCCACCAACTGAAACTTTTCCTACTTTAATAATTTTGGTTTTTTTTCTTTTTACTTCTCTGTAAGGTCTTATTTCCATGTTAATCCAAATTAAAAATACTATGTAATTTTTTTGCAGCTTCTACAGTAAATTTTTCTTCAATAATAACCGAAATCTTAATTTCTGAAGTTGATATCGCTAAAATATTTATTTTTTCTTCTGCCAAAGCTCTAAACATTTTATATGTTATACCAGGAGTTGTTACCATACCAGCCCCTACTATTGAAATTTTTGATACATTGCTTTTAAAGCTTAGGTTTTTATATCTTATTTGTTTATTTTTTTTTAATATGTTTAATGATTTATCAAGGTCATCCCTTTTTACAGTAAAAGTTATATCTGTAGTTTTTCCATCTGAGGAAACATTTTGAATTACCATATCTATGTTTATCTGATTTTTTCCTAAAGGTTCAAATATTTCTGCAGCAATACCTGGTTTATCCTCTACATCTTGAAGAGTAATTTTTGCTTCATCTTTTGAGTAGGCTACACCTGTAACTGCTTTAGTATAATCTAAATTGTTTTTAGAAAAAATTTTTGTTCCTGGGCGGTCAGTAAATGTAGATCTTACCTGAAGAGGAATTTCATATATCATAGCAGTTTGCACAGCTGAAGATTGCATTACTTTTGCCCCGAGAGAAGATAGTTCAAGCATTTCTTCATAAGAAATTTTATCAATTTTCTTTGCAACAGGAATTTTATTAGGATCAGTAGAATATACTCCATCAACATCTGTGTAAATTTCACAACTATCAGTATCAAAAATTTTGGCTATTGCTACAGCTGTAGCATCTGAGCCACCTCTCCCTATTGTTGTTACTTCTCCAAGTTTGGAAATCCCTTGATATCCTGGCACTATGGCTACTCCACCATTAGTTATGTAATCATTAATCTTAGTTGTGTTCATATTAATTATTCTTGAATTATTATGGTCACCGTCAGTTAAGATAGGAATTTGCCAGTTCATGAAGGATTGTGCTTTTATCCCTAGCTCATTTAAAGCTCCTGATATTAAAGCACATGAAACTTGTTCTCCAGTTGATAATAATACGTCTAATTCTCGTTTTACAAATTTGTTAGAAATTTGTTTTGACATTGAAATTAATTCACTCGTTTTTCCTGCCATAGCTGAAACTACAACAATTAATTTGTTGCCTTTATTTGACTCTTCTTGAATAATTTTTGCCGCATGCATTATTCTCTCGATAGAGCCTACGGATGTACCGCCAAATTTAATTACTTTTTTTTTCATAAATCAATTTTAATATAGTATTAATATACTTTATTTAATACTTTAAAAATTTTTATGACTACAATAAATCAAGACGAAATTCAAAAATTTACAAAACTTGCAGACGAATGGTGGGATGTTTCAGGTAAATTCAAACCTTTACACATGTTTAATCCTATAAGAATAGAATATATTTTGGATAAAACAATTGAACATTTCAACATTAAAGGCGTTAAACTTCCTCTTAAGGGGTTAAAAATTTTAGATATAGGTTGTGGTGGTGGTTTAATTTCAGAACCTATGAGTAGACTTGGTGCAAGTGTAACTGGTATAGACGCCTCATTAAAAAATATTAAAATTGCACAATCACACTCAATAAAAAATAATTTAAAGATAAATTATTTGAATACATCTCCTGAAAAAATGAATGAGACAGGAAAATATGATGTGATTTTAAATCTTGAAGTTGTTGAACATGTAGAAAATGTGGATTTATACTTTAAGAGTTGTACAAAATTATTAAAGAGAAATGGGATTATGTTTACTGCTACGCTAAACAGATCTTTTACATCTTTCATAAAGGCAATTATTGGAGCAGAATACATTTTAAGATGGCTTCCGATAGGTACTCATGACTGGAACAAGTTTTTTAAACCTAAAGAGTTAGAAGATAAAATTATAAAATTAAATTTTAAAATTCTCGAAACTAAAGGACTTCAATTTAATTTATTTACCCAGGAATGGAAAAAATCTGAAGATTTATCGGTAAATTATATAATAACTAGTGTAAAAAATTAGTTGTCCTTCTCTACCCATGGAATGCTAATAAGGTCTATACCTTCTTCTTTTAAATCTTCTTTTTCTTTGTCAGTAGCTACTCCGTATATATTTCTTTTATTATTTTTATTATAGTAAACTTCTCTTATTTTATCGGCAAAGTTACGTTCAACAAATTCAAAATTTTTTTCAACAAATTTTCTTACATTAATCAAATCTCTTTTGAATTTTTTTAAATCTTGATTTTCAGAAATTTTAGCGCTTTTTGAATTAAGAATTCTGGGTGACATAATAGACTTATCAATCTTTTTTGAACCACAAAATATACACTCAATTAATTTTTTTTTCTTTAATCTATCGTACTCTTTGGACTCGGAGAACCAACTTTCAAATTCGTGTTTATTTTCACATTTAAGGTTATATTTTATCATAGATAAATAAGTTAATATTTATAATTTAAATTTCAAGTCGAGTTTTTATAATCTGCGTTTATGTCTATGTAATCATGTGTAAAATCACATGTATAACATTCAAAAGTATCTGTTCCTAGGTTTAAATTTATCTCAATTAATATTGAGTCCCATTTCATATATTCTCTAATTTTTTTTAGATCTACGTTTTCAATTGGCGCGCCATTCTCTGCCAATAAAAAATCACCGAATTTCACTGAAATCTTATTTTGATCTATCTTTTCACCCGATTTACCTATCCCCATAACCACTCTTCCCCAATTTGGATCTTCGCCTGCAACTGCGGTTTTAACTAGAGGCGAGTTTGCTACTGAGAATGCTATTTTTTTTGCACTACTTAATGATTTTGAATTTACTACTTTTATTGTTAGAAATTTTTTCGCACCTTCACCATCAACTACTATTTGTTTAGCCAAATTCAAGCATACATTTTTTAGAGAAGTTTCAAATTTCTGAATTACTGGATCATTAACTCCTCTGTTATGTCCAATCTTGATTTTTCTTGTTGAAAAAATAGATACCATGTCATTAGTAGATTGGTCGCTATCAACAGTGATAGCGTTGAATGTAGTAGCGATTACCTTTTTAAGTAATACCTTCAAAAGATTTGACGGGATATCTGCATCAGTGAATATAAAAGATAGCATTGTCGCTAAATTAGGAGCAATCATTCCTGATCCCTTCGCAATAGCTGCAATTCTGATTATTTTGTTGTTAAAAGTAAATTCATCATAAGCTAATTTAGGTTTTGTATCTGTTGTCATTATAGCGGAAGCTGTTTTAATCCAAATTAATTTATTTTGATCGTCTCTTAATTTTGAAACTAGATCTGGAATCCTATTGCTTATTTGTTCGGTTGGGAACGTTTCTCCTATTATACCAGTAGAGGCAAAAACAAGGTCTTTAATTTTAATTGTTTCTGATATGCCTTCTGCCTTTTTAGATTCTCTTAAAGTCAATGACTTTGATAAACTTTTTGCTAAGATTTCTATACTCTCGTAACCTTGTTTGCCAGTAAACGTGTTTGCGTTTTTTGTATTTACTAACAAACCTTTTATTATCTTTTTGTTAGATTTTTGATTCCAAGTTATTGTTTCTGAAACAATTGAATTCGATGTTGATAAAGTTGCATAATTTGCTCCCTCTTTAAAATAAAAAAGTGCTAGATCATCTCTTCCATTATCATATAAATCTGCTGATATAGAGGAAACCTCCAATCCATCTAATGGCTTAAGATCTTGAAATTCACCCATTTTTGATAGTTTAGATTTATCAGATAAGAAGTTTTTTAGATTTATTGTCATTGTTACTATTTAATTTAAGTTATAAATACATATATAGAATATTAATGAATTTATTTACAGCAGCTTTTAGTAAAATATTTAAAAGTGGTAATCAACAGGAATTAGATAAGATAAAACCTTTAATTAATGATATTAATAGCAAGGAAAGTTCATTATCCTCGCTTCCGGACCAACAATTTAAGGAAAAAACACATTCCCTTCGTAGACAAGTTTCAAAAGGAGAAAAATTAGAAAAGCTTATCCCAGAAAGCTTTTCATTAGTTAGGGAGGCGGCTAAGAGAGTTTTAGGAGAAAGACATTTTGATGTTCAATTGGCCGGAGGAATAATTCTACACCAAGGTAAGATAGCTGAAATGAAAACTGGAGAGGGAAAAACACTTGTTTCTACTTTACCAGCCTATTTAAATTCTCTAACTGGAAAGGGAGTTCATATTGTTACGGTAAATGATTATTTGGCTAAAAGAGACTCTGAATGGATGGGAAAGGTTTTTAATTTTTTGGGAGTCTCAACTGGGTGTATAACTTCAAATCTAGAAGATGAAGATAGAAAGAAAAATTATAATTGTGACATTACTTACGGTACTAACAATGAGCTGGGTTTTGATTATTTAAGAGATAACATGAAGTATGACTTAAATGACATGGTCCAAAGAGATCATAATTTTTGCATTGTAGATGAAGTTGATAGTATTTTAATTGATGAGTCTAGAACTCCTTTGATTATATCCGGAAAGGTTGAAGATAAAAGCAATTTATATTTAGCTGCAAACGAATTTGTCATAAAATTACAAAAAAATGATTACGACTTAGATGAAAAAAATAAAAACGCAATTTTAACTGATGTAGGTATTGATAAAATAGAAAAGCTAGCTAAGCAAAAAAGTTTACTTAAAAATAATAATTTTTATGACCCACAAAATTTAAATTTAGTTCACCACGTAAATCAGTCTTTAAAAGCTAATTTATTGTTTCAAAGAGATAAAGATTATATTGTAAAAGATGGAAAAGTCCAAATCATTGATGAATTTACAGGAAGAATTTTAAGTGGAAGAAGATTTTCTGATGGTCTACACCAAGCCATTGAGGCAAAAGAAAATGTATCAATCCAAGAAGAAAATCAAACTCTAGCTTCAGTTACTTATCAAAATTATTTTAGGTTATATAAAAAATTATCAGGAATGACAGGTACTGCTATTACTGAGTCTGAGGAATTTTTTGATATTTACAAACTTAATGTTGTATCAATACCTACTAATAATAAAATGATAAGAAAAGACTTTAATGATTTAATTTTTAGAACTGAAAAAGAAAAATACGATGCAATTACAAGTAAAATATTTGAATGTAATAAAACTGGTCAACCAATATTAGTTGGAACAACGAGTATAGAAAAATCTGAAAAAATTTCTAAGTTTCTAAAAGAAAAAAATTTGAAACACAACATCCTAAACGCGAAGTTTCACGAGGAAGAGGCTAAAATTATTGCAGAAGCCGGAAAAATAAATGCAATTACAATTGCTACGAATATGGCTGGAAGAGGTACCGACATAAAACTTGGAGGAAAAATTGAGAGCAATGGGAATAAAGTTTTAGTAGATCAAGAAATTAAAGAAAGTGAAAACAAAGTCAAAGCAATCGGTGGTTTATGTGTCATTGGAACCGAAAGACACGAAAGTAGAAGAATTGATAATCAACTTAGAGGAAGATCTGGAAGACAGGGTGATCCAGGTACTTCAATTTTTTTTATTAGTCTACAAGATGAGTTGATGAGGCTATTTGGTGGAAATCAGATTGACGGCGTTTTAAAAAAACTCGGATTAAAAGAAAATGAGTCAATAGACCATCCTTGGATAAATAAAGCTATGGAAAGAGCACAAAAAAAAGTAGAAGCAAGGAATTTTGATATTAGAAAGACTTTAATTAAATTTGATGATGTGATGAATGATCAGCGCCAAGTAATATTTAGTCAAAGGTTAAATATTTTAAAGCAATCTGATATTCAAGTTATGTTAAAGGATTTTCTTAATGAATTATCACAAAAAATATTAAAAATTAAAATTGATTTTAAAACCTCAAATGACGAAAAAAAATTCCTTGCAGGATTAAAGAATTTTACCGGCAATATTGTAAATGATGAAGATTTAATTAGATATGGAGACTTAGGAGACAAAGAGTTTTTAAAAAAAATTGATGAGATTTTTTATGGTAAAAGAGAGGAAAAAATTAAACTAATTGGTAAAGAGCAATACTATGATTTGGAAAAAAAGATCTTTTTACAAATTTTAGACTTTTCTTGGAGAGCTCATTTACAATATTTAGAACAATTGAGACAAGTAATTGGATTAAGAAGTTATGGCCAGAAAGATCCATTATCAGAATTTAAAAAAGAGGCTTTTACTCTATTCGAGTTATTATTAGAAAAAGTTAAAACTGATGTTATTAAGTTCCTTTTAAATATGAATTTAGTTTTAACAAATCAAACAGATAAAAAAAAACAACCTTTAGAGACTAGTCAAAAAGTTGGTCGAAATGATAAGTGCCCTTGTGGTTCTGGAAAAAAATATAAACACTGCTGTGGATCAGTATAATTAAAAAAAAGGATTATAGGCCCATTGGAGTAATGCTTGTCTTTGTCTTTTTCTGCATTGTAGGTCACCTTCTTCGCAGTTTTTTTTTACTGCTGGCCCGTGTCTATCTCCAAAGGCTTTCCATCTTTTAATTTGAACTACATCTATCTCAGGAATTCTTCTTCCAGTTTTAAATCTACAATACCATTGAAACCAACCTAAGGGATCTTGTTTAAAGATCCAGCCTTTATCAATCCATTCTTTTCTAGTTAAACCAGATTCAATTTGAAAACGATTCAGAGTGACATCAAATTTTTTACTCATTTTTGCTTTTTTAAACCAAACTTTTGGAAATTCATTAATATCACCATCTACAAAGTATGAGCCTCCGAACACGCCTAACTCCAACATTCTCTTTGGACTTAATTGAGGTTTGAAAATTTTATAAATTTCTTTTTCGGTCATATTAGTGGTGGCCTTGGTTTGAATCGCACAAACGACACATACCTTTTCAGGGTACTGCTCTACTACTGAGCTACAAGGCCATTATCGGCTTTATTCTATTTTTTTGAACATTATAAAGTTTAAATTTATTTTGCTCATTTTAGTACTTTTGTTATGATAGATAAAACAATTAATCAATGAAAAAATCTTCAACAATAATTTATAAAATTTTAATAATCGTTTTAATTGTTGAGTTATTTTTGGGCTATTACGCTTTCCAACAAAATAATAAAAAATATGGTTTTTATGTTCCCGCTGTATATAAGGGATTTTTGGTTGTTTTAAGAAACTTAAAAAAATTTAGTTTAGATGACAAAGATTTAGCAAAAATTAAAACATCTAAAAATCAAATAAATGAAAAAAATTATTTTGTCAAAACTTTTGATAAGGAAGTTATCAAATATCATCCTTTTATCGATGTAAGTGGTGGTCCTAAAACTTATGAGACATCTTCGGGTAAGTTTTCAGTTGATAGAGATTATTTTGGTTTCAGAAATTCTAAACCATTGAACTATAACGAAGATAATAAAAAATTTGCTATTATCTTGTCAGGGGGGTCGGAGTGTTTGGGAGAATTTCATAAAATTCCAATCTCGCAAATTCTTACTAATCAACTAAACGAACATTTCAATACAGATAAAATTATAGTCTTTAATTTGTGTATGAATTCTCACACTATATCAAATGAGATACAAAACCTTGTGCATGTAGGGTATCATTACAATCCAAGCTTGATAATTAGTCATACTGGTTGGAATGATTCTAAATATTTTAAATACATACCTGAAAACTTTAAAAAGACTGCTTTGATTTATTACCCTAGTCAAATAAATTGGTATGATAAATTATACGACATTAAAACATCAGATGGGCATAGAAAAGTTTCTTTTAAAGAAAGTGATAAAAAAATTTTCAAAGAATCCCTTAAAAAAAACGTAATTAAATACAGAAAAATAGCTAAATCATTTAATTCAGATTTAATTATTGGGATTCAGCCTTATGATAAAAATAAAAATATAAATAAGATAGATTTAGAGTTTCTTAGTGCTTTTGAAAATCAGATTGAAGAAATGAAAATAGAGAAAATTAATTTTACTAAACTCTCTGAAAGTTTTCATTTTGTAGATTCTTCTCATACAAGTCAAAGCGCAGCGTATAAAATTTCAGATATTTATTTTAATTATATTAAAGAAAATCATAGTGAAAAAATACTTAAAAAAATTTCAAAAACATAGAAATTAAATGAAATTAATTTTACAATTTTTAAAAGATAATAAAGAGTACGTTTTAATTATTGTTTTTTTGTTAATTTTATTGTTTTTTAGTATACAAATTATTAAATTTAACGCTTTAAAACCTTTTATATACTTGATGAATAACTTTTAAAAGTGAACAAAAAATTTAAAAAATTTTTCTTAACTATATTTGCTTTCTTTTTTTTTGTGGAATTAACCATACAATTATCTTTCCTTCTTGGTTTAAATTTTGTTAAACAACCGATTCTATTTTATAATCCTTACTGTGACCAAAGGTACTGGAGTCTGTTAGAAAAGAAAATTTTGCCTGATTTAAATATTGACAGTCATCCTTTGCTAAGTTTTAAGAAAAAAAATATTGAGATACCTGATAATTTTGATAATAACAAAAAATTTAAAGATTTAAAAAATGATTTTGCCTTTTATGGAAGCTCATACATTAATCATAAGTATTTTAATGCACTTTTAGAACAAAATAATTTATCTTATAAGAATTATGCATTGGACTCTTACGGCCTTGATCAAATATATCTTTCTTATAAGCTAACTTCTCATCAAAATGTTAACAAAACTATAATTATAGGATTTTTACTTGAAGACCTCGATAGATCTTTATTTTCTAAAAGAGACTATTCAAAAGTAAAATATGCAAAAAAAAATCAAAAATTTATTATAAGTGAATTGCCTAAAAAAAATTATGAAGTTAAACGAGAGAATGATATCTATCTTTACCGTTTTATAAGAAATTTTACAATACTATTGCAAAGTGAATTTGATCCAAGACATAGTGAGTGTGAAATTAAATTTAAAAAAGATATTTTTAGTTTTTTTATTAACGATATCAAAGAAGAAGCTAAAAAATTGAATCAAAAATTAATCATTGTTTCTTTCAATTTGAAAGAAGATTTTGTTAAAAATCCCTCATGGAGATATAATTTTATTAGAAAAGAATTAGATAAAAAGTCGGTTATTCATATCGACTCTTTAGAAATTTTAAAAAAGGTTTCTAAATCTGATATCAAACAAATAGATAAGCTATTTGGAGAGGATCTTCATAATAGTGAAGAAGGTTTCAAATATATTTTTGAAAAAATTAAAACTAAATTATAATGCTATGTATGTAAATGGTATTACAACCTTTATGAAGGTGATTATTCCAAGTATAATTAGTAAAAAAAATAGAAAAACAAATATTATAAATTGGGATTTGGACGTGTCCCTATAAATATTTTTCAAAAGGTGAAAAACTAAACTTATAAATCTCATTTTTTTTTATATAACCCATTTTCTGTTAATAAATATTTTATTCCCATTCTTTCAATAGCTAAATAAGCATCTTCCTTATCATATACCATAGGATCAGAGGAAATATTAAATGATGTATTGGCTAAAAGAAAAATATTTTTATTTTCTAACTTTTTTAAGATTTTTCCCAAAAGCTGATCTTCCAAGCAAATTTGAACTCTAGAAGTGTTGTCTGCATGGATGACTCCAGTAATTCGGTCAGCAAAATCTTTTTTTGGTGTGGCTACAGCCGCCATATGAAAATACGAATTCATCAAATTTTTTTCCAAAATAAAGTATTTGTCTGCATTTTCTTTCAAAATCGCAGGCGCAGTTGGTCTAAAAAGACTTCTATTTTTAATTTCGGTGCTTAGCTTTTTAATAAGACTATTGTTATGAGCATTACAAATTAGTGACCGATGTCCCAAGGCTCTTGGACCTGTCTCAATATTTCCATAACAGGTCGCTACAATTTCGTCATTGGAAATAACTTTAGAAGTTTCCTCAATAGAGTTTTGGGAGTCAGATATTTTTTCAAAAGGTATTTCGTAGAAACTTTCTTCAGATTTCAATTTTCCAGGAAAAAGATTTTCAATTAAAGGATTGCTCTGTTGATCATTTTGTTGAGGTTGATTTGATTTGAGAAAACCAAAAAAAGCTGCTCCTATGGCTGCACCCGAGTCCCCTGGAGATGGTGGTATATTTAGTTCATTAATAAAATTTAATTTAGAACATTTCATAACTGCTGAACTATTCATTGCAACTCCGCCTGAAAATAAAAATATTTTTTCATTTGTAAGTTTGTGTGCAAGTTTAAATACATCAAAAAGGATTTCTTCTAAAACTTTTTGTGCAGAGCTGGCAATATTGGCGTAATTTTCAAAATTTGACTTTCCGATTTCAAGGGGAATATCAGGCTCTCTTGGTTTTATCTTTAACAGTTTTACTAATTCATCAGAATAAGATCTATCTGTTCTTCTCACATAATCGTAATATTTAGTATCAACGATTAAATTATCATCTTTAAAATAGATAGTTTTTTTTAATTGTTCATAATATTCTGGTTTTCCAAATGAAGCTAAACCCATCATTTTATATTCTCCTTCATTGACTGCAAATCCTAAATAATCAGTGATAGCAGAATAGAACAAGCCTAGTGAGTGTGGATACTCCGAATTCCAAATATTAATTATTTCATCTTTCGATTTTATATGATGAATAGAGGTACAAAACTTATCACCGTAACCATCGACTACTACAGAAACACAAGGAAGTTTATTATAATAAAAGTTTGTACTTAAAGTGTGACTTAAGTGATGATCTGAATATAAAAGTGGTATTTTTTTTAAATTAAGATGTTTAGAAATGTCCATTTGAAATCTCATAGATGAATTCCACGCATTTTTAAAATAATTCCTGGTTAGGTTGTTCGATATAGGATTATTTTTGACAGAGTGTTTTAATACAGTGACCCACGCTCTCACTGGCTTTTCATAAAATATAATTGAAGATAGATTTTTTTCTGAAAGTTCAAAAGAATTAATTAATTCTATTAAAGCTAGTCTAGGAAAAGATTTATCGCCTTTAATTCTTGAAAGCCATTCTTCCTTTTTAAAATCTATTAATTTTCCATTAGCATCAATTAAAGCTACTGATGAGTCGTGGTAATAAGCTGAAATTCCTAGGAAGTACAATTTATAAAATACTTTTTGGATCTTTTGCCATTAAATTTTTATCTGATGGGACCGGTATTACTATTAAGTTAACTATTCTACCGAAACAAGTTATGAAAAAGTTTAATATTGGATCAAAAATTTTGTTTAAGAATTTCAAATTTTTATAATAGAAGGTTCTTAATTTATTTTTAAATAATTCCCGTTTAAAAGCTTTATTTAACTTTGACTCTGGAAATTTAGCCTCGTAAAACTTTTTGGCCATCCCGTGATGAACTAGTTCATCTTTCATTATACTTTCCAAAGTCTCTTGGGAATCATCTGCATGGTGTTGCTCGTCATCCATAATTCTTTTTAATGTCTTTATTGATTCTGAGTCTGTAATTTGTTTTGTTAACCAATCAAATGAGCTTTTTGCAAGATATTCGTTAGAGTAAACAAATTCTACGAATTTTTTTAGTGCCAATTTTTCAACTAAATATCCCTCTTTGTCTACGTACCCTTTTAAAAGAACATTTTGAGGAGAAAACTTAAATTCTCTCTCAAATTTCCATTTTCCTTTTTTAACTTGATTTGACAAAACTTTGTGCAATAAAAAAGTGTGTCTATACTCATCTAGAGCATGTTTGATGTATCCTATTTTAAGTTTAGGCGACTTAGCCCTTTTAGCCGCAGCTAACATTTCCAAAGCTGAACCGTATTCAGCATAGGAAAACTCCACTATGGACTTTAATAAATTTTGATCTTTCTCTGGTGTTAAAATCATTGATTTAACCTACATCTTAAAATAAATGTATTCAACTCGTATTTTTTAAATTTATAAAAAAATTATGAAAAATTTCAAGCGAATTGTCTCACTATTTTTATTGATTCCAGTTATATTGATAGTTATTCTTTATGCTTGGGCTAGCGATAGCATTGGAAAACAAGATACATTTTTAAAAAGATATATCGGAGTACATCTTTCTCAAGATTTCAAAGATGACATAAAACTACTTTTTTTTAAGAAAAAATCTCAAGATCTTATTAATTACAATTACCAGGTCGTCGAATTAAAAAAATCTTATTTGAATAGATTGGCAAGATTAAATAAATTTCAAATGTCTCAAACAAAAGATTCAGAAATAACTCTCGGTCCACACACTTTTTCTTATAAAAGATACTCAAATAAACTTCTTGTTGGAAACGGACCAAGATCTTATATGCAAGTTAATCAAAATGAACTGTTTTTAATTACAGGATCAGCACAATTATTTTTTACTCACATACCTAGTATTAAAAGATCTAGTAGTTTGAAATTCACAAAAATAAAAACAAATCTCGTCGACATTATTGGAAAAAAAAGAATTCAAGAGTACCCATCTATCGTAAAACATATGATTATAGATCAAAATAAAATGTACGTTTCATTTATTAAAAAGAAAAAACCAGGTTGTCATTATAATTCAATTTATGTTGGAGAAATAAATTTTGAAAAAATTCAATTTGAACCTTTTTTTGAAATGAATGAGTGTCAAAATGCGGGTTATTTATCTCAGTCAGGCGGCATTATTTCCAAATTTAAAAATGATCATCTGCTTTATACTATTGGAGACTATAGAGCTGTGGGTGAAAAAAAATCTTCTTTACCGCAAAGCATCGAAAGTTTAAGAGGCAAAATAATTGAAATAAATAAAAAAACAAAAAATTTCAAAATATTGTCCCTTGGACACAGAAATCCTCAAGGTTTATATTTTGATAAAAAAAATGATATAATCATTTCTTCAGAGCATGGTCCTAAAGGTGGATGTGAAATAAACTTAAATTTTTTATCAGAAAATAAAATTAAAAACTTTGGTTGGCCAATTTCTTCTTACGGGGAACATTATAAAAGTACGTTAATTGTTAATGAAAATGCTAAAAAAGATTCTCCTTTAATTAAATCTCATTCCAAAAAAGGTTTTGTTGAACCTGTATTATATTTTAACCCGTCCATAGCTCCATCCCAATTAGTTAAAATTGACTACTTAACTAAAAATACAAAAAAAAATGAATTCCTTATGGGTTCTATGGGAAAAGAAAATGACTATGGTAAAAGATCATTACATTATTTTTCTTTTGATGAAAATTATAAATTAGAAGAACATTCCTATTTCAAAATCAATGAAAGAGTAAGAGATATAACAACTTCGATAAAATTTAATAAAATTTTTGTGTTTTTAGAAAGTTCCGGATCAATTTTAATTATTGAAAAGTGACATATTTATATTAAAAAGTTTTTTAAAATCTGAAAGTTATTCTGCCCTTAGTTAAATCATATGGTGTCATTTCAACCATAACATTGTCACCTGCTAAAACTCTAATTCTATTTTTTCTTAGTTTTCCAGCCGTATGAGCTAAAATTTCATGATTATTTTCTAACTTTACTCTAAACATGGCATTAGGTAACAATTCTGTTACCTTGCCTTTAAATTCTAAAGTTTCTTGTTTAGTCAAGTATTACCCCAAGTAAATTGACTTTAAATTTTTTTTTCATTTTAATAAATATATAACGGATGAAATTAATCTTGCAATAACTCTTTTGAGCATTACAAATCCTTGTGTCTAGGTTTATTTTTACTCTCCCAAGGTAAGCCCTGGTCATCTAAGGTGGCATCAATTGCTTCAACAATTAATTTGACAATTATATCACCTGAAAATATTAAGTTTACTTCATAGTTTTTGTCAGACATTTGTAAAGTATCAATTGTTAAAAAATCTAGAAATCTATCGTCTTTTCCTTGTTTGATATTTTTAGATGTAACACTGATTACATTTTCAAATTTGAGCACTGTTCTTATTCTTTTATTTTTTCTAAAAACTCCTTTTTCGATATCTTCCCACATAAATCTATTTAATTGCATTAAAAATATCCGATTTTTTTTTAGATTTGCGATATCATTTGTTTTTACAATAGAGTCTTGTAGATGTGCTGAGATTACTCTCAGATCTTCATTGGTTTTAGCCATAAGTTTTAAATTTTGAACTTTCACTTTAAACTCTCTTTATACGAGCTTCACAATTAATCAATTTTTTTTCTAGATTCTGATAGCCTCTATCAAGATGGTATATTCTATTTATACTAGTTCTTTTTTCTGCAATTAAAGCCGCAAGAACTAAACTAACAGATGCTCTAAGATCTGTTGCCATAACCTCTGCACCTGTTAAAAGACTAGGTCCGGTTATGTATGCCGTATTATTTTTAACTTCGATTTTTGCTCCCATTCTTCTTAGTTCAGGAACATG
Organism: uncultured Pelagibacteraceae bacterium; assembly: GCA_902579605.1. Lineage (GTDB taxonomy): Bacteria > Pseudomonadota > Alphaproteobacteria > Pelagibacterales > Pelagibacteraceae > Pelagilacustribacter. Next base: position 113,894 of record CACHHD010000001.1, read on the forward strand.
CATAAATCTATTTTCAAAAATATTTTCTTTTATTTTAGATATACCTTTAGCTTGAGTCATTAAAATCATGATTTGAGCTTGAAGGTCTGTAGGAAATCCGGGATAAGGTTCTGTTTTAATATTTATTTTTCTAATTTTTTTTGATTTAAAGACTTTAATATTTTTTTTACTTATTTTCATTTGTACACCCATTTTCTTTAAAATACTAATTTCCTTTTTAATTAAATTTGACTCAATGTTAGTTAAATTTAATTTTTTTGCGGCAAGAGCTCCTCCAATAAGATAGGTGCCAAGCTCAATTCTATCGCAGATAACTTTATGTGATATTTTTTTTTGAACAATTGGTCCCTCGATAGTTATTTTTCTTTTTTTTATTTTAATTTTAGCGCCTAATTTTTTTAAAAATTTTACAAGATCATGTATTTCAGGTTCAATTGCACAATTATCTAAAATGGTTTTTCCTTTAGCCTGAACTGCTGCTAAAATAGTATTCTCTGTTGCACCAACAGAAATTCTTGGAAATCTGATTTTTGAACCTTTAAGACCACTACTCGCTGTTGCAAATATATACCCATTTTTAATTTTAATTTTTGCTCCAAGTTTTTTTAGTGCAAATAAATGTAAATCAACTGGTCTGCTGCCAATAGCACATCCTCCAGGAAGCGAAATTTTTGCTTTCTTATATTTTGCTAACAAAGGTCCTAATACTAAGATGCCAGCCCTCATAGTTTTAACTAATTTGTAGGGTGCTAATATATTTATATTTTTATCAGAATTAAAAACTTCAACTGAATTTTTTTTTTTTGATAATTTATATTCAAGTCCTATAAATTTTAACAGATCTAACATAGTAAAAATATCGTTAACCAAAGGAATATTCGTAATAATTGTTTTATTATTTAAAATAGTTGCAGCAAGTATTGGAAGAGTAGCATTTTTCGAACCAGAAATACTTATTCTTCCAGATAAGATATTTTTCCCATCAATTAATAATTTTTGCATTAGAAATTAAATCTTTGGCAGTGTTACACCTTTTTGTTTCATATATTTGCCTTTTCTTTTATCATAGGTAACACTTGGAGTTTCGTTCCCTTTTATAAAAACGAATTGTGCAACTCCTTCATTTGCGTAAATTTTTGCAGGTAATGGTGTTGTGTTTGAAAATTCTAAAGTTACATGACCTTCCCATCCAGGTTCTAAAGGAGTGACATTAACAATAATTCCACACCTAGCATAAGTAGATTTGCCCAAACAAATTACTAGTACATTTTTAGGAATTTTAAAATACTCTACGGTTCTAGCTAACGCAAAAGAATTTGGAGGAATAATACACTCTTTTGATTTTTTTGTAACGAAACTGTCTTTTTTAAAAATCTTTGGATCCACCACTCCAGAATTAACATTGGTAAAAATTTTAAATTCGTTTGAAACTCTAGCATCATAACCATACGAGGATAAACCAAAAGACACTTTTCCTTTTCTTTTTTGTTTGTCAACAAAAGGTTTAATCATACCTTTTGTTTTAGACATTTTTTTTATCCACCTATCTGAAAGAACAGTCATTTGTTAGAAAATTTATTTTTCTTTTTTCTTTTTTTTAAATTTTTCTTTAAAGACTCACCTCGAATTTTATCTTTTTTTTCTTTTCTAATTTCTGATTTCATAGAAAAGCTAAGATTTATCAGGATTAGTTAAATCTTCCAAAGTAATTGGTTTATCAATATCATGCATTTTTTCATCTTTTTTTGATATTGGATTATCTTTAAGTTTTTTAGCCCTTCTTTGTTCTAAACGAGCTTTTTTTTTTGCCTCTTTTTTCAAAGCTTTTTCGCCACGTGTAGATTTATAATCATAATGAATTCCCATAACTGCTCCTGCATACTTATACTTTTACTTCTTGGTTTGAATTTATGCAACCCTCTTAATATCGCAATTAATTAAGTTTTCTGAATAACCAGAGAAATATATTCGATTCACGCTGAGAGTGTCAATTTTTTTTAAATTTAATTTAATAAACTTCTTTGTAGAACTCTTAATAACATAGCCAGAGCAATTCCTACTAGAACATCTTCCAAAGGACTTGCTTCAGGGTAAATATAATTCCAAAGAATTAATAAAATTAACCATATAGTCCAACTAAAAAAATTTTTAATTAATTTCACATCCATCTGGACCACACTTTTTTTACAATATTTAATTGTTTATAAAAATCTAACGCTTTTAATGAAGATGTCATATAATTTTTATAAATGTTAAGATAACCATATAAACTTTCAGATAATTCTTTAGCCTCTTTAATAAAACCTAATCTTATGAAATTTATAAGCATTATTGAATTTGCATTAGCAGTTGTATTATCGCTTATATCTATAGGTTTTATGAATATATCATTAGTTGAGTTATCATTTTTTTGAAATATTTTCTTTTCAGAAACATAAAATTTATCAATAACTTCATCACAATACTTTTTTGCAAAAATTTTATATTTTGAATTCATTGTAGAATCCGAGAGATCAAGTAAACATTGTATTAAAAAGGCATAATCATCTACAAATGCTAAATCTTGTGAGTAGCTATGAAAAACTTTATTTTTTAAATATCTTTTTTCAATTATTTCAAAAAAATTTTCTGCTACTGTAAGATAGTTTTCTTGAGGAAAAATAGAATGCAAGGTTATTAAAGAACTTATCCAAATACAGTTGTGGTCTAATTGTGTTTTGTTATCGAAGAATGGTTTTTTTCTTTTTTGTCTTATTTTAAATAAATCTTCAATTACTTTTTTATTTGGCTCTTTTAACTCCTCTAAGATAATTTGTCCTTCCCAGTTTCCTTGTGGTTTCACATCAAAAAATTTATTAATATTTTTAATATCTTTGATTTCATCATATTTATAAACATAGTATTTTCCCTCGATTCCATTGCTATCTGCATCGAAGGCTGAGCCTAATAAACCTGTGTCTTTTGAAATAAAGTTATTCATTAAAAAATGGTAAGATTGTTTTATTTTTCTCTCAAAATATTTGTCAGAACTTATTTTAAAATATTTAGCCATTAAAGAAATAAATTGTACGTTATCATAAAGCATTTTTTCAAAATGAGGGATCAACCAATTTTCATCAGTAGCGTATCTTGAAATTCCTCCCTCTACATGGTCATATATACCCTTAGAGCATATTTTCTTTAAAAGTAACTCAACCGGTTTAAGATATTCTAATTTTTTACTTTTATTATAAAAATAAATTAAAGTGTCAAAAACATAAAAAGTGGGAAACTTAGGTGCACCTTTAAATCCTCCATTATTTTTATCTAAATTATTTATAATGTTTTCAAGTATAGGTTCAATTTCTTGACCAATTACACTTGTTTTTTTTAAATTTAAATTTTCAATAATTAATTTTTTTTGCTCAATTATTTTATTTCTTTGCTGAGAGTAAACATCAAATACTCTTTGTAATACTGTTTTGAAAGCTGGTAACCCGTGACGCTCATGTTTTGGAAAATAAGTTCCGCCCATAAAAGGAACTCCATTTTCATCTAAAAACATTGTTAACGGCCAACCTCCTCCACTTTGATTAAATAATTGAAAGGAGCTTTGGAAAATAAAATCTATATCAGGTCTTTCTTCTCTATCTACTTTAATATTTACAAAATATTTATTCATCAAATCTGCAGTTGTTTGGTCCTCAAAACTCTCATGAGCCATCACATGACACCAATGACAACTTGCATAACCAATACTCAATAAAATGGGTTTTTTTTCAGTCTTGGCTTGATTCAAAGACTCCCTATTCCAAGTTTGCCAATGAACTGGATTATTTTTATGTTGTTGTAAATATGGACTAGGATCATTAGATAAAATATTTTTCATTTTTTAAAGTAAATTTTTCTTAATAAAAATGAAATAATTAAAATTACAAAAAAACCAATTAAAGGAAAAAGAATTTCTTTATTTTGAATCATTGTTATAAAATTTGGATCAGTATTTTTTTCAATAATTTTTTCAATTCCCGATCCAATTGCACTTAAAATAAAAACCATTGGAAAAAGACCTATTAGAGTTGAGAAAAAATAATTTTTAACTTTCATGTCAAAAAGTACTGGTAATAAATTTTGTATAGCAAAAGGTGTGCCAGCCCCTCCAGCAAATCTGAAAATCAAAAAATATAAAAATTCATTTTTATTAAACACATCTTTGAATTTTGATATTCTGTTCGAAAGTTTTTCTAATATAAGCTCTTTAAAGTATTGATTTGCTAGAATATAAAGAAGTGTACATCCTAACGTAAACCCAAAAACTGAAATTAAAGTTCCATAAAATTTCCCGAATAAAAATCCTGCAATTATAGATATTGGTGTCGCAAAGCCTAAGAGTAGAATCCAAATTATTGAAAATAAAAAAAATAATAACGAAAACCAAAACGGATTCTGGTCTTTAATTTTAAATAAAAATTGTGTTTTATCCCTAATATAGCTGTAATCGTTTAACTGAGTTACATCTACAAAAATAAAAAATCCGTACAATATTAGACCCAGACAAAGAATATATATAAGACCTACTGCAATTTTAACATTTTTAGTCATTAGATAATTTTAACTGTACAACAGTGATATTATTAAATATATAACTAAAATTATTTTATGAAAAGAACATACCAACCAAGTAAATTAGTAAGAAAAAGACGACATGGATTTAGATCTAGAATGGCTACCAAAGGTGGAAGGAAGCTTATTGCTAGAAGACGAGCAAAAGGAAGAAAAACTATATCAACTTAAAATGATAAAGCTTGAAAGTTTAAAAAAAAGCGATCATTTCAAGCAAGTTCTAAATGGTAAAAAAATTCATACGAATTTTTATTCAATTTTTGCAACTAAAAATTTTTTAAAGTCAAAAAAGAATACACTTCTCATTAGTTTTATAACTAACAAAAAAATAGGTAACGCTGTTAAAAGAAATAGAATTAGACGGAAATTGAAAGCAATAACAGGAAAAATTTTAAAAATAAAAGGTGCAATTAATACTAATTATACTTATATAATAATTTGTAAGACAAAATCCTATACGGAGAAGTACGACAAAATATTTTTAGAAATGCAGAGAAGTTTTAAAAAATTAAATTAAATGATTAATATCTTTACTAAGGCTACTATTTTTTTAATAAAATTATATAAGTATTTTTTTTCACCACTTTTAGGAAATAAATGCAGATTTTTGCCAACATGTTCAGATTATTTCATTGAATGTTTAAATGAGTTTGGTTTTTTTAAAGGTATCGCCTTTGGTTTAAAAAGAATAATTAAATGTCATCCTATTAAGATTTTAGGCGGAAGCTCTGGTCTAGATTTGGCACCAAAAAAAAGGAATATTAAAAATGGATAATAAGAATGTTTTTGTAGCAATCGCATTATCGATGGCGGTACTTCTTTTTTGGGGTGCTTTTTTTGAAACTCCAAGACAAGTAAAAGAAAATCAAACATTAGATAAAGTTCAAACTAATCAAAAAGAGCCTCAAAATGATATTACTCCAAATATAAACCAAGAAAAAATTATAAAAAAAATATCTAGAAAAGATGCATTAACCGAAGTGGACAGAATTATCATTGAAAATGAAAAAGTAAAAGGATCTATTTCATTAAAAGGTGGAATTTTTGATGACCTTTCATTTAAAAATTATAAGAAAGATCTGAAATCAGAGGAAAAAGTAGTTCTCTTAAATCCAAAAGAAATAGGAGACGGATATTATATTGAGACCGGATGGGCAAGTGTTGGCAATGAAGTAGAAGTTCCTAAGGTAGACTCTTTATGGCAAGTAAAAGGAAATAGAGTTTTAAGTGAAAAAAATGATGTTGTGCTAGAATGGGACAACGGTAAAGGCTTAATTTTTAAGAAAACTATTAAATTAGACGATAAGTATTTATTTAAAATAAAACAAGAAGTTAGAAATAATACTTCTTCGAAAATAAATCTTTATCCGTATTCTCAAATAACTAGAAACAAAAAACCTGACGATGTAATGGGTTTCTACATTTTGCATGAAGGTTTTATTGGAGTATTTGATGGTGAATTAAAAGAAGACGATTATGACGACATAAAAGAAAAAAAAATTGTTAGAAATTCTGATAACGGTTGGTTGGGTATTACTGATAAATATTGGGTAACTGCAATAGTTCCGCCGAGAGATAAAAATTTTAAATCCACTTTTCTTTACAAAGATAATTACAGAGCAAATTATATACTAAATTCTCCAGTCACGATTAATCCTAATAGCACATCAGATAACGAAGTAAAATTATTTGTTGCTGCAAAAGAAGTTGAAACAGTAGATGGTTATGCAAAAAGTGAAAATATTGAAAAATTCGACTTAACTATTGACTGGGGATGGTTTTATTTTTTCACTAAACCTTTATTTTTTGTAATTGACTATTTATTTAAATTTTCTGGAAATTTTGGAATAGCTATTGTTCTCATAACTCTAGCTATTAGAATTATATTCTTTCCGCTTGCTAATTACTCGTTTAGATCAATGGCTAAAATGAAAGCTGTTCAACCAGAAATGACTAGGCTTAAGGAGCTTCACAAAGAAGATAAAGTCAAATTGCAGCAAGAAATGATGGCTTTATATAGAAAAGAAAAAATTAATCCAGCCTCTGGATGTTTGCCAATTTTGATTCAAATACCTTTTTTCTTCGCTATATATAAAATGTTATTTATATCATTAGAGATGAGACATCAGCCTTTCTTTGGGTGGATTCAAGATTTATCTGCTAAAGATCCAACAACAATTTTTAATTTATTTGGATTAATACCTTGGGATCCTCCAGGATTTCTAATAATCGGTATATGGCCAATATTAATGGGGCTCTCTATGTACGTGCAACAAAAGTTAAATCCTGCGCCAGCTGATCCGATACAGGCTAAAATCTTTGCGTTCTTTCCTTTATTTTTAACAATAATTTTAGCACCCTTCCCCTCTGGATTGGTTGTTTATTGGACGGTAAATAATATTCTTACGATAGCTCAGCAGTGGGTCATTATGAGAAAAACAAAAGTTAAAACTAATTAAATGTCTGAGGAAAAAAATTTAGAAGAAATTAAAAAGTTTTGGCCTCAGAATGCTCCAGATATTAATAGTGTACAAAAATATATTAATAAATATAAAAAAGAATTAATAGTAATAAAATATGGTGGAAATGTTTTAATTGACAGAAATATTTTTAATAATTTTATTGAAGATATAAGTGTGTTAAACAAATTAGGACTTTCAATTGTTGTTGTGCATGGAGGTGGGCCAAGAATTGAAAGAAAGCTAAAGGAAGAAAATATTCAAACAAAATTTATTAATGGATTAAGAGTTACTGATGAAAAAGTAATTTCTATTGTTGAAGACGTGTTAATTGATTTTAATAAAGATATTGTAAATTCTTTGAAAAAGAAAGGTTCACAAGCTGTGTCCGTTACCTCAAAGCTAAATAATATAATTAATGTTGTGCCAGATAACAAAGAACTTGGATTTGTCGGAATACCTGAAGAAATAAATATTGAGTTTCTTAAAGACATAATTAATAAAAAACAGATACCTGTAATAGCGCCCTTAGGAGTTGATAAAAATAAAAATACTTACAACATTAATGGTGATACTGCAGCTAGCGCTATAGCAAAAAAACTTAGGTCAAGAAGACTTTTACTTATGACAAATGTGGAGGGTGTTTATGATGATAGGAAAACGTTAATCTCAGAAATAAAACCTTTTGACATAGAAAATCTAGTTAAATTAAAAATAGTACAAGGTGGAATGATTCCTAAAATAAAAAATTGTATAGATGCAGTGAAAAATGGTGTCAGGGGTGTTGTTATACTTGATGGAAGAAAACCTCACTCGATATTAGATGAAATATTTTCGGATAAAGGTTCAGGAACTCTAATAAGAAAATGAAAGAATTGAAGAATATAAAATTTTGGCTTTTTGATTTAGATAATACTTTGTATTCAGGAGCTACTAAAGTTTTTGAACAAGTTGATAAAAAAATGACCCACTATATTTCTTCTAAATTGAAAATCAGCAAAGAGGAAGCAAGAAAAATTCAAAAAAATTATTTTGTAGAATATAACACAACGCTAAATGGTATGATTAAAAATCATAAAATTGATGCAAATGAATTTCTAGAATTTGTTCATGATATAGATCTAAGCTTTTTAAAAGTTGACAGACAACTAGATGAGCAAATTGAAAAAATTGAGGGCAAAAAGATTATATTTACTAACGGGTCACTAGCACATGCTAAAAATGTAACAAAAAGACTTGGAATTGAAAGGCATTTCGATGATATTTTCGACATCGTTAGTGCGGACTTTATACCCAAGCCATCTATTGAAACTTATAAAAAAATTATAGAAAAATACAAAATTGAGCCACAATATAGTATATTTATTGAAGATATTGCGCGAAATTTAAAACCCGCTCACGAATTAGGAATGAAAACAGTATGGATAATAAATGACGAGCCTTGGGCTGCTGAGTTTTCGAACTCGAGTTTTATTAACTATAAAACAGATAAATTGTCAAAATTTTTAAAGGAGATAAATGAAAGTAAATGAATTAGAAAAGATAATTAATGATGCATTTGAGGATAAACAAAATATATCCGACTCTTCTGATAAGAGGATTTTAGATGCTATAAATGAAACAATTAATTTAACTGATAAAGGAACGATAAGAGTAGCAGAAAAGAAAAATGGTAAATGGTCTGTCAATCAATGGGTTAAAAAGGCAATTTTACTAAGTTTCAGAACAAATAAAATGACAATGTCTAAAGGTCCTTACACAACTTGGTATGATAAAGTTCCAGGCAAATCAGTTAGTTGGAATGAAGCTGATTGGAAAAAAGCTGGTTATCGACACGTTCCAAACGGAGTTGTAAGAAGAGGTTCTTACATTGCAAAAAATGTAGTCCTAATGCCATGTTTTGTAAACTTAGGTGCATATGTTGACGAGGGAACAATGATAGATACTTGGGCATCTGTTGGTTCATGTGCGCAAATAGGAAAAAACTGTCATGTTTCAGGCGGTGCTGGAATCGGTGGAGTTTTAGAACCTTTACAAGCAGGCCCGGTTATCATAGAGGATGATTGCTTTATAGGTGCTAGATCAGAAATAGCTGAAGGAGTCCTTGTTGAAAAAGGAGCAGTCATTTCAATGGGTGTTTATATAGGTGCGTCAACCAAAATTATAGACAGGAACACTGGTGAAATAACTTATGGAACAGTTCCAGCATACTCAGTAGTGGTACCAGGAAGTTTACCAAATAAAAAAAAATCTGACGGGCCAAGTTTATATTGTGCAGTTATCGTCAAAAAAGTGGATGAAAAAACTAGAAGCAAAACTTCAATTAATGATTTATTAAGAGACTAATGCAATTAATTAACGAATTAACTCTATCAAAAGATTTAATTAAATTTCCAAGCATTACTCCTGTCGATGCAGGTGCAATAAAATTTCTAAGTAAAAAGTTAAAGTCATTAGGTTTTGATTGTAAAATTCTGGAGTTTAAAAAAGGAAAAGGTAAACCGATAAAAAATCTTTACGCAAGATTAGGTAAAAAACAACCTAATCTATGTTATGCGGGACATACAGATGTTGTTCCTCCAGGAAATTACAATGATTGGACAGTGAATCCTTTTAAACCTCAAGTTAAGAAAGGTTATTTGATTGGTAGAGGAGCAAATGATATGAAAAGTTCAATTGCTTGTTTTGTTTCTGCTGTTAGTAAATTTATAAAAGAAAACAAAAATTTCAATGGTTCAATAAGTTTCCTCATCACTGGAGATGAAGAGGGATATGCTACTAATGGAACTAAAAAAGTTGTTGATCATCTAAAAAAGAAAAAAGAGAAAATAAATTTTTGTATCGTTGGAGAACCAACAAATCCAAAAAGATTGGGTGAAATGATTAAAATTGGACGTAGAGGCAGTCTTACAGCTGAGTTAGAAATATTTGGAACTCAAGGTCATATTGCATATCCACATCTATCTAATAACCCTATTAATACTTTGGTAAAAATCTGTTCAGAGCTAAAAAAGAAAAAATTAGATAAAGGGAACAAAAATTTCCAACCTTCAAATCTAGAATTCACAAGTCTTTATGTAGATAATAAAGCACACAATGTAATTCCATCATCTGCCAAAACACAGTTTAATATAAGATATAATAATCTTCAGACAGCATCAAAACTAAAAAGAAAAATTAATTCAACTCTTAAAAAGATTTCTAAAAAAAACAAATGTAATTACAAAATTAATTATTTAGAAAATGGTGATTCTTTTTTAACAAAGCCGGGAAAAAACATTTTTTTAGCAAGAAAAATTATTAAGAAAATAACTAAAGTTAATCCTGTTTTTTCTACCACTGGAGGTACTTCAGATGCACGATTTATAAAAAAAATTGCTCCATGTCTTGAATTCGGATTGGTAAACAAAACTATGCATAAAGTAGATGAGTGTGTTTCTTTGAAAGATCTAAGTAATTTAAAAAAGATTTATTATAATTTTTTACTTGAGTTTTTTAAGTGAAGACTGGATTTATATCTTCAAAAAGCTCATTAAACCATGATACTGGAGATGGGCACCCAGAAAATAAATATAGAATACAATCTATTTTAGAAAGATTAAAAAAGAGGAATTTATCTAACCTTGAATGGAGTGAGCCTGGAAAGTTTGATGAGTCTTATCTCAATAAAACTCATAATAGTCTCTATATTAACGAAGTAAAAAAAGCTTTTCCAAATAAAGGGCAATTCTTTTTGGATGGTGATACTGTAATTTCTCCTGGAAGCAAAGAGGCATCTTATGATGCTGTATCCTCAATTATTTCAGCTATCGACTCTGTTAAAAACAAAAAATTAAAGAATGCGTTTTGTGCAGTAAGACCACCTGGACATCATGCTGAGTACGATAAAGCAATGGGGTTTTGTATTTTTAATAATGTTGCTGTAGGTGCAAATTATTTAATTGATAAATACAAATTACAAAAAGTTGCAATAATAGATTTCGATGTTCACCATGGTAATGGAACGCAAAATATTTTTTATTCTAACAAAAAAGTCCTATATATTTCTACACATCAGTATCCTCATTTTCCCGGGACTGGGGCAAGTCATGAGAAAGGATCTCACAATAATATATTTAACTTACCTTTACCCGCTGGTACTAGTTCTGATGAGTATTTCGACGCATATGAGCACGTTCTAAAAAAATTAAATGAGTTTAAACCAGAATTTATATTTTTTTCTGCTGGTTTTGACGCTCATAAAGATGATCCTCTTTCAAACATAAATTTGAAATCTAGAGATTATTTTGAAATTACAAAAAGAACATTGATAGCTTCAAAAGATTATTGTAAAGGAAATATAGTTTCTATTCTTGAAGGTGGTTATGATTTAAATGCTTTAGCAGAAAGTACTGAAGAACATATTAAGGGGTTAATAGAGTTCTAATTATGAAAAAACTTTATAAAATAAAAAAATCTAATATAGATAAAAGAGGTTTATATGCTGCTACAAATATTAAAAAAAATACTAAAATTATAGAATACAAAGGCAAAATTATTACCGTTAAAGAAACAGAAATCAATCCAAAATTTGATAATAATAAAGCAATCTATTTATTTAATTTAAATAAAAAATACGATTTAGATGGAGACTTTAAATACAATACAGCAAGGTTAATAAATCACTCTTGTGAACCAAATTGTGAAGTTGATGGAGTTGGCCTGAAATTATGGATCTATTCAATTAAGGACATCAAAAAAAATGATGAGCTTACTTATGATTATGGATTTAGCTTTGATAAAGATTATAGAGACTTTCCTTGTAGATGTAGAGCAGAAAAGTGTGTTGGTTACATTGTCAATTCTCAATCAAGATGGAGAATAAAAAAATCTAAAAGGTAAAAACTTTTAGTAATTTACTTTATACAAGTATAGACCGCTAGGAGGTGCAGGAGGTGCACAATGAGATCTATTTTTTGATTTTAATAGTCTTTTTAAATTATCTAAAGTCCACTTTCCTTCTCCAATAAATTTTAAGCAACCTACCATTGATCTTACTTGCTGCTGTAAGAAAGATTTTGATGAAAAAATTATCATAATTTTATTTCCTGTTTTTGTAATTGACGATTTTTCTATGGTTCGTACAGGTGATTTTGCTCCACAAGAAGAGGATCTAAAGGCGTTAAAATTGTGTGTACCCAAAAAAAGTTTAATTGCTTTTTTCATAGAATGAATGTTTAATTTCTTCTTAACAAGCCATGCTCTATTTTTATCCAAAACTAAAAAATTTTTCCTATTAATTATTATATATTTATAAGTTCTTTTCTTTGCATCAAATCTTGAGTGAAAACTAATTTTCTTTTTCTTAATTGTACTAATCGTTATATCTTTTTTGCTTAAAAAATAATTTAAGGAATTTAAAAATTTTTTTTCATTATCTAACTTTTCACAAAAAAAATTTGCAGATTGAGCTATTGCATGGACTCCAGAATCTGTTCTTCCAGAGCCAATAATTTTTATTTTTTTTTTTAATAATTTTTTTATTGCTTTCTCTATTTCTTTTTGAATAGAGGAGCCATTTTTTTGGTACTGCCAGCCCTTATAATTTGTACCATTATACTCAATTATAATTTGATAGTTGAATTTCAATTTAATTTGACCCCTTTTTTTAAATTATTGCCAATCAAAAATTCCTCGGCATTCATCTCCTTTTTACCTTCTCTTTGTATTCTTAAAATTTGTATTGAGTTATTTGAACAACCTACAGTCAGTTTGTTGTCGAGAATTTTTCCTTCTTCACCGTTCATTATCACGGACTTAGCCTTTAAAATTTTTATTCTTTCACCATTAAATAAAAACCATGCACCAGGTTTGGGATTAAAAGCGTTAATTTTTGCAATAATGTTTTCAGAATTTTCTTTCCAATTAATTCTTGTTTCAGCTTTGTCAATTTTTTTTGCATAAGTTACATCTTTTTCATTTTGTTTGGTGTAAGTTGCTTTACCTGAAGACACCAATTCAATTGACTCTAATAAAGCTTCAGCTCCTATAACTGATAATTTTTTAGTTAATTCACCACTATTTGTGTCTTTATCTATCTTAACTTTTATTTGTTTTATAAAAGGTCCTGTGTCTAGTGTTTTTTCTATTTTCATAATTGAAATACCTGTTTCAATATCTTTATTTAGGATGGCCCTTTCAATAGGAGCAGCACCTCTCCACTTTGGAAGTAAAGAAGCATGTACATTTAAAAATATTAAATTAGAATTTTTTAAATAATTTTCGGGAATTATTTTTCCATAAGCTATAACAACAACTAAATCAGCTTGTAATCCCATGAATTCGTCATAATCTTTTCCATCTTTAAGTTGATTTGTTCTTACTTTAATTCCCTCTTTTTCTGAAAAAACATGTACAGCAGTTTTTAAAATTTTTTGACCTCTAGATTTCTTTTTTGGTGTTTGCGTATATACACAAACAATTTTGTGTTTTGACTGTTTTAAAATATTGAGCGACGGAATAGCGAACTCAGGGGTTCCCATAAAAACTATTTTTAATGACATTTGATTTTCGAAGTTAAACTATTACCCTATCAATTTCTTTATTTTGCTTTTTATTTTTTTTTATTATTAAGTCTTTTTTTAGTTTTGACAAATGATCAATAAACAATATACCATTTAAATGATCAATTTCATGTTGTATACAAGTGGCTAAAAGGCCATTAGCACTCATTTCCTTTTTTTTACCCTCGTAATCGATAAAATTGATTTTACAAGCACTGGGTCTTTTTACTTCTGCAAATTGATTAGGTATAGACAAGCAACCTTCTTCATAAGAAATAAGTTCATTTGATTTAGATATAATTTCAGGATTAATAATGAATAAAGGTTCCATTTTTTCACCCACTTTAGATAAATCAATTACAATTAGTCTTTTCAATATTCCTATTTGAACAGCGGCTAATCCAATACCTGGGGCTGCATACATAGTCTCTAACATATCATCTAACAAATTTTTTACTTCTTTATCAACTGATTTAACTGGTTCAGAAATTTTTCTCAATATTGGATTGGGAATTGTTAAAATTTTTTTTTTGGACATTCTTATTTTTATAACACTTATATTCGTAATGGTAGAGCGGTACCTAATATTTCGTTTCTAAATTCTTTAAGGTTGAGTTTATTAAGTAAATTTGTAATAAAATATATAGTTTCTGGGTCTAAGTTATTTACCTCGTCTTCACCTATAATTTCTACAATTTTTAAAGCTAAAAAACCTTTTTGTCCAGCATCAGCTAAATCTACCAAACTTTCTGGGATACTATAACTTTCAGATAATTTCTTGTGACCTATTTCTTTAGGAACTTTAATACCGTCATATTCTAAGGACTCTAGGACTGCTATATCTTTTGCAGAATAAAAGTAATTTCTGTTTCTTTTTATCTTTTTATATACTCCATCTAATTCTTTTTGTGTCTTTTTAATTGGATAATCTTTTTCATAGAAATATCTTATAAGTTTGGAACGATGTAGAACTTTGTCATCAAATTTTATCTTTCTATCTGACAAAGTTTCATTTGTGTTAATGTTTCTTTCTACAACGTTAACATATTCTTTTGGAATATCATTATCATCAAATTCTTTTAGTCTATCACTTAAGAATTCAGCATATAAGTTGGCAAGGTTATCTTTTTTAAATAGGTCCTTTAGTAAAAAAAGTAAGTCTAGTTTATTTTGAACATTATCGGATAATAAAAATTTTTGGTATATTAAAGCTCTACCCTCTATTTTTTCAAGAGACTGATAAACATTTTGAGCATTTATCAAAGTGTTTAAATCAAAAGGAATTTGTTTATATATTTTAAATACTTGATTTTTATCTATTTGACCTTTATTTGCCGCTGTTTCAATATTTTTAATTTTTTCTTTATCATTAATATCATCAATAGTAATCAAATTAGCAGAATTCATATACTCCCAAATACTTTTTTTTGTTTTACTATTTGGTTCATATTTAAAATCAGAAAATATGATACTTGATAAATAAAAATTTAATAGGTTGTCATCCTTAATTTTCTTATTTTTATTTTCTGAAACACCTAATAAAAAGTTTACTGTATTATCAAAAAATTTATCAGATTGATTTTGTTCTTTTAAAATATCATGTAGAAGTTGGGCTTGGTTTTTTTTATTATTAAATATTAAACAATAAATTTTAAATTTTTCTAAATAAGGGTCCTTAATTTCTTTGCCAATAAAATTTGCTTTTTCACAACCCACTTTGATATTTGCCCTAGAAATATTTCTATCAACTAAGTACTGGATAATTTTATTTTTATTAGGAAATTCATTATTTTTTTTTAAAAACTCTTCTATAACATTATCTTTTTTATTTTTAATAAGCCAATCAATCTTAAGATCTAAAAAATCTTTATCACTTATATTTTCGGGTGGATATGAATAAGAAAAAATAGTGTTAAGAAATATATTTTCTGCAGTTTCTGAGAGATTTAATTTATCAATTCGTGAAATAGTTTTTTTAATATTTTGACCGTCCGTATTAGACCACATGGATAATTCAAAATTATATTTATCTGGATCCCAAATGCCATAAAGTAAAGTGTCATCTGTTTCAGAAGAGGTCTGCTCTTGTATAATACTGTTTGTTGAAATATTGTTTTTTATTACTAAAGGGCTTTGAGTTGAATCTTCTATATTATTTTCAATTTTTTTTTTTTCTTGATTTGAACTATTATTTTTCCAAATATCTACTTCTTCTTCTCCATGTAGATTAAAAGAAAAGTTGAATATAAAAATTAAAATTAATATTTTATTTAAGTCTGATAATTTCATTTGTAATATCAGTGTTAAATATTTTGTTCGGTTTAGAAAAGTTGATTTTTTCTATAAAAAAAACGACCACAACAAAAATACCAACAAGCACTATTAACTTAAGTAATTTGTGTAAAATTGACTCTCTCAAACTTTTCTGTCTGTTGAATTTAAGTTGCATAGTCAAAAAATATATTTAAACTCGGAAAATAAGACAAATTTGTGATAAATCAAATTTTTAATTAGGATTATAATTGAAAAAAAGCCTTATTTTAACTGGAATGATGGGTGTAGGTAAGTCTACGATTGGTAAATTATTAGCAAAACGACTTAAAGCTAAATTTATTGATGTTGATAAGGTAATTGAAAAAAATGAAAAAAAATCTATTAAAAGCATATTTGATGAAAGAGGTGAAAAATATTTCAGAAAATTAGAGAGAAAAATTACTCTTAAATTTCTTAAAAATAAAAAAGCTGTTATTGCTTTAGGTGGGGGAGCTTTTTTAAATAAAGATATAAGAGAATTAGTTTTAAAATCTAGTAAAAGTGTATGGCTAAAAGTAGGTTTAAATAAACTAATTAAACGCTATAAGAATAATAATCGTAGACCATTACTTAACAAAAAAAAATCATACGAAGATGTTGAAAAAATTTACCTTATAAGAAAAAAAATTTATAGTCTTGCAGATTTTAAAGTAAATTGTGATAACATGGATAAAACTCAAATAGTTCAAAAGATATTAAATTTTTATGAAAATTAATCGCGTAAAAACAAAAAACTATTCTATTTTGATAGGAGAAAACTCTTTATCTAAATTAAAAAGCGAGGTGAAAAGTTTATGTCCTAAATGCAGAAAAATTGCTATAATTTTTGATAGAAATATTCCAAATAAATTTTTAGTCAAAATTAAAAAAAATTTAAAAAAATATAAAGTATTTGTTTTTTATATAAAATCTTCGGAGAAAGTAAAAAATCTTAACAAAATTAGCTATTTCATAAACAAACTACTTCAACTAAATTTTAATAGATCTGATCTCGTCATAGGAGTTGGTGGAGGGATAGTTGGGGATATGTCCGGTTTCATCTCAAGTATTTATAAAAGGGGAATTAATTTTATTAATTTACCAAGCACTCTTCTTTCTCAAGTTGACTCATGTATTGGTGGAAAAACTGGTATTAACTCTAATTATGGAAAAAACTTGATAGGTTCATTTTATAATCCAAAAATAGTAATTTCAGAAACTAAATTTCTTAAATCATTACCAAAAAGAGAGATAGTTTGTGGGTACGCTGAAGTTTTGAAACATTCTATAATTAAGGATAAAAATTTTTTCAATTTTTTGAAAAAAAATACGAAGAAAATTTTGTCTTTAGAAAATAAGACTCTTACAACAAGTATAAAGAAGAGTTGTCAAATTAAGTTAAATTTCACAGAAAAAGACTTTAAAGAAAAAAATTTTCGAATGATTTTAAATTTTGGACATACATTTGCCCATGCATTAGAAATTCAAAACAAATACTCAAACAGACTAAATCATGGGGAAGCAGTATTAGTGGGGATGATTATTGCCACTAGAATATCAAAATATAAAAAAATTTGTTCTACAAATACTCTCTTTCAAATTGAAAAAATTTTCCAGGAAAATTTACTTTTAAAAAGTTTAAAGAAATATTTAAATAAAAATGAAATTTTAAAGTCAATAAAATTTATGGCAAATGATAAAAAAAAAGATGATGAAAAAATTAACTTAATTTTCTTAAAAAAGATTGGGCAGACAACATTGCCTGGAAAACATAAATTTAAAATTTCTCAAATAAGAGATCTTATTAATAAATTATTTTAATCGTATTTCAAGAGCATGAATTTTATTCTTAAGCTCATCTTTAAGAATTTTCATTATAAGTCTTTCTGCGTCGATCCTATTCATTTTATCCAAAAACTCAGACTGAATTTCTAATGTCAAATGAAGCTTATTCTTTTGGAAAGATTTGTGACTTCTGTGAGTTTCTGTATTGTCAGTAATTTTTATCTCTTCAAATTTTATTTTATTTTTTATTTTTTCTTTAATTTGATTTATAAAAAGACTCATTGAATTTATTATTATATATGAAAATATAGATTATGAAAATTATTTGTGATTGGGATAATTGTAAAGAACAGGGAAACTATAAAGCTCCTGTTGAAAAAGACAATGTTAGAAAATACAGATTACTTTGTTTGAAGCATATAAAAATTTTCAATAAAAATTGGAACTATTTTGAAAATATGAATAGTGAAGAAATAGAATATTTTCTAAAATCAGATGTTACGTGGCATAAATCTACAAAAAGTTTTGGGTCTTCTGAAAATTTCTTTAACTTGTTGTGGAATAATGCCTTAGAAGATAAACTAAATATTTTTCAAACAACAGGATTTAAAGACTTCAAAAAATCTAATCTATCTCCTAAAGAAAAAGACGCTTTTGATATCTTGGAATTAAATTATTCTGCAAAATGGCATGAAATACAACAAAAATTTAAATACCTTGTAAAGAAATATCATCCTGATAAAAACCAGGGTAGTAAAAAATTTGAAGACAGGTTAAAAAAGATTACATTAGCTTATAGTCAATTAAAAATGAATATAGGAAAAAAATAATTATGAGTACATCACAATTTATGGCTAAACCAGACATAAAAATATCTGTCAAGCAAACATTTGGATTTGAAAGTAATATGGAGCTAAGTGGATTTTCAAAAAAAAATGAATATGTTCCGAAAATCGACCCTGACTATAAATTTGATAAGGATACTACATTAGCAATTTTAGCTGGGTTCTCTTTTAATAAAAGGGTTTTAATTCAGGGATATCATGGAACTGGGAAATCTACTCACATAGAACAAGTAGCTGCTAGATTAAATTGGCCTTGTGTGAGAGTAAATTTAGACAGCCATATAAGTAGAATAGATTTGATAGGAAAAGATGCAATAATACTTAAAGATGGTAAACAAGTAACTGAATTTAAAGAAGGAATTTTACCTTGGTCTATTCAAAATCCAGTTGCACTTGTTTTTGACGAATATGATGCAGGTAGACCAGATGTTATGTTCGTTATTCAAAGAGTGCTTGAAAGTGAAGGAAGCTTTACTCTATTGGATAAAAATAAAGTTTTAGAACAACATGATTTTTTTAGAATGTTTGCTACCACTAATACAGTTGGATTAGGTGACACAACCGGACTTTACCACGGCACTCAACAAATAAATCAAGGTCAGATGGATAGATGGAATATTGTTTCAACATTAAACTATCTTACAAGTCAAAAAGAATTGGAGATTGTTTTAGCAAAAAACAAAAAATATAACAATAAAGAGGGAAAAGAAGTTTTATCAAACATGATTAAAGTAGCTGACCTCACAAGAAAAGGCTTTATGTTAGGAGACATATCTACTGTTATGAGTCCAAGAACTGTTATGCATTGGGCTGAAAACGCATCTATATTTAAAGATAAAGGTTATGCTTTTCGGGTAACATTTTTAAATAAGTGTGATGAAATAGAAAAAAAAATAATATCTGAGTATTATCAGAGATGTTTTGGAGAAGAATTACCAGAGTCTTCTATAAACGTTCAAATATAAAGTGCAAAAAAAAGAAGAAATATTAGAAAATTTCAAAGTTGCAATAAAGTCAACTATTAAATCATTATCAAATAAGGATGATATTGAAATAACTTTTAATGGACAAGATATTATAAATGAAGAAAATAAATTAAAACTGCCTGAAATAAATGAGTTTGAAAATAAAATAAATTTTGATTTAACAAGAGCTCTGGCTGACTCAGAGTCTCTCAAATTAAGATATAGCAATAAAAAAATATTAAAAAATTTTGAGCCGACAGGATCTAAAGCTAAAAA
Organism: uncultured Pelagibacteraceae bacterium; assembly: GCA_902579605.1. GTDB lineage: Bacteria > Pseudomonadota > Alphaproteobacteria > Pelagibacterales > Pelagibacteraceae > Pelagilacustribacter. The sequence goes on from CACHHD010000001.1 coordinate 133,660, forward strand.
ATTATACAAATTAGCGGAAAAAATAAGATACGAGACTCTAGGAACTCAAGAATACAAAGGAATAAAAGAAAATTTATTAAACTTCTACTTAAAACAAAAACCTCCTCAGAATAAACAAGAAAATATCTACTTTGCATTTGAGAATTATTTAAGAAAAGAGCTTTTTAAAATAAATGAAGAAAAAAAGATATATGAAATTCCAACTAAATTTAAAAAAAATTTTGATAAAATATTTAAAGCAAATATTAATAAAATAAGAGAAAATTTAGATAAGCAAGAAATTTTTAATTCTTCTATTTCAGAAATAATTAAAAAGTTAGAAATTGAGGAAACTTCTGATTACGAAGAAATGGACAATAAAAAAGAGGATGATAATAACAAAGAGCTAAGTAATAAGGATGACTCAGATCAAAAGAAAGAGTCCAAATTTGATGAAAATCAAGAAATGGCAATTGATACTAGTATGCCTGAGCTAGATAATTTAGCTGATGACAATGATAAAGATACGAGCGAGATCGAAATTGAAGAAGTTTCTAACGATTCTGAAAAAAGAATGAGAGCAAAAAATAATTTTGGTGATCAAAAATACAAATTTTATACCCAAGAATTTGATGAAGTAATAACAGCAGAGGACCTTGAGACAGAAGAAGAATTGTATAGATTGCGACAAAATTTAGATCAACAACTATTACAATTAAAAAGTTTTATTTCAAAACTTGCTAATAAACTTCAAAGAAAACTTCTAGCAAAGCAAAATCGATCTTGGGATTTTGATTTAGAGGAGGGAACTTTGGATACTTCGAAACTTCCAAGAATAATAATTGATCCCTTGAATTCATTGTCATTTAAAAAAGAAAAAGAAATTGAGTTTAAAGACACATTAGTAACTATTCTTATTGATAATTCAGGTTCAATGAGGGGAAAGCCAATTTCAGTTGCAGCAATCTGCGCTGATATTTTATCAAGAACATTAGAGAGATGCTCAGTAAAAGTGGAAATTTTAGGATTTACAACAAAGCATTGGAAAGGTGGTTCGAGTAGAGAGCTATGGATGAAAAATGATAAGCCTAAATCTCCAGGAAGACTAAATGACTTAAGACATATTATTTATAAGTCAGCAGACACACCATGGAGAATTGCAAAAAAAAATATGGGCCTTATGTTAAAAGAAGGTCTACTAAAAGAAAATATTGATGGAGAAGCTTTAAAATGGGCATATGAAAAAATGTCAAAAAGAAAAGAGGAAAGAAAAATTTTAATGGTTATATCTGATGGTGCTCCAGTTGATGACTCCACCTTATCCACTAATTCAAGTGATTTTTTAGAAACTAACTTAAAAAATACTGTAAGTTGGATTGAAGATAAATCGAATGTTGAGCTTTTGGCAATTGGTATTGGACACGATGTTACAAGATATTATAAAAAGGCAGTCAAAATTACTGACGTTCAAGATCTGGGTGATGTAATGATAAATCAATTAACCGACTTATTTAAAGACGAGAAGAGAGTATTAAATTAATAATTTAAATTTTTAATTTTTAAATCTGCAAAATCATTAATCTTAATTATTAGCAACCTAAAAGGTACTAACATTATTAATGCCACGATTAATTTAATTATTAGGTCACCTATCGCTAATGTAAACCAAGGTAAACCGGTGTTATAAAATGCAATGGAGAAAAAAAGAAAAGTATCTACGGTTGATCCAAAAACTGAAGATGTCAGTGGAGCTATGTACCATTTTTTTTTCCTTAATTTGTCAAAAATATTCACATCAAGATTTTGTGCAATAAAAAAGGCTGTGGCAGATCCAATAGCAATTCTAATTGAAATTATGTCCGAAAAATTTGTTGAAACAAACAACGTTAAGGTTATTCCTATAAAAAAACCAACTAATACAACATAACGTGCAATCTTTTTTCCAAAGGCTCTGTTAGCTAAATCAGTAATAAGAAAAGTAATTGGATAGCTGAAAGCCCCATAAGTAAGTATGTTTTCTAAATTGTATAGCTTTACTGGAAATTGCACCAAATAGTTTGAGGCGATTACAATAGTTCCCATAAAAAAGGATAATATAAAGAACAAGTTTCTTTGTTTTTCAGTCAACATTTAAATTATTTTTGCGAAACGATTGAGAGTTTTAACTTTTTAACCCTTTTAGATAAATTTTTACTTTTTGCTGTTTTTAAAAATTTGTCTAATCCACCTTTAAAATCTACAGTTCTTAACGCTGCGTTACTCACGTTGAGTCTAACATTTCTCTTTAAAATTTCACTTTTGAAAGAAATTTTTTTAAGATTTGGTAAAAAACGTCTTTTAGTTTTATTATTTGAGTGACTCACGTTATGTCCTTTTAAAGGTAAAACTCCTGTAAGTTCACATTTTTTCGTCATAATAAATGAATTGTATAGTTGCAAGCTTTAATTTGGTCAAGAGTTAATTATGAACTAATGCCTATAATTTCTCTCACATTTTTAATTTTTTCTTTTTCTAATATATCGATTAATTCAGTTTTGATCTTTTTTACTATTCCAGGCCCTTCATAAACCATACCAGTATATAATTGTAACAAGTTAGCGCCAGATTTTAATTTTTCGAAAGCTGTAAAACCTGAGCTAACACCTCCTACTCCAATAATTGTAATTTCTCCTTTGATTTGTTTATAAAATTTTTTTATCAAATTATTAGATATATTAATTAGTGGCTCTCCAGATAAACCTCCAATCTCCTTTTTATTTTCCCCAACTAAATTTTCTCTGTTTTTATCAGTGGTATTAGAAATTATTACTCCACTAATGTTAAATTTTTTAATTAACTCAATTATGTGATTTACAATAGTGTCGTCTATATCAGGAGAAACTTTTAAAACTAAAGGTTTTTGAATTTTACTTTTTTTTTTAAATTCGGTAATTTTTTCTAGAAGAGTTTGTAAAGTTCTTTCTTTATGGAAGTCTCTGAGACCTGGGGTATTCGGTGAGGAAATATTTATGGTTATGTAATTTGCAAATGCATGTATTGCTTTTAAGCATTTGATATAATCATCTATTCTATCATTGCTATCTTTATTTGGGCCAATATTAATTCCTAAAAAACCAGAAGGGGAATTTTTTTCAAGTCTATTAGAAACCTTTTCTAAACCATCATTATTAAAGCCTAATCTATTTATTAAGGCTTTATCGTTCTCAAGTCTAAATACTCTAGGCTTCGGATTTCCAAATTGTTTTTTTGGAGTGACAGTGCCTACTTCAATAAATCCAAAACCAAATCTGAATAAAGAATTATAAACTTCAGCACTTTTATCAAAACCAGCTGCTAAACCAATTGGATTTTTTATTCTTGTATTAAAAACTTTTGTCTCAAGAATTTCTTCATTTTTAACTTTAAATATTTCCTCCGGTAAAAAATTATACTTTAAAGACTTAATCGCTAAATCATGGGCCATTTCTGGGTCTATTTTAAAAATGAATTGCTTAAGCAGTGAATACATTTAATTAATTTTATCTTTTATCAGTTTTATAGTTTCTTTGACACCAAAAAAGCTTATAAAGAAACCCATTCTTGGGCCGTCAATATCACCAAATAAAACTTGATAAATTAACTTAAACCAATCTCTTAAATTTTTCTCGTAACCATTTTCTTTCCCAGCTGAATAAACTAAAGTTTGGATTTCTTCCGGTGGCGTACTTTCATTTATATTTTTGATTTTTAAAGCAAGATTGGTCAATGCTTTTTTTTCTTTTTCATCGGGTTTTTTATAATTTTTTTTTGGTTTTAGCTTATCTTTAAAAAATTTTATAGCATGCGCTGTTAAACTATCTAATACTGGGTTACTTTCTGGATTCACATTTTTGTGAAACCTGTTAATAAATTTCCATAATATTTTTTTATCATCAGCATTGCTTGATCCAACTAAGTTTAAAAGCATTGAAAAAGACATCACTATTTTTTCTTTAGGTGGTTTACCATTATGTACATGCCAAACAGGATTTAATAACTTATCTTTTTCTTTCTGTTCTGGAAATTTTTCAACAAAAGACAAATATTCATCTACTGCTTTAGGCACTACATCTGAGTATAGTTTTTTTGCTCGCTTAGGATTTTGATACATATACAATGAAAGGCTTTCGGGAGATGCATAATTAAGCCACTCGTCTATGGTAATACCATTTCCTTTTGATTTAGAAATTTTTTCTCCTTTTTCGTCCAAAAATAGTTCGTAGGCAAAACCGTTTGGAGGAATTTTTCCTAAAATTTTACAGACCTTGCTTGATAATATAGCGCTCTCAGTTAGATCTTTTCCGTACATTTCAAAGTCCACGTCAAAAGTGAACCATCTCATTGCCCAATCAACTTTCCATTGTAATTTACAATTGCCGTCAAAAATATTTGTTTGAATTTTTTTACCATTATTATCAAAAGTTATTTTACCAGTTTTTTTTTCTAAATTTAACATTGGAATCTCTAAAACTTTTCCTGTTTCTGGACACACTGGTAGAAAAGGACTATATGTTTTTCTTCTCTCAGTTCTAAGAGTTGGCAAAATAATACTCATTATATCCTCGTATTTTTCCGCTACTCTTTTTAAAGATTCGTTAAACGTTCCATTTTTGTAATTTTCTGTTGAGCTTTTAAATGAGAATTCAAAATTAAATTTATTTAAAAATTGTTTTAACATTGTATTGTTGTGTTCTGCAAAACTTTTAAATTTTCCAAAAGGATCTGGAATAGAAGTAAGTGGTTTACCAAGATTATTTTTTAAAATTTCATCGTTAGGAATATTATCAGGAACTTTTCTCAATCCATCCATATCGTCAGAAAAGGTAATAAGCTCAGTACTTGTGTTATTTATGTGGCGTAATGCGTTAATCATCATTGTGGTTCTTGCTACCTCACCAAATGTTCCAATATGAGGCAGACCACTAGGACCATAGCCTGTTTGAAATATAATTTTATTTTTTCCTTTTATTAGATTTTTTCTTTCTTTAAGTAATTTTCTTATTTCTACAAAGGGCCATGCTGAAGATGACTGAATCACATTATTTTCTGACATAATAGAGGTTTATAAAATTTTCTTTGTATAATACAGTTTTTAATTTATTAAATACAGTTGAATTTTTTTGGTATTTAAATAGTCTCATACTGATGTCATCATATAAAACAGTTTTCTTCTTAATAGGTGTCTTACTAACAATTTTAGGATCTTCGATGCTTATTCCTTATGCTGTTCAAATTTTACAAAATGAAAATAATCATGCTTTCGTTGGAGCATCATTTGTAACAATTTTTATAGGAATTTTATTTATTTTAGCTAATCTAGAAAAACAATTTAAATTAAATTTGCAACAAACCTTTTTGTTTTCAGCTTTAGCTTGGTTAATGATTGCAGCTTTTGGTAGTCTGCCATTTTTATTATCACCGATTTCATTTACCATAAGTGAGGCTTTCTTTGAGAGCATGTCTGGAATAACTACTACCGGGGCTACAGTAATAACTGATTTGGAAAGTACTCCCAAGAGTATTTTATTATGGCGAGCTATAATGCAGTGGTTAGGTGGAATAGGAATTATTGTAATGGCAATTACTATTTTACCTTTATTGAAAGTTGGAGGTATGCAGCTTTTCAAAATGGAAGGTCCCTTGTCTGCTGAAAAAATTTTACCAAGAACCTTAGAGGTGGCTACAATTCTAATCGTAACTTATTTTAGTTTAACTTTTTTGTGCGCTTTTTTTTATTGGTTTTTTGGTATGACGATTTTTGATAGTGTGGCTCACTCTATGACAACTTTAGCTACCGGAGGTTTTTCTACTCATAATAAATCCATAGGGTTTTTTAGTAACTCTAATATTGAAATAGTGGCTAGCATTTTTATAATCTTAGGGAGCATACCTTTTATAACTTATCTGAAGTTCATCAAAGGAAATAAAAAAATTTTCAAAGAGGATATTCAAATAAAAGGTTTTATAAATATTTTAATAATATCAATTATTATTATGGTTACTTACCTTTTTATTATAAATAACGAAATGAATTTTTTTGAAAATCTAAGAATTTCTTTTTTTAATGTAATATCTATTTTATCAGGAACTGGATATGTGACTGACGATTTTGGTTTATGGGGAAATTTTTCCCTTATATTTTTTTTATTTTTAATGTTCATTGGAGGTTGTGCTGGATCGACAGCTTGCGGAATAAAAATATTTAGATTGCAAATGTTACTAATTTTTTTAAAAAACCAGTTAGTAAAACTTATATCGCCAAATAGTGTTATTTTAATTAAGTACAATAATCAAAAAATTTCTGATGATTTTATTAAATCTGTAATAACTTTTATATTTTCTTTTTTATTTATATTTTTGATAATTGCTTTATTACTATCTATAACGGGATTAGATTTTTTGACCGCAATTTCAGGGGCAGCAAGTGCTATTTCAAATGTAGGCCCTGGCCTAGGAGATGTAATTGGGCCAAATGGGAATTATAAGAACATACCGGACATTTCAAAATGGATTTTAGCTTTTGGAATGTTATTGGGTAGATTAGAATTATTTGCTGTTTTAGTTTTATTTTTTCCTTCTTTTTGGAGAAATTAATTTATGGAAATTTATAAAAAACAAACACTTTCAGAAAATTTTAAAATTTATTTTGATCAAAGAATGCTCAAAATATTATTACTTGGAGCGATAAGCGGGTTCCCATGGGTAATAATAGGGAGCAGTTTAAGTCTTTGGTTGCAAGAGGATGGTTTGAACAGAAGTACAATAGGTTGGGCAGGTTTAATATTTGCCGTATATGCATTTAATTATCTTTGGGCACCAATTATTGATAGAATTAGAATTCCTTGGTTAACAAAAAAAGTAGGTCATAGGCGTGGATGGATTATTGCCATGCAAACAATCATTTTATTGAGTTTGATTAGTTGGAGCTTAATAAACCCAACTACTAATTTAGCACTTGTAATTAGCATAGGTCTTATCATTGCTGTGGCATCGGCAACTCAAGACATTACGGTAGATGCTTTAAGAATTGAACAAATTGGTGAGCACGAAGGTAAGTCGATGCAGGCAGGTGCAGCAATGGCCGTAGTTGGTTGGTGGACTGGATATAAGTTAGGTGGTGTGATGGCTCTTAACTCAGCTGAATTCTTTCAACAAGCAGGTTTTCAGAACTATTGGCAAATAACTTTTTTAGTTTTAGGAATAGTCATTATTTTTTGCAACATTTGTCTAATGTTTGTAAATGAACCACAACCAACTAATAGAACAGAGAATCAAAGGCAAACTGACGAAATGATTGAAAATAAACTTGGTTCTTCCAGTATTTTGGTTAAAGTTTTTGCTTGGTTGGCAGGAACTGTAATAGGGCCAGTAATCAGTTTTTTTAAAAAAAATGGTTTTAATATTGCAATAGCAATTTTAGGATTTGTATTCCTTTTTAAAATTGGTGAAGCTTTCTTAGGCAGAATGTCAGTAATATTTTATAAAGAAATTGGTTTTACAAAATCTGATATAGCCCTTTATTCGAAGGGACTTGGATGGGTCACAACAGTAATTTTTACTCTACTTGGAGGACTATTTGCAATTCGTTCTGGTGTTATTAAAGCAATGTTTGTATCTGGTATATTGATGGCCTCAACAAATTTATTGTTTTCTTTACTAGCTTGGTCAGGAAAATCAGAATTATTGTTTGCTATAGCAGTTATATTTGATGACATGGCAGCAGCATTTGCGACAGTAGCATTTGTAGCTTTCATTTCAATGCTCGTGGATAGGACCTATACTGCAACTCAATATGCTCTTCTTGCCTCTATCGGTACAGCTGGAAGAACAACTTTAGCTGCATCATCTGGAGCTTTGGTTGATTGGTTAAATGGAGATTGGGGTATTTTCTTTATAATCACTGCAGTAATGGTAATACCTTCTCTTATCTTTCTTTACATGATTAAAGATAAACTCAAATTAAATGACTAAATACTTAACTAACAACTTTTCAATAATTAATCTTTACAAAAAACCCTCTACAAAGTCTGAAATTGTTACACAAATGATTTATGGAGATAGTTTCTCACTTACAAAAAAAACAAAAAAATGGCTGAAAATAAAAATTAAAGAGGATAATTATAAAGGTTACGTGATTAACAAAAAATTTTCTCAGTACATAAAACCATCTCATAAAGTAGCAGTTTTAAAAGCAAAAGTTTATAAATTTCCAAACAAACGAGAAGAAATTAGCAAATTAACTTTTGGCTCAAAAATAAAAGTTTTAGATAAAAAAGCAAATTTTCTTAAATTTAATAAAGGTTGGATAGGTTTAAAAGATATTAAACTAATTTCTTATAAAGAAAAAAATTTTTTTAGTAAAATCAATATTTTTAAAAATATTAAATACAAATGGGGAGGTAAATCTTTCAAAGGAATTGATTGCTCTGCCTTAGTACAGGTTTTTTTAAATTTTCACAAAAAATTCTGTCCAAGAGATGCGAAAGATCAGGTCAAATATTTTAGAAAAAATATTAAATTAAAAAAAATTAAAAAAAATGATCTTATTTTTTGGAAAGGTCACGTTGCAGTTGCCTTATCAAATAAAAAACTTATTCATGCTTACGGGCCCATGAAAAAAACAGTTATTATGGGAATTAATCAGACAATTGAAAGAATAAATCGAACAGCAAATTTAAAAGTAATTGGAATTAAAAGACCTTAAAAAGCAAAGGCAGCCTCAGTCTCCCTTAGCTGCCCTTATTAGAAATCTAAATGATTCGGACTTAAATCTTAAGACTCTTTTTAGTTGTATGTGGATATCAAAGTTCTATTTTAGCTTTTTTATATCTAGCTAAGGGATCTTTTCCATCCCAGTCCTTTGGCATTTTTCTGTTTAAACCCAATTTATTCAATTTTAAGTCTTCGCTTTTAGTTATCCTTATAACTTTCCAAAATTTAGATAAAATTTTTTTAACATTTGTCTCATTCAATGGTTCTAGATTAAGTAACATATCTATAATTACATTCATTGGAACTACATGCTCCATAATTAATTTAGATTTTTTACCGAGTTTTTTAAATTCTTTTTTAGCAAGTAATGAGTGGGTAAATCTTTCTTTATGCCAACCAATGTGAGATCCTACTTCTTTGGCTTGCCAATGGTGATTTAACGTTATGTTTAAACTTCTGCTAGCAACATTTTTTTGAAAACCAAATTCAATTGCATCTTTTAACTGCCTTACGGCAAATACTATAAGCTCGAGATTTGATCTTTTGATTGAATTACTCGATATTTTTTGAAGTTTGTTTACCTCGTTATCATAATTATCAAAAGACTTTTTTAAACTTTTAATATCATCTTGTAGTGCTTTAATTTCATTACTAATTTTTTTCATCTACTGGCGCCTATGTGACGCCAAAATCATTTTATTACAAATTATAAGTTGTGCAAGATCTTTGGAAAATGGCGGAGAGAGAGGGATTCGAACCCTCGAAACGGTTTCCCGTTTACACGCTTTCCAAGCGTGCGCCTTCAACCACTCGGCCACCTCTCCATCAGGAAAAAAACTTTAATAAAAATAAATTTTTTAAAGTTCTTAAAGTTTCAATTTTAGGAATTTTAGATATCCCTTTTTTTCTATCAGCAAAAATTATTGGGACTTGCTTAATTAAATAGCCCGACTTATGTATTTGATAAATTGTCTCCATAAAAAAACTATAACCTTGAGCATTAATTTTATAAATATCAAAATTACTTAATTTAGATAAATTAAAAGCACGATAAGAAGTTGTAAATTCTTCACAATTTATTCCTAAAACAATTTTAATAATCTTATTTCCAACTATGCTTAATAAATACCTAGATAGCTTAGTTTCATTTCTACCTCCTTCGATATACCTTGAACCAATTACAAATGAGTTTGAATTTAACTCATCAATAAACATCGGAATTTTAGATGGATCATGAGATAAATCTGCATCCATCGTGATAAGATTTGTATACCCTTCCTCTTTAGCATATTTGTAAGCAAGTTTATGAGCTGTATCTAGTCCTTCTTTTCCTTTTCGGACAATTAATTTTATGTTTTGGTATTTTTTTTGAAAATCTTCAATTATTTTCGCTGTTCCATCAGGTGAGTTGTCATCAACAATCAAAATATCTATATTTTTCACATCTAAGGCTTTATCGAGAAAATTTTTTATATTTTCTGACTCATTAAAGGTTGCTGTAAATACTAGGGTATTATTTTTCATAGGTAAATTTTAATTTTTTAAGATGATTTCACTTAAATTATTTATAAAATTATTAAAAGTTGGTAATTTGTTTTTTTTCATTAACTCTTGAATGCTCTCATAATTATCATCTATATGTCTAATAGTTTTCTCAAGGCTTTCATAATTTCTTTCAGAAATAAAAATACCAGCTCTATTTTGAATAACATGATCTATCTCAGAAAAAATTATTGCAGGTCTAAGTCGTGATAGGGACTCTAAAAGAGCCATTGGTTGTCCCTCTGTGAATGAAGGAAGAATAAAAATTTTATGTTCATCAAATATATTTATCAGTTCTGTTTCATTATTAATAATCTTGACAAAATCTATATTGTCATATGAATTAAAATTTAAATTCTCTTCTTCGCCAACAATCGTAAGCTGAATGTCATTTTTGTCTTTTAAAATATCTATTAAAGAGAATATTCCTTTCTCTTTTCTCATTCTACCAACATAAAGTAGTTTTTTTTTACTATTATTAAATTTTTTTTTATTCTCAAGCCATTTATTATTTAATTGAGAAGGATGTACTACAAACCCTTTTTTATTTTTTAAAATATATTTTCTACAACTAATGTTAGTTGAAATGCTAGTTGAAATAGTAAACATAAAATAATAAATGATATATCCCATGTGCCCTAAGATTATTTTGTATTCATCAAATCCATTGCTTCTTAAATAAATTATTGGTTTTTTTTTAAATAACCTTAAAAAGATACAAGCAAAAAAAGTATAAGGTGAGATTGATATTAAAAGATAATTTGTATTTTCGTTTTTTATTGAACGAATTATTTCTCGTAAAAATGATATTAACGAATTAAAAACTTTAATATTTTTAATGTTTATTTTGTGTGATCTTTTAATGTTAGTTTTTCTACCGATCAGATTTACTTCAAAATTTTTTTCTAAACCTTCGGGTGTCGATTTGAGATCTTTGTTATCACAAAAAAATACATTATTGTTTTCGTAAATAGCTTCATTTGAAATGATAAATAATTTTTGCATCAGGTTTCTTTATTTATTTTTAAGACGCCAATAAAAGCTTCTTGCGGTATTTCTACTTTGCCGAACTGTTTTGATCTAGCTTTACCTTTTTTTTGTTTTTCAAGGAGTTTTCTTTTTCTGTCCATAGCTCCGCCTCCATGAATTTTTGTTAAAACATCTTTTTTAAACCCTTTTATAGACTCACGAGCAATAATTTTACCCCCGATAGCTGCCTGGACTGGTATCATGAAGTTATGTCTTGGAATTAAATCTTTTAGTTTTTCACAAACCTGCCTACCTGTTTTTTGAGCAAAATCTTTATGTATAATCATCGCAAGAGCGTCTACCGGTTCTCCATTTACTAAGATGCCTAATTTCACTAGTGCACCCTCTCGATATCCAGAAATTTCATAATCAAAACTGGCGTAACCACTTGAGACAGATTTTAATCGATCATTGAAGTCAAAAACAACTTCGTTTAGCGGAAGATCATAAGATAAAACTGCTCTTTTGCCTGAATAACTTAAGTTGGTTTGAACTCCTCTTTTGTCTTGGCATATTTTTATTATTGATCCTAAATATTCATCCGGAGTTATAATTGTTGATTTAATCCAAGGCTCTTCTATTTTTAATATTTGTGAGGGATCGGGCATATTTGTTGGGTTCTGTAAATCAATAATTTCTCCTTTGATTTTATGCACTTTATAAATTACGCCAGGGGTAGTTGTTATCAAATTTACATCAAACTCTCTTTCAAGTCTTTCTGTAATAATTTCAAGGTGAAGAAGACCTAAAAAACCGCATCTAAAACCCAATCCAAGAGCACTTGAGGACTCAGGTTCGTATGAAAAACTTGCGTCATTTAGTTTAAGTTTGGCTAATCCATCTTTAAGTTTTTGAAACTCGGAGCTATCGACAGGAAAAAGTCCACAAAACACAACTGGTTTACTTGGTTTAAATCCTGGTAAAGGAGTATTTATTGGTTGCGCCGCGTCACATATTGTGTCGCCTACTTTGGTTTCCGATAAAGATTTTATACCTGTTATAATAAAACCTATTTCACCAGAATTAAGCTCATTTACATCTATTGGCTTAGGTGTAAAAACACCTACTTTTTCAATAATATATTCTTGATTATTAGAAAGTAGTTTTATTCTCATATTCTTTTTAATTTTTCCATCTATTACTCTTACCAATATTACAACACCTAAATAGCTATCGTACCAACTGTCTACCAATAAACATTTAAGTTTTTCATCTTTTTTACCTTTAGGAGATGGTAGGTCGTTAATGATAGCTTCAAGAATGTTGTCAATACCTTCACCAGTTTTACCTGAACATGGAATTGCGTTAGTTGTATCGATGCCAACTACATCTTCGATTTCTTTTTTTGTTTTATCGATATCTGATGCCGGTAGATCAATTTTATTTAGAATTGGAATTACTTCATGGTTTATTTCTAGTGCTTGATAAACATTCGCTAGGGTTTGAGCTTCAACACCTTGAGTGCTATCAACTATTAATAATGATCCTTCACAGGCAGAAAGAGAACGACTTACCTCATATCCAAAATCAACATGACCTGGAGTATCTATTATATTTAAAACATATTCTTTTCCATTTTTTGATTGATACTTTAATTTAACCGTCTGAGCTTTTATTGTTATTCCTCTTTCCCTTTCAATATCCATTGAGTCTAGAACTTGCTGTTTCATTTCACGATCTGTTAACCCTCCGCATTTGTGAATTATTCTATCTGCGATTGTTGATTTCCCGTGATCAATATGCGCAATTATTGAAAAATTACGAATTCTATCTATATCAGACATTATGACCTGATGTTCCCGCCAGTTTTATTTTCAACCTCTTTGATAATTTTCTCACTAATTTGGTTTAGATCATTATCGGAAAGAGTCTTATCATTTGCTTGTAATAAAACATTAATTGCAATTGATTTTTTATCAATAGGTAAATTTCCCCCTTGGAAAACATCAAATATATTTACGGTTTTGATATTTATATCTAAATTTTTTATAATTTTATTAAGTTTTCCAACTTGATAAGTTTTATCTATTACGAAAGCGAAGTCTCTTTCTGAAATTTGAAAGTCAGAATAATTAAAATTTTCTTTTAAAATTCTAAGCTTTTTATTTGGTTCAGGAATATTCTTTAAAAAAATTTCAAAACCATAAATATTTTTTTCTTTATAGTCTAATTTAGAGACTATTGAAGGATGTATTTCTCCAAACTGAGCGAGAAGTGGACCATTTTCTGATTTTAAATTAATTGAACCGGACCTTCCAGGATGATAACAATTTTTTGTTTTAGCGCTTACATATAAGTCTTCCTCATTTATTCCTATCTCATTTAAAGTTTTTATCACGTCTGTCTTAACGTCAAAAATATCAACATTTCTAGTTTTTTCTGACCAACTTCTTTTATATAATTGACCAGACTTGACGGCACCAATTACAATCTGTTGCTCACCTGGTTTCTTTCCAAAAAAAACAGGGCCTACCTCAAATAAAGCAATATCTTGAAAACCTCTGTCTTGGTTTTTTTTCAAATAAAAAAGTAAATTAGAGAATATAGATCTCCTTAAAACATTAAGCTCATTTGAAATAGGGTTTAATATAGAAATAGAATTTTTATCGTCATAAACTAAGTTATCAATTTTTTCATCAGTAAACGACCACGTCACGGCTTCGTAGTATCCTCTATTTGATACACAACGCTGACCCAAGTGAAATAATTTTTGTTGAAAGTTAAGCGTATCTTTGTTTCTTTTTTTTTCAGGTTCGATTAACGCAATCTTATCAAAGCCTTTTATTCGTATTAGTTCTTCTATTAAATCTATTTCTTGATTTATATCGGGTCTCCAGGTTGGTACCTGCACTTTTAAAATTTTTTTACCAGACTGAGTTTTAAACCCCAAAGAATTTAAGATTTTTTTTGTCTCACCGTCCGCAATGGAAAATCCTATTGTGTTCTTAAATTTTACAACATCAAGATCTATATTTTTACTTTTGAATACTTTTTTTCCAGAAATACTAAATTTACTTGCTTCACCTCCACATATTTTTAATATTAATTCTGTCGCTGTTTTTAAACCATCTAACATCGAATTCGGATCTATACCTCGTTCGAACCTGTATTTTGCATCTGTATCAATATTAAGTTCTTTAGAAGTTTTTCTAATAGACGATGGATCAAAATAAGCTGATTCTAATAAAATATTTTTTGTTTTTAACTCTGTGCCTGATCTTGTGCCTCCAATTATACCTCCAAGTCCTAAAACACCACTTTTATCAGCAATAACACACATATTTTTTTGGAGTATATAATTTTTATCATCTAAGGCTGTAAATGACTCGCCTTTTTTAGAATTCCTCACAATGATTTCTTCGTTTATTTTGTCGGCATCATAAGCATGGAGAGGTCTGTTTAAATCAAACATAACATAATTTGTTATATCAACTATTGCAGAAATAGATTTTAGACCCAGTGAGGTAATTTTATCCTTTAACCATTTTGGACTATCTTGATTTTTAACTCCTGTTATTAAGCAGCTTCCAAAAGCATGGCATCCCTGATTTTTTTCTTTTATTATAGATACTTTGATTTTTTGATTGGTTTTTTGTTCAATTTTATTTTTTTTCAATTCAATTAATTTGCCTACGCCGGCGGCCGCAAGATCTCGAGCAATTCCTCTAATACCAAGACAATCTGGACGGTTTGGTGTTATTGATAAATTAACCGTCTTTTCACCAGAACTTTTAAAAAAGCTTTTTCCTATTTTGCTATTTATATTTTTAAGTTCTATTATCCCAGCGCTTTCATCTGATAAATTAAGTTCGCTCTCAGAACAAAGCATGCCCCTAGATTCAACTCCTCTTATTTTAGCAACTTTTAATTTCATTTTTGATTTAGGTATTATTGCACCAGGAGGTGCATAAACAGTTATTAATCCATTCCTTGCGTTGTCTGCTCCACAAACAACTTTTACAATTGACGACCCCCCAATATTTACATCACATAGCTTAAGCTTATCAGCATTTGGGTGTTTCTCTGTTTTTAAAATTTTTGCAATTTTAAACTCAGACATGTTGCCAAAGCTCTCTTTAATCCCTTCCACCTCCAAACCGATATTTGTGAGTTTTTCAATTATTTCATTAATATTAGCTTTAGTATTTAAATGATTTCTAAGCCATGAAAGAGTTAAAATCATCTACTTAGGCCTCTATAGTTCGTAGGAACATCTAGGGGGTCGAAACCAAAATGATTTAACCATCTGAAATCTGTTTCAAAAAACGCTCTAAGATCATTAATTCCATATTTGAGCATAGCTAGACGGTCAATTCCCATACCAAAAGCAAACCCTTGAAATTTATTCGGATCAACCTTTGTATTTTTTAAAACATTAGGATGGACCATTCCACATCCTAATATTTCTAACCATTTATCACCCTCGCCAATAATTATTTTTCCATTTTTAATTTTATAACCTATATCCACCTCAGCAGATGGCTCTGTAAATGGAAAATGACTAGGTCTAAACCTCATTTTTATTTTCTTTACTTCAAAGAATTCTCTGATGAAGTAATTTAAACATCCTTTTAAGTGTGCCATTGTTATATCTTTATCTATATGAAGGCCTTCTAATTGATGAAACATAGGAGCGTGAGTTTGATCGCTGTCACACCTGTAAGTTCTTCCAGGTACTATAATTTTAAATGGTGGTTTACCATTTAACATTGTTCTTATTTGAACTGGTGAGGTATGTGTTCTTAAAAGTGTTTTTTTGTCTTTATCAAGATAAAAAGTATCATGCATGTCCCGTGCTGGATGATCCTCAGGTGTATTTAATGCTGTAAAATTATTATACTCTGATTCTACATCTGGTCCTTCAGCAACAGAAAATCCAATTTCTGAAAAAATTGAAGAAATTTCATCGATTACCTGTGACACAGGATGAATTTTTCCACTCTGAGTAGATCTTATCGGTAAAGTTATATCAACTTTTTCATCTTTTAATTTTTCATTTATCGCTTGATTCTCAAAATCTTTAAATTTTTTATCTATTTGGGAAGTTAATTTATCCTTGATATCGTTTAGTTTTTTTGCAAAAATTTTTCTTTCTTCTACGTTAAGCGATCCCATTATCTTGAATTGTAAAGAAATTGAACCATTTTTCCCAAAGAATTCAGATTTTAAATTTTGTAGATCATTTTTATTTTTAATTTGAGAGAACTTAGTCTCAAAGCTATTTAAGATATTATCTAGATCACTCATAAATTTTGATTCTTTTATAATTTATAAGATAAATCAAAGACCTTAATTAGTTAAGGGATGATTGAACTTTTTTTACGATAGTTTTGAATACGTCGGGGTTATTATAAGCTAGTTCTGCCAATACTTTTCTATCTAATTTGATTTTTGACTTGGCTAGGCCGTTGATAAATCTTGAGTAAGTAAGACCCTCTGTCCTGACCCCAGCATTTATTCTTTGAATCCACAAAGATCTAAAATCTCTTTTCTTCGCTTTTCTATCCCTATAAGCGTATTGCATTGCTTTTTCCATAGCTTGCCTTGCTACACGGATAGTGTTTTTTCTTCTACCGTATTGACCTTTTACAGCTTTGAAAACTTTTTTATGTTTTGCTTTACTGATTACTCCACGCTTTGTTCTAGCCATATTAACCTCTTAAATTATAAGGCATGTACGATTTAACAATTTTTGAGTCTTGCTTAGACATAATCGTAGTACCTCTTTGTTTTCTAATTTGATTATTAGTTCTTTTAATCATACCATGTCTTTTATTAGCTTGAGGCATTTTAACTTTACCAGAAGCTGTCATTCTAAATCTTTTTTTTGCTGAGCTTTTTGTTTTAAGTTTTGGCATAAGTTAATCGGGTTATATATATATTAGTAAACCTTTACAAGGTTATATTTTTTACGTTAATTGGGCTGAATTATCATTATCATTTGTCTTCCCTCAAATTTTGGGTGGGTTTCTACCTTACCGATATCTTGAATGTCAGTAATAATTCTTTGCATTAAATCTTTACCCAGTTCAACGTGTTGCATTTCCCGGCCTTTAAATTTTACGGTAAACTTAACTTTATCACCTTTAGAAATAAATTTTTTAGCATTTTTAATTTTAAAGTTATAATCATGAATTTCTGTTCCCGGTCTTAATTTAATTTCTTTTAAAGATACTACCTTTTGTTTCTTTTTTGCCAAATTTGCTTTTTTTTGTAAATCATATTTATATTTTCCCATGTCCATAATTTTGCAAACAGGGGGATTCGCATTTGGTGAGATTTCTATTAGATCAAGGCCTTCATCTTTTGCTAATTGAATGGCTTGTTTTAATTGCATAACACCTAAATTATTTCCCTCGCTACCGATAACTTGAACATCAAGAGCTTTAATACGCTCGTTAGCTTTTGGACCTTGATTTTTACTTCTTCTCTGAAAATAGTTCGGTTTAAAATTTGACACTTAATAAATTGGCATCTTATTTAATTTGATAATACGTTTAATAAATTCGTCTCTTTTGAATGTTTCTTGTTTTTCTGATCCCAAAGTTCTCACTGTTACAGTTTTATCTTTCTCTTCTTTCTTACCGCACACCAATATCATTGGTACTTTGGCTAATGAATGTTCTCTAATTTTATAACTAATTTTTTGATTTCTTAAATCCACTTCACATTTTATACTCTCTTTAAACAAATCTTCAAATAACTTTTTTGCGTAATTATTATTATCTTCTGCGATTGGACATACCACTGCTTGTGATGGTGATAGCCAAAAAGGAAGTTTACCTGCATAATTTTCAATTAAAATACCTATAAATCTTTCCAGAGAACCGAATAAAGCCCTATGCAGCATGACAGGAACTTGTTTTTCACCTGATTTATTTACATAGGACGCACCTAGTCTTCCCGGTAAGTTTAAATCAACTTGTAAAGTTCCACATTGCCAATCCCTGCCTATTGCATCTTGAAGAACGAATTCAATTTTAGGTCCGTAAAATGCCCCTTCACCTTTGTTTATTGAATATTCAAGTTTTGACTTTTTAATTGCGGTCAATAATGCAGCTTCAGATTTATCCCAAATTTTATCGTCTCCAACTCTTTTTTCAGGTCGATCTGAATATTTTAAAATTACTTTTTCAAAACCAAGATTTTTATAAATATCTATAATTAAATTTGTAACACTTAAACATTCTTGAGTAATTTGATCATCTGTACAAAATATATGTGCGTCATCCTGAGTAAAAGCTCTAACTCTAAGTAGTCCGTGTAACGCTCCTGATGGTTCATATCTATGAACCTTACCAAACTCAGAGAGTTTTAATGGTAGGTCTCGGTAGCTTTTAAGTCCTTGGTTAAATATTTGAACACAGCCTGGGCAATTCATTGGTTTAATTGCAAAAACTTTTTCATCTGGAGTTTCTGAGGTATACATATGTTCTGCAAACTTTTCCCAATGACCAGATTTTTCCCATAAGGTTTTATCTAATAATTCTGGTGTGTTGATCTCTTTATAACCATCGAGTCTTTGTCTCAACCTCATGTACTCAACAAGTCTTTGAAATAAAATCCATCCCTTTTCGTGCCAAAATACAGATCCTGGACTTTCTTCTCTAAAATGAAATAAATCCATTTCTTTACCTAGTTTTCTATGATCTCGTTTTTCAGCCTCTTCTAGCCTGTCTAAATACAATTTTAATTGTTCTTTGTTGCTCCAACAAGTTCCGTATATTCTTTGTAACATTTCATTATTAGAGTCTCCTCTCCAATACGCGCCTGAAACTTTAGTTAACTTAAAAGCTTTTCCGATTTTACCTGATGAAGGTAAATGTGGACCTCTACATAAATCGTGCCAAGTATCTCCATGATGATAAATGGAAAGCTCCTCTCCTTTCGGAATACTTTCTATTATTTCAGCTTTGTATTTTTCCCCAATTTTTTTAAAATGTTTAATTGCTTTTTCTCTTTCCCAAACTTCCCTTCTAGTTTTGACATCTCTGTCAATTATTTCTGACATTTTTTTTTCAATTTTTTCTAAATCCTCAGAAGTGAAAGGTTCCTTTCTTGCGAAATCATAATAAAATCCATTATCAATTACTGGTCCAATTGTTACTTGTGTACCAGGGAAAAGTTCTTGAACAGACATAGCCATAATATGTGCAGCATCGTGTCTAAGAACATCTAAACCATCTTTGTCATCTGCAGTAATTATCTTAACTTTAGAATTTTTCTTAATTTCAAAACTTAAATCTTTTAGATTACCATCAACTTCCATGATAAGGGCTTTTTTCTCAAGAGATTTACTTATTTTCTTGATTAGATCGAAGCCATTAATCTTTTCATCGAAGGGAATTTTTTTTCCATCTAAGAGCTGAATATTTGGCATTATTTATTTAGAAGCTTTTTATATTCATTAAATGTACTTTGACACATTTTTTCAACATCAAATTTTTTTACTACGTTTTTTCTACCTTCAACTCCCATTATATTCAATGCCAATTTATCTGTTTCCATAAAAGAATTAATATTTTTAGCTAATTCTCGAGGATCGTCAAACTTATAAAGAATACCTGTTTTGTTATTCAGAACTGTTTCCATAGATCCTCCTAATTTAGTTGCAATTATAGGCTTTTGCATAGCTTGGGCTTCTACGGCTACTCTCCCAAATGCTTCTGGTTCAATTGAACTTGAAATTACAATATCAGCCAGCGCATAAGCTAAGGGCATCTCTTTACAGTGCTCTGCAAATATTATTTTTCTATTGATATTATACCTGTCTATTAAGCTTTGCAGTTTTTTTTTATATACATTTCTACCTTGATCTGATCCCAAAATTATAGCTTGAAATTTATCATTTTTATAATCTTCAATTAAGATATTTAAAGCTTCAATGAAATTAAGTTGTCCTTTCCAATTTGTTAATCTTCCGGGCAGAAGAATTTTAAATTTATCATCTTCAATTGACCAATCTTTTTTTAGTCTTAAGAGTTTAATATCAGATATATTCTTTGGATCGTAATAATGTAAGTTTATTCCCCTAAAGATAACCAACAGTTTATTTTTTGATTTCAAATAGTTTTTATAATTTTCGTTTATATGATTAAATATAAAATTTGATCCTGCAATCGTTAATTTTGATTTTACCATTACACTATTATAGAATTTTTTAAATTTATTTTTAAAATTATAAGTGCCGTGAAATGTCGTAACAAATTTTCTTCTAGTAAAAAATGTTGACCAATAACAAGACCATGCAGGGGCTCTGCTTCTGGCATGAACGATATCAATTCTATAAATAATCTGTAATAAAATTAAAGCCAGTGCATTAAATATTAAAGCAAATGGATTCTTAAGATGTACTGGAAGTTTAATAATTTTTACTTTTTTTCTTCTGATATATTTAATCAAAGGTCCTCCACTTGTTACAATTATTGATTTGCAATCTTTTTCAGCTAAAAAATGTGCTAAATCATAACAGCCAGTCTCAGCACCTCCGTACCCTAGTTTTGGTATTACTTGCATTACTTTAAAATTAGATGCCATATGTTAAGATAATATATTATCAACTTTGACAACATAATATGAAAAAATTTAGATACTACAATATCTCTAGATATAGAAAGCTTAGATATTCAACCAATAATTTTGATAAAAATCCTTTCATTGTTTTTTTGCCAGGATTTATGTCTGATATTGAAGGGAAAAAACCAAATTCTTTTCGTTCATTTGCCAATAAAAACCAAATTGGTTTTTTAGCAATTGAATATTCCGGTCATGGAAAATCCTCAGGAAAATTTATTGAAGGAAACATAAGTTTATGGACTGATGATGCTAAAAAATTAATTAAAAAAATTGTTAAAAAAAATAAATTTTTAATAATTGGTTCCAGTATGGGGGCATGGATAGCACTTAACCAATTTAAATTTTTTAAAAATCAAATTGTAGGTATGTTGGGAATTGGCTCAGCTCCAGAATTTTTAGATAGGTTGATGTGGAAGAAATTTCCAAAAAAGATAAAAAACGAAATAATTAAAAAGGGTATAACTATAATTAATCACGGGAATAAAACAAAATATCAATATCCTATTTCGCATCAATTAATCAAAGATGGAAGAAAAAATAAAGTTTTCTCAAAAAAAATATTTAAGAAAATTCAGATCTCTATGTTTCATGGAAAAAAAGACGAAATAGTTCCAGTTTCTTTTTCAAGAAAAGTTTTATCAATTTTTAAAAAAGCAAATAAAAAATTGGTTATTGTTAAAAATGGAGATCATAGTCTCTCAGACACAAGATCTCTAAAAAAAATTAAGAATGAGTTATCGAGAATTGTTAAAAATATTTCTTAATCCTTCTTTATAAGTAGGATATTTCAATTTAATGAGTAATTTATTTTTCATTTTTTTATTACTCACTTTTTTCGAGTCTTTATAAAATTCTTTTATCATTTTATTTTTAAAATTAGCTATAGGCATCGGTCTTAAATCTTTAATTTTTAAAAGTTTCGCAGCAAAGTTAGCTACTTCTATATTTGTTGCTGGCTTATCATCTGAAGCATTTAGTATAAGAGAACTTTTTTGTGAATAAAACATCTTTTTAATGATTTGTGCTAAATCTTCTATTCTTATTCTTGAGAAATATTTTTTCTCTTTAACATAAATGCTCTTTTTGGAAATTTTTTTTAATACGTTACTCTCTTTTGAATAAATTCCTGAAACACGCAGAATATTTATATCAAGTTTGTATAGATTTCTAAATTTAATCCAAGACTTTTCAACAATTTTTCTACCTAAACCAAATTTAGTATTTCCTCTCAGTTTTGAATTTTCATTAACCCATTTTCCGTTATGATTTCCATAAACACTTGTGGCAGATAGATAAATGAGTTTTTTAAATTTTGATTCTTTTAAAAATTTGCTAAAAATTTTTAAAACTAAGTCTCTTTTTTTTTGTGGAGGGATAGATATTAAAATGTAATCAGCTTCAGACAACATCTTAATTAATTTTTTATCGTAAAGCTTATCTTTGAACCTAAAGGATACAAACTTTTTTTTACCAAAAGTCTTAGAAGTTGTTTTTTTTGTATTAGTAGCACTAAAAGTGAATTTTTTTTTTGATTGCTCTAAATTCTTTATAAGATACCTAGCAGTTTGACCAAATCCAAAAAAAAAAAATCTGTCTTTATTCATTATCAGGCTAATTTTGACTTAAGTTCTTTTAATGAAATAGGATGATCTAATTTATCTAGCATCTCTATAGGACAAACTTGAATGAAATTTTTTAGTTCATTTTCATAATTGTTAATGATCTTTTTTGAAATTTTTGAGTTAGTCTCTTTGCTAAATTCAAATATTAAATCTTTTAAATATTTTTTCCAATAGTCTGTTTCTATGTTCTGCCAAATAACAGATTGAGGATTTACATAGTTTTCAAACTTTTTATTAGGATCATAAATAAATGCCATGCCCCCAGTCATACCTGCAGCGAAGTTATCACCTACATCCCCAAGAATTACCACTTTGCCTCCGGTCATATATTCACATCCATTTGATCCACATCCCTCTACTACTGAGATCCCTCCAGAATTTCTAACGGCAAATCTTTCGCCAGCTTTACCTGATGCATAAAGTTTGCCATTTGTAGCTCCGTATAAAACTGTGTTTCCTATAATCGCGTTTTGATTTGAAATTAAATTACTATTATTGACTGGCTTAACTATTATTGTTCCCCCTGACAATCCTTTTCCAACGTAATCGTTAGAATCGCCATCAACAATTATTTTAATTCCTTTAGCTAAAAAAGCTCCAAGTGATTGTCCAGCAGAACCATTTAATTTAACGATAATAGTGTTCTCTGCTAAGGCGTTATTGCCAAATTTCTTATAAACATAATGAGATAATCTTGTTCCTACCGCTCTGTGAGTATTTTCAACATTAAACTCACACTCGGTAATATTATCTTTATTAATTTTATCTTTAATCTCTTTCCAGATTTTTTCATCTAAAGTATCTGGAACAGCATTAATATCTTTTTTTTCGCAATACCTAGTGTTTTCACCTGGGTCAGTTTTTACTAATAACGGATTTAAATCTAAATCATCCAAATTTGATGAGCCTCTACTAACTTGTTTTAAAAGATCTGTTCTACCAATTATTTCGTTTAAATTTTTAAATCCTAGTGAAGCTAAAATTTCTCTAACTTCTTGTGCAATAAATCTAAAAAAATGGACAACCTTTTCAGGTGTTCCAGAAAATTTTTTTCTTAATTCTTCGTCCTGAGAACACACTCCGACCGGACAAGTATTAGAATGACACTGCCTTACCATTATACAACCCATCGCAATTAAAGATGAGGTTCCCATACCAAATTCTTCTGCCCCCATCATGGCAGCAATAACTACATCTCTGCCGGTTTTAATTCCACCATCTGTCCTTAAAGTTACTTTGTGTCTAAGATTGTTTAGAGTTAAAATTTGATTTGCTTCTGTTAGTCCCATCTCCCAGGGAATTCCTGCATATTTGACACTTGTTTGTGGGCTCGCACCAGTGCCCCCAGAGTGACCAGAAATAAGGATAACATCAGCTTTTGCTTTCGCTACTCCTGCCGCAATTGTTCCAATACCTGTTGCTGCTACTAGCTTTACTCCAATTCGAGCTTTAGGATTTATTTGTTTTAAATCATAAATTAGCTGGGCTAAATCCTCTATCGAATAAATATCGTGATGTGGAGGAGGCGAAATTAAAGTTACTCCTGGTGTAGAATGTCTTAATCTGGCTATTTCTTTTGTTACCTTGAAACCTGGTAGTTGTCCTCCTTCTCCGGGTTTAGCGCCTTGAGCAATCTTAATTTCAATTTCATTACAATTGTTAAGATAATCAATAGTGACTCCAAATCTAGCTGATGCAACTTGTTTAACTCTAGAATTAGCGCTATCTCCATTATTTTGAATTTTGAATCTGGCTTCATCTTCGCCACCCTCTCCACTGCAAGAGGCACCCTTAACTCTGTTCATTCCAATAGCAAGTGTTTCATGAGCTTCAGCAGATAAAGCTCCGTGAGACATGCTTCCGCTGCCAAAACGCTTTGTTAAATTTTCCACAGGCTCAACATCTTTTATATCAATAGGACTATTTGTTTTTTTAAAATCTAGAAGATCCCTCAAGTTTATTGGAGACATATTGTTTATACCGTCTGTATATTTCTTAAAAGTTTCATAAGAGCCAACAGTTACAGCATGCTGTAAAGTATGAATTAATTTTCCTTGGAACTGATGGCTTTCACCAGTTTTTCTATATTTATAGATACCTCCAATTGGTAATATTAGAACATCCTTTTTATAAGCTTTTTCATGAATCTCCTTAATTTTTTTCTCTATACCAATTAATCCAATACCCGATATTCTTGATATCATTCCAGGAAAATAATCTGATACTAAGGCTCTACTTAATCCAACTGTTTCAAAGTTGCACCCTCCTCTATAAGAACTAATAACTGAAATTCCCATCTTGGACATTATCTTTAATAAACCGTTTTCGATTGAACTTTTAAATCTATCTACACATTCATTAAATTTAAATTTACCAAATAAGTTTTTTTCAAATCTTTGATGTATGCTATCTATAGTTAAGTATGGATTTACGGTCGTAGCTCCAACTCCTATTAAAACTGCGAAAGAATGTGTATCTAGAGTCTCTGATGTTTCAATATTCAACGAACAATATCCTCTTAACCCAAGGTTTACTAGATTAGAGTTAATTGCTCCCACAGCTAAAGCCATTGGAATATTTGCTCTTTTTTCAGAAATATTTTTATCACTTAAAATTAAAGTAGTGCTACCTTCTCTAACTGCTATTTCTGTCTCATCTTGAACTCTTTTTAGATTATCTTTTAAAGACTCTTTAATATTAAATGTGCAATCTATAATTTTGATTTTTTTGGAAAAAAGTTTTTTGAATTTTTTTAATTGAGAATTTGTAAGTATTGGGCTATCTAGTACGAAAATATCTTCCTGGGTAAGATTGTTAAAATCTAAAATGTTACCTAAATTTCCAAATCGAGTTTTAAGACTCATAACTTTATTCTCTCGAAGAGAATCTATTGGTGGATTAGTAACTTGACTGAAATTTTGTCTGAAGTAGTGTGATATGGGTCTAAAATGACTTGATAAAACAGCAACAGGTGTATCGTCTCCCATAGATCCTGTCGCCTCTTTTCCTTCCTCAACCATCGGATGAAGAATTAATTCTAAATCTTCTACACTATAACCAGATAAGTACTGTCTCCTCCTAAGATCATTACCTGAAAAATTAATTTCTTCATTGCTAACTTTTAATTTTTTATCAAGATCAACTATTTGACTATTAAATTGTTTGTATTCTTTTGAAATATAATCTTTTATTTCTTTGTCTTGATATAATTTACCCTCTTTAAGATCAACAGCAATTAATTCTCCTGGACCTAACCTACCTTTCTTAACTATATTTTCCTCAGGGATTTTAATCATTCCAGTTTCTGAACCTGCAAATATTAACCCATCAGAGGTAATTGAATATCTAAGTGGTCTCAATCCGTTTCTATCAACTGCCGCTAAAATCCATTTAGCGTCTGTTGCACAAATCGCAGCTGGCCCATCCCAAGGTTCAATTGTGCTATTTAAAAAATTGAATAATTGTTGATGACTTTTAGGAACTGTTTTGCTTCTTTTAGACCAAGCATCAGGTATCATCATTAGTTTAATTAATGGCGCGAGTTTTCCGGAATGAGTTAACAACTCAAATACATTATCTAATGAGGCAGAGTCTGAATTACCGGGAATTATTACTGGTTTCAACTCATCAATATTTTTAAATAGTTTGCTAGTCATATCTTGCTCATGAATTCGCATCCAATTCACATTGCCTTTAAGTGTGTTAATTTCTCCGTTATGAGCTAACGTTCTGAACGGTTGAGCTAAATCCCAGCTAGGAAAAGTGTTTGTTGAATATCTTTGATGAAATATAGCAAATCTTGATTTGAAACTTTTATCATTTAAATCTAGATAAAAGTCAGCAAGAGACTCTGCTAAAAACATACCCTTATAAACAATTGATCTAGAGCTTAATGAACAAATATAAAAGTTATTTAGCTGATTTTCTCGAGCAAGTTTTTCAATTTTTTTTCTTGCTTCATATAAATCACGCTCCAAATCATTTGTTTTAATAACCTCGTTCTTTCTGAATAAAACTTGAGCAATTTCTGGCCGATTTGACTCTGCAGTTTGGCCAAGAACTTTAGAATTTACGGGAACTTGTCTCCAACCATATATATAGTAATTTTTATTAAGTAATACTTTTTCGATTATTGACCTGCATTTTTCTTGATCTGTATAATCGTTACGAGGCATAAAAACCATTCCAACACAAATTCTTTTATCTTGTTCATGATTGTGCCCTGTCTCTAAAATTTTTTGAATAAAAAATTCTGGGGATATTTCGAGTTTGATCCCTGCTCCGTCTCCAGATTTTCCATCAGCATCAACAGCACCTCGATGCCAGACAGCTTTTAA
This sequence comes from uncultured Pelagibacteraceae bacterium, assembly GCA_902579605.1. Taxonomy (GTDB): domain Bacteria; phylum Pseudomonadota; class Alphaproteobacteria; order Pelagibacterales; family Pelagibacteraceae; genus Pelagilacustribacter. Next base: position 160,475 of record CACHHD010000001.1, read on the forward strand.
TGCTTCAATGCCATTCTCAACAACTTTACGACTTTTTTTTCCATCTGTCGTAGCTACTAATCCTACACCACAAGCTTCATGTTCTAGAGAAGGATCATAAGCATTATTATTTGAGAGTAATTTTTTATTTTTTAAATATCTACTCTTCATGCAGCAAATTCCTTTTTATCTTTCTCTCTTTTTGCGGAAATGTATTTATCCATTTGCTCTGCCGCATCTCTTCCATCTCTGATTGCCCATACTACTAACGATGCTCCTCTGACAATATCACCGGCTGCAAATACACCGTCGATGTTAGTTTGCATGGTTTTCAGGTCAATTTTGATTGTACCCCATTTTGAAATTGCAAGATCTTTACTGTTAAATAGTTTTGGAATATCCTCAGGATCAAAACCAAGAGACTTAATAACTAAGTCAGCTTTTATTTTAAACTCTCCATCTGTAACGGGCACAGGTCTTCTTCGTCCAGAGGCATCTGGTTCTCCTAGCCTCATTTTACTTACTTCAACTTCTTTGACTTCCTTTTCCCCTATAAATGATTTAGGGCTAGTTAACCAAACAAAATCGACACCTTCCTCCTCGGCATTTCCAACCTCTCTAGCTGATCCAGGCATATTGGCTTTATCTCTTCGATATAAACATTTAACAGATTTTGCTTTTTGTCTGACAGCGGTTCTAACGCAATCCATAGCAGTATCTCCACCACCAATTACTACAACATCTTTTCCTTTCGCGTTTAAAGTGCCATTATCGAATAGCTCTACCTTATCTCCTAGTCCCTTTTTATTTGAAGCAGTTAAAAAATCCATAGCAGGAAAAATATTTTCCAATTTTGATCCTGGTATATCAATTTCTCTAGCTTTGTATACGCCAGTTGCAATTAGAATTGCATTGTGTTCTGATTTAAGCTCTTCCAGAGTCTTGTCTTTACCGACTTCAAAATTTTGAACAAACTTAATACCGCTCGCTTTTAAAAGCTCAGTTCTTCTTTCAACAACAAATTTCTCTAATTTAAAATTAGGAATTCCATAAATTAATAATCCACCGGGTCTATCATAACGATCATAGATTGTTACTTTATATCCAAATTTTCTCATCTCCTCAGCACATGCAAGGCCTGCTGGTCCTGCCCCTATAATGCCAATACTTTCATTTAATTCTTTTGAAATCTTCAGTGGTTTTACCCAACCCTTTTTCCCATGCGGTATCAGTTATATATTTTTCGACAGAGCCTATCGTGACGGTACCATGGCCTGATTGTTCGATAACACAGTTTCCCTCACATAATCTATCTTGCGGACAAATTCTTCCACAAACTTCAGGCATATTATTTGTGCTCTGAGATATTTCATACGCTTCTTTTAATCTGCCCTCAGCAGTGAGTTTAAGCCAATCTGGAATATTATTTTGCAATGGACAGTGAATTTGACAAAAAGGAACGCCACACTGAGAACATCTACTCGATTGCTCTTTAGCCTTGTCAGTTATGTACTGATCATAAATTTCATTGAAATCTCTCTTTCTACTGTCGGTTTGTCTTTTGACAGGAGTTTCCTGATGCACATCAACAAATTTTAACATTTTTTTACTCATAGTTTAGCTGTTCTAGGCTAAAACAGAGAAAAATGGAATACTATTTAAGTCAGTAATACTTACTTAAATTTGTTGAAAAATAGGTTTTATAAGGCTTTTTTTATGCATAGCAGGTATGCTATTTAATTATATCTTTGGAATTCAATCTAAAGTTTATTAAACATAGTAATGTTAGAGATTCTTATTCTTTCGCTAGTTCAAGGTATAACTGAATTTCTGCCAATAAGTTCGTCTTCTCATATAATTCTATTTTCTAAATTTATGAATTTTATAAGTGAGGACTTAATTCTTAATGTAAGTTTGCACATAGGTTCTTTTTTAGCAGTTATTGTATTCTTTAAAAAAGAAATTTTTAGTTTCTTAATTTATAGAAAAATTTTCATGTTAATAATAATTGCTTCATTACCTATTGTCCTAAGTGGTTACTTGATAGCTGAGTCCGGAATTATTAATGATTTAAGATCACTAAAACTAATCGGATGGACGACGGTATTGTTTGGAATATTACTGTATTTCTCAGATAAAATGGAGAACGAGAAAAGTCTTGAGATTAATCTAGACCTAAAATCAGCTTTGATCATAGGTTTTTTACATATTTTTTCTTTAATTCCTGGAGTAAGTAGATCTGGCATTGCAATTACTGCAGCAAGATTCCTTAAATTTGATAGAGTAAATGCTGCTAGAATTTCATTCTTATTATCCATACCAACTTTGTTAGCTGTATCAGTTTTTGGGGCATACAAATTATACTTAACGGAAAGTTTCGATTTGATAAAATTGAATTTCTCTAGTGTTATTTTATCTTTTATCTTTTCGTACATAACTATGGTTGCTTTTTTGGGATATATCAAAAAAGCAAGCTTAGATGTTTTTGTTTTATACCGAATAGTACTGGGTGTAATTATTCTTATATTTGCGTACCAAGGTTAATTAAAGAATAAATGTAAGTGAAAGTATCACAAAAAAAACTATTATAAAAAAAACTATAACTGCTTTGTTTAAACTCATAAAACCTCCTGTGGTGCGCCTGCTAGGATTTGAACCCAGAACCTCCTGGTCCGTAGCCAAGCGCTCTATCCAGTTGAGCTACAGGCGCAATAATATACCAATTATCAAATATATTGTTGAAATTAAAGGCTTTTAATTTATAAAGTAAATATGAGTAAATCGGTTGTAATAACTTCTGCTACAAGAACTGCTATAGGATCATTAGGCAAGTCTCTTAAAAATATATCTGGGGATGAGTTGGGATCAACAGTAATAAAAGAGACTATTCAAAGATCAAAAATAACGCCTAGTGATGTGGACGAGGTAATAATGGGTCAAGTTTTGACTGGTGGGACAGGCCAAAATCCTGCACGTCAAGCAGCAATGAAATCTGGTATTCCAAAAGAAAAACCGGCTTATGTAGTCAATCAAGTTTGCGGATCAGGAATTAGATCAGTTGCTTCTGGTTTCCAGAGTATTAACTCAGGCGACTCAAAAATAGTTGTAGCTGGAGGACAAGAAAGTATGTCACTTGCGCCTCATGCTATACATTTACGAGATGGTAAAAAACTAGGTGATGCAGAACTGATTGATACGATGGTTAAAGATGGTCTTTGGGATGCATTTCATGGCTATCATATGGGAGTAACTGCAGAAAATGTAGCAACCAAATTTCAAGTAACAAGACAAGAACAAGATAAATTTGCTCTAAATTCACAAGAAAAAGCTTTAAAGGCAATAAAAGAAAATAAATTTAAGGAAGAAGTTACGAAAGTGAGGATTAAATCAAAAAAAGCAGAAATAGATTTTAGTAAAGATGAACATCCAAGAGAAGGAATTAATTTAGATGGCCTTAGTAGATTAAAACCTTTTTTTCAAAAAGAGGGAACTGTGACCGCAGGTAATGCTTCTGGTATAAACGATGGTGCTGCGGCTGTTACATTAATGTCAGATGAAGAAGCAAAAAAGAGAGGTTTGGATAAGTTAGTAACTATAAAGTCTTGGGCTAGTTGTGGTGTAGATCCATCGCTTATGGGTACTGGACCTATTCCTGCATCTAAAAAGGCTTTAGAACTAGCTGGTTGGAAAATTGATGATCTAGATCTTTTAGAAGTTAATGAAGCATTTGCAGCTCAAAGTATTGCGGTTTTGAAAACTTTAGGAATCCAAGAGGAAAAAGTAAACGTAAACGGAGGTGCAATTGCCCTAGGACATCCAATAGGAGCATCTGGTACTAGAATTCTAGTAACTCTTATACATGAAATGATTAAGCGAGACTCTAAGAGAGGTTTGGCCACATTGTGTATTGGCGGAGGAATGGGTATAGCTATGTGTATAGAACGATAATGGAAATTTCTAAACCATATAAAGGAAAAGGGAAACGTAAATTAAGAAAGATGCCTTTTACACCTAAAGGGTACATTTTGTATTACGCTTTTTTTTGGGCAGTCATAATTTCAATTTATTTAGCTTACAATTAAAATTTAATGCAGCTCCCTGTTGTCAATCATCCAGATTATGTTGCAAAAATTAATGATGACAATAAATTCCCTATTAAAAAATTTGGTGCTTTAGCCAATTATCTAATCGAAAATAATGTTGTAAAAAAATTTCACATCCCAAAAGAATGTTCAATTGAAACAATGAAAACTTCTCATTCTATAGAATATATAAATAATATTAAAAATAAAACTTTAGATCTACAATCTCAAAAGAAAATTGGTTTTCCAATAAATGATAGTGTTGTTAGAAGATCTTTTGTGGCAACTGGGGGAACTGTTTTAGCCAGCAAGCTTGCACTAGAATCAAAGCTTGCTTGTAATACCGCAGGTGGTAGTCACCATGCTACTTTTAATTTTGGTGCCGGTTATTGTGTATTCAATGATGTTGCTGTAGCTGCAAACTATCTTAGGAATAAACGTTATTCCAAAAAAATTCTTATTTTAGATTTAGATGTTCACCAAGGTAACGGAAATTCTGAGATATTTAAAAACGATAGAGATGTATTGACTTTTAGTATGCATTGCGCTTCAAATTATCCAGCTAAAAAATCTAAAAGTGATATTGACATTGAACTTGCCGAAAATATGGAAGATAAAGAATATATTAATATTCTCAATAAAAATTTAAAAAAATTAAATGAAAATAATTATGATTTTGTATTTTATGTTGCTGGTGTTGATATCCATTTTGAAGATAGGCTAGGCAAACTAAAAGTTACGGATGAAGGTATAAATATGAGGGATCAAATTGTAATTGAAAATTTTCACAAAAAAAATATTCCTTTATGTGGAGTATTAGGTGGGGGTTATAATAAAAGTTTTGATAAACTCATTGAGCTTCATTCTATGCTTCACAAAAATTGTGCTAAAATGATTTGATAATGAATTGCTTATCTTAAAAGATATTTTTTAAGTAAGATTTTTTGAACCAAATACTCACTTTGAGGATTATGGCTCTTTTTTTTAAAAAGTATGTTAATAATCCATTTCATAACTTTATTTTCTAATTTTTATTGGCCAAAAAAGGAGATAAATGTGTCAAAAAATGATCAAGTGCTAAAATTGCTTCAATTTTTGCGTTTATTATTGGGTAAATTTTTAATAAATTCCAAAAGATTAAAATATTAAATATGGCTCAAAATATTTCAGTTCCAGATATCGGTGATTTTAAAGATGTTGAAGTAATAGAGGTATTAGTAAAACCTGGAGATCAAATTAATAAAAATGATCCATTAGTTACAATAGAAAGTGATAAATCAAGTGTAGAAATACCATCTCCATCTGCAGGTCAAATAAAAGATCTTAAAGTAAAAGTTGGCGATAAAGTATCTGAAGGAAGTCTATTGGTAACTTTAGAGTCAAAAGAGACCCAAAAAATTCAGAATAAAGAAATAGAAAAAGAACAAAAAATTCAAAAAGAAGTAAAAAAAGAAAAGCCAAAAACAAATGGAAATATAGTTACATCTCAACCATTAAAACAAATTAAAAAAGTTTTTGCGGAACCAGCTTCCAAAGATGATATAGATCCATTAGAAACTAATGAATGGATAGAGTCTCTAAACTCAGTAATAGAAAATGACGGGTCTTCAAGAGCTAGCTATTTGTTAAACAAAGTTATTGATCAAGCTTATAAAGCGGGTCTTGTACTACCTGATACTAGAACAACACCATATATCAATACCATTCCACCTGAAACTGAAGTTAAATCTCCTGGGGATCAAAATATTGAGAAAAAAATAAGAGCTTACATAAGATGGAATGCAGCTGCGATGGTTGTTAAAGCCAATAAAAAAAGCTCTGAGCTTGGTGGTCATATTGGAACTTTTGCTTCAGCTGCTACTTTATATGATGTCGGAATGAATCATTTTTGGAGGGCAAAAAATAATAAATTTGGAGGTGATCTAGTTTATTTCCAAGGGCATTCGGCTCCAGGTATGTACGCTAGAGCATTCCTTGAAGGAAGACTTTCTAGTAAACAACTAGATGGTTTTAGACAAGAGGTTGGTAAAGACGGATTATCTTCTTATCCTCATCCGTGGTTAATGCCAAACTTTTGGCAGTTTCCAACCGTATCAATGGGTCTAGGCCCAATCATGGGAATCTATCAAGCGAGGTTTTTAAAATATTTAATTAATAGAGGCTTGATAAAAGACGAGGGAAGAAAAATTTGGGTATTTCTTGGTGATGGTGAAATGGATGAACCAGAATCTTTGGGTGCAATAGGTTTAGCAGCAAGAGAAAAGTTAGATAATTTAATTTTTGTAATTAACTGTAATCTTCAAAGGTTAGATGGTCCGGTAAGGGGAAATGGAAAAATTATTCAAGAACTTGAGGGAAGCTTTAGAGGTAGTGGTTGGAACGTAATTAAAGTAATTTGGGGTTCATATTGGGATAAATTGTTAGCAAAAGATAAAAGTGGACTATTGATAAAGAGAATGAATGAATGTGTTGACGGTGAGTATCAAGCTTTTAAAGCTAAAGGTGGAGCATATGTAAAAGAACATTTTTTTGGAAAATACCCTGAGCTAAAAGAATTAGTTTATACCATGACTGATAAAGATATCTGGCGACTAAACCGAGGTGGCCACGATCCGCATAAAGTTTATGCTGCCTATCATGCAGCAATGCAAAATAAAGGAACCCCAACAGTGATTATTGCTAAAACTATTAAAGGGTATGGAATGGGTAAATCAGGTGAAAGTATAAACACTACCCATCAGCAAAAAAAAATGGACGAGGAAGACTTATTATACTACAGAGACAGATTTGGCGTCCCATTGACTGATAAACAAGTTAAGGACATAGAATATTATAGACCTAATGAAAAATCTGAAGAAATAAAATATTTAAGAGATTGCAGAGTAAAATTAGGAGGATTTATTCCTGAAAGAACATCGTTTGCTAAAGCGATTAAAACTCCTCCAAAAGATATTTTTGAGAATTTCATGAAATCAACTGGGGATAAAGAAATGTCAACCACAATGGCGCTAGTAAGAATGCTTACCGCGCTATTAAGAGATAAAAATGTTTCTCCTAGATTAGTCCCGATAATCCCCGATGAAGCTAGAACATTTGGTATGGAAGGTTTTTTTCAAAAAATAGGAATATATGCACATGAAGGTCAAAAATATGAGCCAGTGGATTCCGAGCAACTAAGTTCTTACCGTGAAGATAAAAGTGGTCAAGTATTAGAAGAAGGTATAACTGAGTCTGGTGCTATGTCCTCTTGGATAGCAGCTGGTACAGCTTACACAAACCATGATATTGAAATGATACCAATCTATATATTCTACTCTATGTTTGGATTTCAAAGAGTTGGAGATTTGGCTTGGGCAGCTGGGGACTCGCAAGCTAGAGGTTTTCTAATTGGAGCCACTGCTGGCAGAACAACTTTAGCCGGAGAAGGATTGCAACACCAAGACGGCCACAGCCATTTAATGGCATCTAACATACCTAATTGTGTTAGTTATGACCCAACTTTTGCCTACGAAATGGCAGTTATTTTAAGAGACGGGATGAAAAGGATGCACGAAAAAAAAGAAAATATATTTTATTATATTACAGCAATGAATGAAAACTATCCTCATCCTGAAAAACCTAAAAATGCAGACGATGGTATTTTAAAAGGAATGTATTTGCTTAAAGAGACAAGAAATAAAGGCAAAACAAGAGTCCAACTTCTAGGCTCTGGTACAATCTTGCGTGAAGTAATTGCTGCTGCTAAAATTCTTTCTAAAGAATACGGAATTGATTCAGATATTTGGAGCGTTACAAGTTTTAATGAACTCAGAAAAGATGGTATGGAAACAGAGAGATGGAACTTATTAAATCCTGAAGAGAAGAAAAAGAAATCTTACGTTGAAAAATGTTTAGACAAAAGAGAAGGCCCTGTCTTTGCAGCGTCTGATTATGTTAGATCGTTTTCAGATCAGCTTAGACCATACGTAAACAAATCTTTCTATTCGTTTGGTACAGATGGGTATGGAAGAAGTGATACAAGAAAAAATCTGAGAAAATTTTTTGAAGTTGATAAAGAGCATATTGTTGCTTATACCTTAAGTGCATTAGCAAAAGAGCAGTTAATTGCATCCAAGCATGCAGAAAAAGCGATTGAAAAGTACAAAATAAATAAAGAAAAAGTGTTTCCAACGAAATTATAAAATGTCCTCTAAAGATATCTTAGTTCCAAACATAGGTGATTTTAAAGATGTCGAAGTCATTGAGGTTTTGGTTAAAGATGGGCAAAAAATTAAAAAAAATGACTCTTTAATAACAATTGAAAGCGACAAATCTAGTGTAGAGGTACCTTCTACATCAGATGGAATTATAGAAAAAATTAATATTAAAATAGGTGATAAAGTAAGCGAAGGCGATCTTATACTTACTGTAAATGTAGAATCAAAAATAGATGTGAAAGAAAAACCTGTACAAAAAAACAAAATTAAAGAAGTATCAAAAAAACCAGATCCAGTTTCTCCACCAGTTACTCAGTCTACATCAGGTGTAAAATTAGCTAGTCCTAAAGTCAGAAAATTTGCAAGAGAACTTGGTGCCAATGTAACTCAAATACAAGGTTCACAGAGATCAGGAAGAGTGACAGAAGATGATGTTAAAAAATTCGTAAAGTCTCAAGTATCTGTAAGTCAAGGTAAAGTTGAACCAAAAAAATATAAAGATGAATATTCGCATGAGGAATTTGGAGAAATTGAGATTAAAGAAATGCCGAGAGTAAAAAAGCTTTCAGGGCCTCAACTAGTAAGATCTTGGACTGAAATACCGCATGTAACTCAACATGATGAAATTGATATTACGGAAATGGAACAATTTAGAACATCATTATTTGATCATTTCACCGGAGAAAAAATTTCTGTAACACCTTTAGCTTTTATAACTAGGGCAGTAGTAAATGCTTTAAAAGATTTTCCTAATTTTAATTGTTCCATTGATCCTGTACAAAATAAAATATTTTATAAAAAATACTATCACGTTGGTTTTGCAGTGGATACTCCTCATGGATTAATGGTTCCAAAGTTAAGAGATGTTGACCAAATGAATATAAAAGAAATAGGAGATGAGCTAAGAAGAGTAAGTAGAGAGTGTAGAGATTTAAAAATTAATAAAAAAGAATTTTTTGGCGGATCAATGACTATTTCAAGTTTAGGTGGAATAGGTGGAACTTTTTTTACACCTATAATTAATCCGCCTGAAGTAGCTATCTTAGGAGTTGGAAAAAGTTTTGATAGGCTTCTAAAAATTAAAGGCCAAATAGTTTCAAGAAAAATTTTGCCAATTTCTTTATCTTACGATCACAGAATAATAGATGGTGCTGAGGGTGTAAGATTTTGTGTTCATTTAAACGAAAGCTTAGGTAAAGATTTTGCTTTCAAGCTTGCCGTTTAATTTAAATTACAATAATAAAGAGCATGAGTAAAAATTTCATCGCTTTAACCTGTGCTATCACATGTTCCTTTTTATGGGGTACAGCATTTATAGCACAAGATACTGGAATGGATTATATAGGACCTTGGACTTTCTCAGCTGCAAGATTACTTTTAGGTTTTTTTGCTTTATTGCCTTTTTTTTTTATTTTTGAATTTAAAAAAATAAAGAAAATTAAATCGAACTTTAAAATCATCATTTTCAATATGTTTTTGTTAGGATTTTTTTTAGCAGGAGGAAATATATTTCAACAAATTTCTCTAATTTACACAGATGTGGCTAACTCAGCAGTATTCACTGTTTTATATGTAGTGATAGTTCCAGTATTAGCTTATTTTCTTTTTTCAAAAAAAATACATAAGTCTGTTTGGCCTGCTGTCATTATGTGTTTACTAGGGGGTTTGCTTTTAAGCGAATTAAATAACTATAGAGTAAGACTTGGAGATTCTCTCGTAGTAGTAGGAGCTTTTTTTTGGGCTCTTCATATTGTCTACGTATCAAAATTTTTAAAAATATTTAATTACCCGATAACTATAGCCGCGTTTCAATGTTTAATCGCAGCAATGTTTTCGGCTGTACCTGCAATTTCAATTGAATTCATTTCTTTTAAACTTTTATCTTTGGAGGCTGGTGAGCTTTTATACGCCGGTGTTCTATCAAGTGGCTTAGCATTTTTACTTCAAATTATAGCGCTACAACACCTATCGCCCGCTCCTGCTGCAATAATTTTCTCTCTAGAAGGAGTATTTGCATCTGTCGCGGCATGGATTTTACTAGATCAATATCTTAATGAGTTTAAAGTTTTAGGGATTATAATAATATTGTCTGCGGTTATTTTCTCTCAACTTGCACCAATCTATGGTAAAAAAATATATGGACGAAACTAAAAAAGGTTTTATGCAAAATATCGGTGATCTTTCTTTTAAAAAGATAGACGAAACTAATTACGAATTTAGCATTAAAGTGGAAGAAAAATTTCTTAATACAGGCAAAATCGCTCATGGTGGTTTTATTGCAACTATAGCTGATACTGGTATGGGAAATGCTGCTCACATAGCAGCTGGTAACACAAGATCAGTAACAGTAAATTTAGATATAAAATTTATCTCTGCTGGCAAACAAGGTGATATTCTCGTAGGAAAAGTAGAAATACTTAAAAAAACAAAAACTTTAGTTTTTATAAATTGTAAGATCTTAAATTCTAAAGGAATAGTTGCTACAGCATCAGGAACCTGGAAAATACTATTGTAATATTTTCTATGCGTTTAGTATATTTAATCTCAATTTTTTTAGCGAGTTTTAACTTAGCTAATTCATCTGAATTTTTTAAAGATATTAGTAATCAAATTTTAAATCAGGGTGATAGACTTAGTTACGGAGTGGCAGTCTCTGATACCAATAATGATGGTAATTATGAATTTATAGTAACTGGATTTGGTAATAAAAATTTGGCTTTATCTTCTGCTAATGGAAAATTAATCAATGTAGCAAAGAGTAAAGTATTTACAGATAGAGAGAAACTAACGATAGGTGTTGCATCGTGTGATATTGATGGTGATGGTTTCGAAGAAATCTATTTTTTAAATACTGATACTTATAGCGGGGTAAAAAGATATTCTGACCGGTTAATTGATTTAAAAAATAATAAATATATTGATTTGTTTGAACAAGAAATTAATAAAGAAAATCTAAATTTAACTGCCGGAAGATCAGTTGCATGTGTTGATAGAAAAGGTGATGGCATGTATGGTTTTTATGTTGCAAATTATGGTGGACCGACAAGATTTTATGAGATGTCTAATAAGAAAATAATTGATAAAGCAAGTGAGTTAGGATTAAACAAAATTACTGGTGGTCGCTCTGTAGTTTCAGGGCATATTTTATCAAACAAAATTGATATATTTGCTGCAAACGAGAGAGGGAGTAATTTTCTTTATAAAAATGTAGATGGAATTTATTTTGATATGGCAGCATCTCAAAGAGTTCTGGATACGTATCAAAATGGTCGGGGAACTGTTCTCTCAGATATTTTATATAGAGGAAGTTTGGATATTATTAATGGAAATTGGGATGGCTATCATAGGCTATTTGTTAAAAGAGAAAATTTTTTTGAGGATATTGCAACTTCACCATTCAATACTCCGTCAAAAATAAGAACAGTAATTTCTGCTGATTTTGATAACGATGGTTTTGATGAAATATTTATGAATAACATTGGTGAACCCAATAAGCTTTTTAAAATTTTAAATAACGGAAAAGTGAAGGAAATTCCAATTAAAACTGCATTAGAACCAAATGGACTTGGAACAGGTGCAGCAGTTGCAGATATAGATAATGATGGAATACTTGAGTTATTGATTTCTCATGGAGAAGTCGGTCTTCAAAAATTAACTTTATATAAGGCTAAAATCGATAAAAAAAAGAACTTTATTAGAATTAAACCATTAAATAAAAATGGCGCACCTGCAAGGGGTGCAACGGTTACCTTAATTTCAAATAAAAGAAAACACGCGAAAACTATAGACTCTGGATCTGGCTATTTGTGTCAGATGGAACCTGTCGCTCATTATGGCATAAGAGATAAAGAAAAAAATTTTTTAGTCAAAATAAGATGGACTAATGGAGAAGAAAATACTTATCAAATTAATGAGGTAGGTAAAACTTACACCTATACTCAAAAGTAATTTTACCTAGCCATTTTAATAAATATATCACCCATTCCCATGTTTAGTTTATCGGTTGGAATTTGATTTTTAAAAGCACAAAATTTTCCTGTCATTTCATTATTACTTATAGCGGATAAATCCTTTGCCTGACATTTATTGGCAGAATGTAGTAAACCAACTACTAGTTGATTATCAACTATAAATACCTCATCTTTATTTAAATCATTACTTTTACAAAAATAATTTCTGTTAACTTCTTCAGGAAAATCCTTTTTTTGGCAAGGATTTTTTATTAAAAGTACGTCTATTTTCTTTTTTCCTTCTTTGAATTTGTGATTAATAGTTTTTACTTTTACGTAATTCATTAAATCACATGAACACGGTAAACAGCACTGATAAATATTTCCGCAAGTTTGTTCGTTATTTTTTGAATTTTTTACATTTATAAATACGGGTTTTTGACCAGGATTAATTAGCGATCCTGAAACTGGACAGTAAAGTTTGTTATATTCAATAAATTCTTGGTAGGTTAAATTTTGGTCTATAAGATACTTAAAAAATCTCGGACCTGCAGCGTTTCTATTACTATCAGGAAAAATTTTTGGCCAATTAGTTACTAAATTTTCATAATAAAATTTTTTTTGTTGGAAATTTACCTCTGCAGTTGAATTAAGTTGCAGTGGTAGAAAAAATAATATGATTACTAATATTAAGTTTTTCATTAGTTACTCTGGTACAAATATTAAACAAAGACCATTATTGCAGTACCTCTTTCCATTTGGTCCTGGTCCATCGTCAAAGACGTGTCCATGATGAGCACCACATTTAGCACAGTGATACTCAATTCTTTTCATACCAAAGGAATAGTCAACTTTAGTTTTAAAAGCTCCAGGTATAGCCTCGTTAAAAGAAGGCCACCCTGTTCCACTGTCAAATTTTGAAACCGACTCGAATAGTTTAGCATTACAATTTGCACAGTGATATGAGCCTTTACGTTTTTCAAAATTAAGTGGACTTGTACCAGCTCTTTCAGTTCCTTCACCAAACATTATTCTTTTTTGTTCTTCAGAAAGATTAGGGTTAATTATCTTTTTCTCAATAGATGACAATTTAAAGGGCAAGAATAAAGATGCGATGCTATAAAAAATTATTTTTATAAAGGTTCTTTTTTCCATAAATTTTATATAAACCTTTTTGATTTAAAAAAACTGCGCTTAAATGATGCTGGTTAATTTTCTTTTTGTCTAATTTTTGCAATGCCACAATCTTTACATTTCACAGTCTCGGTAGAACCTGCTGCGCCAAAACCATATTTGGTATCAATAATATCGTATCTGTGAATTCCGATATAGCAGAACCATCTATAAATCTGCTTTAACATAATTTCTCACTCAAGTTTGCGTCTGTAATTATTATATCCAAAAATTAATAATAGTGAAAGAGCGAAAGGGTAAACAATAGCTTTATTTGGTCTATCAGGGTTTTCAATTTTAAAATTACTTATGATATCCCCCATCTGCATTCCTGATTTTTTTGCCTCACCCTTCCAGTTTAATTTATCTACTATTAATTGTTCGTTTTGTTCAGACAAAGTCACTCCGTATTCTTCTAAGTTATATTCATTTTCAAATTTTTCTTTATCAATGACAAATAACTTATATCTTTCGCCGTACTCGCTTAGTCTAGTAACTTTAATATGAACTTCTTTGGCTGGATCAAATGAAAGATTTTGAACGGTTTCGGCTGAAAGTTTTTGCTCATTAAATTTTGGATAAAATTTACCCAAAACATAGTCAGGGGCTAAAAAAGATAAAGAGATGATTAGAAATGCTATAATTTCATACCATTTTAATTTATTTATAAACCACTGCTGAGTTGCAGCAGTAAAAACTAAAATTCCAATTAAAGATGTAACTATTACTATTAATGCTTGCCAAATATTATCTACACCGATTAGTAAAAGTTCGTGATTGAATAAAAAAACTATAGGTAAAATACCTGTTCTTAAACTGTACCAAATAGCTTGCAGACCAGTTCTAAGAGGATCACCTCCAGAAATTGCAGCTGCTGCATAAGATGCCAAACCAACTGGAGGCGTTACATCAGCCATCAGACCAAAATAAAAAACGAATAAATGAACAGCGATCAATGGAAAAATATAACCAGATGCGTTTCCAACATCGACAAGAACTGTTGCCATAAGCGAAGCCACGACAACATAATTTGCTGTAGTCGGAAGACCCATTCCAAGTAATAAACAGAGTATAATTGTGAGTAAAATTAAAATGATTACGTTGTCTCTAGCTATCGTCTCTATGACTATAATTAGATTGGTACTTAAACCTGTTGAACCTACCGCTCCAACTATTATGCCTGCTGTTGCAATCGCAATACCAACCCCAACCATATTGATTGCACCCTTTTGAAGTCCAACGATTGTTTGATTGTACCAGTCAGTTAGACCAGTTTTAAAGTCTGGATTTTTAATTATACGATTTATTAAATTTACTAAGATCAAAGATAAAGTTGCATAAAAAATTGAAAATCCTGCTGTATATCTCATATAAACAAGTAAAAAAATTAAGACGGAAATTGGTATTAAAAAATGTAAACCAGAAAGAAAGGTTTTCTTTAAATGAGGAACGTCTGCATCATCCATTCCTTTGAGACCTAGTTTTAATGCCTCTAAATGAGATATATAAAACAAGGCAATATATGAAATTACCGCAGGTAAGAAAGCGTGTTTAACTACTTCAAAATAAGTAACACCTATAAAACTTGCCATAACAAAAGCTGCTGCACCCATTACAGGTGGCATTATTTGACCATTAACTGAAGAGGAGACTTCTATTGCTCCAGCTTTCTCTTGTGAGAAACCAGTTTTTTTCATAATTGGAATTGTGAATGTTCCAGTAGTAACTGTGTTTGCAATTGAAGATCCAGAAATCATTCCTGTCATTCCCGAACCAAGAATCGCAGCTTTAGCTGGTCCTCCCCGCATTTTACCAACCATTGCAAAAGCTAAGTCTAAAAAATATTTTCCACCTCCAGCAGTTTCTAATAATGCTCCAAATAAAACAAACAAAAAGATAAAATCAACTGAAACACCAATTGGAATTCCGAATATCGCTTCTTGGTCAAACCATTGAAAACCTACTAATCTTTTTAGAGAGAGACCACCGTGAGAAATAATATCTGGTGCGTATTTTCCAAAATATGAAAAAAGTAGAAAACAAATTGCGATAATAACCAAAGGTAAGCCTATAGCTCTTCTCGTTGCTTCTAATAATATCAAAATACCAAAAGTACCAATAATTAATTCAATGGGAACTTTAAAGCCGAAAAATTCTTTCACTAGTAAAATTCCTCCTCTATTCACTAAATCGTCATAGAAAAAATAGATATAAAGACAACAAAAAGCCGCGACTAAACTTATTAAAATATCTAAAAAGGAAATTTTTTTTCCTCTTGCTATTGGAAATATTAGAAATGTTAGTGTAAGTGCAAATCCTAAATGAATTGCTCTAGCTGGCAAACCCTTGAACATGCCGAAATTAAACCAAAACGGAAATGGAGAAGCATACCAAAGTTGAAACAATGTCCAAATGATCGCTATCCCCATAACAATCTTTAAATGAAATCCAGATAAATCTTTAGTCGGGGAAATATCTTCGCTAATTTTTTGTTTAATGCTAGCTTTTATATTTTGACTCATTAATGAGAAGATACAATATTATAAAAAAAAAGGCCCAAAAAATATTGGGCCTTTTTAATTTAATTATGAAGTAAGATTACATTAATCCAGCTTCTTTGTAATACTTAATCGCTCCTGGGTGTAATGGAGCTGATAAACCATCAGCTATCATATTTTTCTTTTCAAGAGGTCCAAAAGCAGGATGTTGAGCTCTGAAATCATCAAAGTTTTCCATTACAGCTTTTGTAACTAAGTATACTAACTCTTCAGAAACATTAGCGCTTGTAACAACTGTAGCTTTAACACCGAAAGTTGTAGCATCTTTTTTCTGATTTGAGTAAGTACCTGCTGGGATTACTGCTTTAGCATAATAATCAGCTCCGTCAATTAAACCTTGAACTGGTGCTCCGGTTAAATTAATTGGACTAGCTTTTGCTTTACAAGTTGCTGCTTGCTCCATAGCTCCATTTGGAAATCCAACTGAATATCCGAACGCATCTATTTTACCATCACAAAGAGCCTTTACTTGTTCAGAAGAAGTAAGTTCTGTGGTTGCTTTGAACATACTCATATCTGCTCCCATAGCTTTCATTAACTCTTCCATAGTTCCTCTTTGACCAGAGCCTGGGTTACCGATGTTTACTGTTTTTCCTTTTAAGCCTTTAAAATCTTTTATTTTAGATTTTTTACTTGCCCAAATTTGAAAAGGTTCATTGTGGACAGAAAATACGGCTCTTAAGTCGCCAAATTGTTTTCCTTCCCATTTGCTTGAACCGTTATAAGCATGAAACTGCCAGTCAGACTGAGCAACACCAAATTGAAACTCACCATCTTTGATTTGTCCTATATTGTAGTTAGAACCACCTGTTGATGGTGCAGTACATCTGTAAGCTTTAGCTGTACCTTTTTTTCTACCATGGTCAGCACTTATTGCTGATTTGTGTAACATTTTACATATAGCGTTACCTGTTTGGAAATAAACTCCAGTAGGTCCGCCTGTTCCTATAGTAAAGAATTCTGCTGCTTTAGCGATTGGACTCGTAAAAGTGAAGATCACTAAAAACGCTGAAATCAATGACATTAGTTTTTTCATATATACCCCCGTTTATTATTAAATATAAGTTAACTATGGATAAAGCTTGAGGTCAAAGAGAATCTTTATAAATTTTTAGCCCAATTTGATAATTTTTGAACACCCTCAACTACATTTGGTGCATACTTTTCAATTATTTTATCATTTAACAGTGAGCCATTAATATCCGCTTTTAAAAATTCATTTCCATCAAAATCTATATAACACAATCTAGTAAGCAATCTTTTAGAGTCAAAACCGAAATCTGAAGCAGGAAGCATAGCAACACCAGTTTCCTCCAATACTGTTTCACAAAGATGGGTTGAATTTTTAAATTTTTTATTTAAAAATTCAGGCATTAAATAAAAAGCACCTTGAGGTTGATTGATCAAAACTTTATTTGATTTAAGGTTATTATAAACATAATTTCCAACCGATTTTAAAATGTTTAATGTTTTACTTTTATATTCAGTAAAATCTCCATCATATGCTTGAACAGCAGCATATTGTGCAGGTGTATTTACAGTGGAATAAGACTCGCTAGCTAGTGTTACAATAGTTTCTAAAAAATTCGAGAGTTTTTTTGGAACAGCAAAAAATCCAACTCTCCAACCTCCTGCTCCACACCACTTGCTTAATCCTCCGCTTATAAATGTTCCCTCGGGATAATGCTTTGAAATAGACTCATATTTTTTACAAAATGTCAAGTCAGTATAAATTTCATCTGATAAAACTAAAAGCTTATGTTTTTTTGCTACCATTGCTAATTCTGCTAGATTGTTACAAGTTGTACCTGAGGGATTGTTAGGAGAGTTAAGAATAAAAATTAGATTTTTTTTATTAAGAGACTTAATTTTTTTCTCAAGCTGTGTTGCAGTTGGAAACCAATTGTTTTCCCTTGTTGTCTCTATCCAGTGCACTTTATTTCTGCCTATAATAGCTTGCGGTTCATAAGAAACCCAGCTCGGTGCGGAAAGAACAATTTCGCCGTTAAAAGCAACATGCATTAACAACATCGCTTCTTTTGAACCTGGAGTAATAAGAATATTTTCCGCAGGATATTTGTTTCCAGTTTTTTTTTCTAGATATTTAGAAATTGAATTTCTAAGTTTCATAAGACCTTGGATAGGTAAATATTCTTTCCTATGAGCGTTTTCTTTTAATTTATTTATTATATTTTCAGGAATAGGGAATGGAGATTGTCCAAAACCAAAACTATAAACTTTTTTTCCTTTAGCAATAAGTTCCTTGGACTTTTCGTTGATAACTAAAGTTGAGGACGGTTTAAGTTTTAAAATACTTTTCTTAGTATAATTCTTCATAGTAGCTTTTTAGTAAAAGCTATTAGTCACCATACGGGGACTCGAGGATTCAAGTCAATTAAAACTTTGAAAGAAGAACATTTGACAAATTGATTCGGTCATGTTTTAATCTTATTTTGTTCTCTGAGGTAACCTATATATAGTATAAAAAATACAATCAGACACAATTATGGAAAACTCTTCAAATCAAGTGATAGCTCTTTTAGGTCCCACTAATACAGGTAAAACGTTTGTGGCAATAGAAAAAATGCTTAAGTACGAGAGTGGTATTTTTGGATTTCCATTAAGACTTTTAGCACGAGAAGTTTATGACAAATGTGTTTCGGAAGTTGGCTCTAGTAGAGTGGCACTGATAACCGGTGAGGAAAAAATCATACCAAGTTCCGCAGATTATTTTATCTGCACTGTGGAGTCGATGCCAAAAGATAAAAATGTAGATTTTGTTGCAATTGATGAAATTCAAATGTGTGCTGACAGAGAACGAGGGCATATTTTTACTGACAGGCTGCTTAATTTTAGAGGAAAAAAACTTACTATGTTTCTAGGTTCTCAAGTCATGCAAAGTGTAATTAATGCTTTAATAAAGAATGTCAGTTTTGAAAAAAAAGAGAGATTTTCAAAATTAACTTATGGGGGATTCAAAAAAGTGTCTAGACTAGAGAGAAAATCAGCTATAATTGCATTTTCAATTGAGGAAGTATACGCTATTGCTGAATTAATAAGACGGCAAAAAGGTGGAGCAGCTGTTATTATGGGTTCGCTAAGTCCAAAAACTAGAAACTCTCAAGTAGAATTATATCAATCAGGAGATGTTGATTATTTAGTTGCAACTGACGCAATAGGAATGGGTTTAAATATGGATATAAACGAAATTTATTTTTCAAACCTTAAAAAATTTGACGGAAAAAAAACAAGAAGATTAAATCTAATAGAAATTTCTCAAATCGCAGGTAGAGCCGGTAGATTTAAAAATGATGGATTTTTTGGAACCACTGGTGAGTGTGAAGTCTTAAATTCAGACGAAATAGAGAACATTGAAAAGCACAACTTGCCTGAAACAAAAATGATTTACTGGAGGAATTCTAATTTAAATTTTAAAAGTCCGGAAAAATTGATATCTTCTTTGGAACAAAGACCTTTTAATTCGAATTTATTGAGAACTCAAGACTCACTTGATGAAAGTGTTTTAAGACATTTTTTAAAATTAGGGAGTAATAATATAATATATCCTAAAAATTTAGAATTACTCTGGGAGTGCTGCCAGATTCCAGATTTTGAAAAAAAAGCGTATGGTCAACACATAAGTATAATTGATAAAGTTTTTAAGTATCTTTCAACAAGAAAAAGGAGAATTCCTAATGACTATATGAAAGAACAACTTAAAGGATTGGAGAAGCAACACGGAAATATTGATGTTCTTTCAAATAGGATTTCAAATGTAAGGACATGGTCATATGTAGCAAACAAAAAAAATTGGGTAGAAAATTCTGATTATTGGGTACAATTAACAAAAGGAATAGAGGACAAACTTTCAGACAAATTACACCAAGAATTAACAAATAGCTTCATAGACAAAAAAATTAGTATTCTTTCTAAAGGTTTAAAACAAGATTTAGTATTGAATACAAAAATTGATGAAAATGATAAAATCATAATTAATGATCATTTTGTAGGGGAACTTAAAGGTCTTAAATTTTTAATAGCGCTTACGTCAAAAACATTGGATACAGATATAAAATCTATTAAAAAAGCTGCTAGAAAAGGTGTTGGTGAAGAACTTAAGAAAAGAGTTTCTCTAATAATAAAAAGTAAAGAAATTATTTTAGACGAAAAATGTAAAATTATTTGGAAAAATAATGTGGTAGCTAGACTTAAAAAAGGTAATAATTACCTTAGCCCTGATATAGAAATTTTAGCTGATGATGCTTTAGATGATCTTTCTAAATCAAAATTAGATACATTTTTAAAAAATTGGGTTTATGAACATATTAAAGAAATTTTAGATGATCTTCTTAATCTAAATAAAGAAATCGTAAGCAATAACTATATTAGGGCCCTAATGTTTCAACTTTTTGAAAATAATGGAGTAATAAAAAGAGAATTGGTAAGCGACATAGTTAAAGCTATAAAAGTAGATGAAAGAAAAAAAATTTGGAGTCTAGGCATCAAAATTGGTCGATATCACGTTTATCTACCAAAAATGTTTAAGCCTAAGGCTGTTTCACTTAGAATCTCACTTTGGAGATTATATTATCAAATAGCAGCAAATCAGAGTATACCCCGATCTGGATTAAACTATTTAGTCGATAAAAAATATAATAAAAATTTCCTTCTACTGTGCGGTTTTGAAAAGTTTAAAAATCATTATGTTCGTATAGATATATTAGAGAAATTGTTTATTAAAATTTTAAATAAAACTGAAAAAAGAAAATTTAAAATTGACTCTGAAATGATGAATTTACTAGGTTGCAATAAAGATGATTTTTATAATCTAATGTTAAGTATGAATTACAAAAAAACTAAGGAAACTGATACATATATTTATTTAGGTGAGAGTAAAAAAAGAAATAAATTTATTAACTTAAAAGGTAAAGAAAATCCTTTTAAAAAGCTTTTGTCGCTAAATTTAAAGTAAAATGAGTAAATTTGATGAAAAAGAAATAATTGGTATTGTGGCTTTGTTAATTCATGCTGCAAAAATAGATGAAATTTACTCTGAAAAAGAGAAAGAAATTATATTTAATTTTATAAAAAAAAATTTAAAAGATAATACCCTCTCAGAAAAGATTATGAATGAAGCTGAGAAATTTGAAAGCAATTCCAATCAACTTTTAAATTATACTAAAGTAATCAAAGAAAGTTCAATGGAAAATAAGAGTAAAATTATAGAGCAACTTTGGAAAATTTTAATATCCGACAATAACATTGATCAGTATGAGTCCAACTTAATGAGAAGAATTTGTGGTTTAATTTATTTTCCTGATAAAGAAAGTGGTGAAATTAAAATGAGATTGAGAAAATTAAAATGACTTACATAGTAAAAGATGAATGTATAAAGTGTAAACTTACAGATTGTGTAGAGGTGTGCCCAGTCGATTGTTTTTATGAGGGAGAAAACATGTTGGTTATAAATCCAGATGAATGTATTGATTGTGGGGTTTGTGAACCAGAATGCCCAATAGAGGCTATAGTTTCTGATACTGTTGATATAGAAAATAAAGAAAAATGGTTGTTGCTAAATAAAAAGTTTTCTGCAATATGGCCTAATATTAATAAAAAAAAGAATCCAATGGCTGAGCACAAAAAATATGAGAAAATTAAAAATAAGCTTCAAAACCATTTTTCAGAAAAACCCTTTAAATAAATATGCCGAGAAAGAAAAAAGTAAAAAAAAGTAAAAAAATTAAAAAGAAAACTAAAGTCATATCAAAAAAAGTCAAAAAAACGAATGTTGAAGTTGCACCAAAAAAAACAGTAGCTACAAATCAGGATGACAAGCCAGAGATTAAAAAAGTAAAAAAACAAGCCACAGAGAAACGACAATATAATATTAAAGATTTTGTAGTTTATCCTAAGCATGGAGTTGGAAAAATTACTGCCATTGAAAAAGCTAATATAGGTCAAATTGAAATTCAATTTTATAAAATTTATATTGAAAAAGAAAAATTAACCTTAACTGTACCAATTAATCAACAATCAAACCTGAGACCGATTTCTTCTATAAATCAAATAAATAAATGTGTATCTATTTTAAAAACTAAGCCAAAAATTAAAAGAACTATGTGGAGTAGAAGAGCTCAAGAGTACGATCAAAAGATTAACTCGGGTAAGATATACGAATTAGCTGAAGTAGTTAAAGATTTGAATAAAAATACTGATATAATTGCAGATCAATCTTATTCGGAAAGACAGTTGTTTGAGAAAGCTTATGATAGACTAAGATCAGAATTTGAGGCGGTGTTAAAAACTGGTCCTGAAGAAGTTCAAAAAAAGATGGACAAAGCTCTTGGTAGAAATAAAAATCCGTTAGAAACTTAAAATAAAAACGCCCTTTTTAAAAAAATCAAAAAGGGCGTTTAATTAACAAAGAATTTAGAAGGGTACTATCTTCTTCTTCTTCTTCTTTTTTTAGCTTTTTTCTTTTTAGCTTTTTTTCTTCTTTTAGCCATCTTATCTCCCTGTTTTATAAACAAATCATTATGATTCGTTTTGATATTTAATCTTTAAGTTTTTTTCCTTTGATGTCAAACACAAATTAAAGTGGAAATTTTTTATAAAAATTAAAAATTTTAATTTTTTTTGTTAAATTTTATAAACTTTAAAAAGTTAAGTAATTTCAATGTTTTTTTAAGATAATTAAATTAATTTTTTATTAATTATTATAAAGTTTTTCTAGTTGTTGTTTATAATTTTTAATTATTTCTTTTCTTTTTAATTTTAAAGTTGGTGTAAGCATTCCGTTTTCAATTGTAAATTCCTCATAAATTAAGACAAATTTTTTAATTTTTTCTATTAAAGTTAAATTTTTGTTTATATTTTCAATTATAAGTTTAATTTTTTCTTTACTAATTTCTTTTTCACTAACAATTAATGCAACTAAATAATTTTTTTTGTCTCCGTAAACAAAAGATTGTTTAATGTTTTCGCTCAAGCATAAAATATTTTCAATTTTGCTCGGAGAGATATTGTCGCCACCAAGATTTACAATAATGTCTTTTTTTCTATCAGTAATTTTTAAATAATTATTATTATCTAATTCGCCTATATCTCCAGTATGAAGCCATCCATCTTTGATTGCTTTTTCAGTTTCCTCTTTTAAATTCCAATATCCCAACATAATATTTTCACCCTTAATAAGAATTTCTCCATCTTCAGCTATTTTGACTTTATTAGTTCTAAAAGGAGGACCTACCGAATCGACTTTGACTAAATCCGGTAAATTACAACTTACAACTGGAGAGGCTTCGGTTAAGCCATATCCTTGAAGAGTGGGTAATCCAACAGCGTTTAAAAACTCTCCAACATTTTGATCCAAAGCTCCTCCCCCAGATACAAAGGCCTGCAGATTACCGCCAAACTGGTTTCTAATTTTTTTTCTCACTAAATTTTCACATAGAAAATTTGTGATTTTTTCTGTTAATTTCAGTTCCTCTTTTTTAAGTATTTTTTTTCCCAAATTTAACGTTTGATTTATAAGTTTTCTTTTTAATCCTGATTGTCTTTCAAAATTCATATTTATTTTTATAAAAAGGTTTTGATAAAATCTTGGAACTGCAGTCATAATTGTTGGCTTAGCCATTCCCATATTGGCAATTAGTTTCTCTAAACTTTCAGCATAAAAAACTTTTGCTCCAACTATAATTTGTATAAATTGAACTGTATGTTCATAAGAATGTGATAAAGGAAGCCAGGTCAAAAATACTGGATCTTTTTTTTTGGTTAAAGTTTCCAATAATTCAATCGCACCTTCACAGTTAGATAAAATGCCTCCATGACTTAAAATTACTCCTTTAGGATTTCCCGATGTACCTGAAGTGTAAATGATGCAAGCAGGCATATTTCTTTTTAAATCCTTATTTGCTATTTTTTCACTAATTTCTTCTTCAAGAATTTCTTGAATTAATAAACTATCAGTATTTATTTGTTCAAAAGATATTATTTTTTTGACATCGCTACTAATAAATTTTTTAATCTTGTTAAATTGATCTTGATTTGAAACAAATATTAATGAAGGCTTACAATCATTTAAAATATATTCATAATCATTTGCAGAATAAGTTGTAAAAATTGGAACTGAAATTCCTTCAGCATTCATTATGGCTATATCTGTCATTAACCAATATGGTCTATTCTCAGATAAAATTAAACATCTGTCACCTTTTTTTATAAATGATTTAATTTTTGCAGTAAGTTTAAAGATTATTTGAGTAGTTTCTTCCCAATTATGATTTTGTTCATTTGGTTTGAGCCATTTTAAAAATGGTCTTTTACCGTCAACCTCTTCTACTTTTTTAAAATAAAGTTCAACTAAGCTATTTAATTTACTTATATCCATAACTTTGTGGGCGAAGAGAGACTCGAACTCTCAAGGTATTGCTACCACCGGATTTTGAATCCGGCGCGTCTACCAGTTCCACCATTCGCCCTTGATCAAAGTATATTATGAAACAATACTTTAATTAAAGAGTTTATTTGAGTTTTTTATTAATATTCGGGTTTCTGTAAAGCTCAAAAAATGTTGATACAAATTTACATAAATCAATCTGGTTTTCAGAAAACACTCTTCCGACATCTTTAAGTTTAGCCTTATAACTCTTTCCAATTGTGTAGAGCTGTTGCTTGTCTCTGTATATCATGCCAGTCTTCTCAGAAATTCTCAGTTTTCTTATTACTGTTGCTCTTGGAATACCAGTAATTTCAGAAATCGAAGAGGCATTCATTCCAAGAATATTTTCTTTTGATAAAATTATAAACTTTGCCCATTCCAGAAAATTTTCTTCACCAAGATCATTTGAATAAGTTTTTTTAGTTATAGGAATATTTTTATTTTTTTCTTTTAGTCGAAATATGTTGTTAGCAAATATAGTTCCAGCAACAATAAAGCTTTCTAAATCTCCGTGGAATTTTCTTTGTCTAATTAAAAATGGAATTTTAAATCTAAAGAAAAACCTCCAAACTAGTGTAAAATTTTCCCTAATAAAATCATCTATATCTTGCGATTCAACAGAATGACCAAACCACTCCTGTGTGGCTAAGTATTTTGAACAAACATTCAGAAATTGAGATAACATTTTAATTGAATGTTTTGGCCTTTGATGAACAAAAGTTAAAGGTTTAAGAATAATCTTTTTTCCTTTCCTAATCAGTATCTGTTCAGAATTTAATTCATTAACTTTTCTTCTTACTGTTTCTTTGGCAATACCAAGATCTTCGGAAATTTCGATCAGATTAATTTTTTCAATTTCAAATTCTTCTTTTGTATAAAATTGCTCTTCAGAGTGAATGATTAATATATCTGCATAATGACGAAAAGACTTTTGAACAAGATAAATAAGAATCAGGTATTTATCCATATCCATGAATGTTTGATAAGCATTATAGTTCCATGTAGTAGAAAACTTGAACCAGTGATCACTTATTCTTCCAAAATTCGCAGATAATATAGAATGAACTTCTGACTTACTTATGAATTCATCATCAAATCCAACCTGTTTTTTTTTAAAATCTACCTTTGTAAGATTGTTTAAGTTTTTTATTTCTTTTTTATACGACATGTTTATATAAGTGAATAATGTTACAGAAATTATATGATAGATGTCTTAATTTAGCTAGACATAAATTTTCAAAGCCCTTCTTGGCTTTTATATCTTTTATTGAAAGTTCATTTTTTCCTATTCCACCTGACGTAATGATTGTGCCGATGGTTCTCGCAAAAAAAGAAGATTATTTTAAAATTTTTTTCATAGCAACGTTATTTTCAGTTTTAGGAGGAGTTTTTGGTTATTTTTTAGGAAGTATGTTTTTAGATTTTTCAATGTCTATAATAGAATTTTATAACTATGAGGATAAAGTATTTAAGTTACAAGATAAGCTGTCTAATAAAGCAGGTGTGTTTTTATGGATTGGCACACTATTTTTAGCTGGCTTTACTCCTCTTCCATATAAAGTTTTTACTATCACAAGTGGCTTTATTAGTTTTAATCTTTATATATTTATATTAATAAGTCTTATTTCTAGAGGATTAAGATTTTTTATAGTCTCTTACTTATCAATGAAATTCGGTGACAAATTTCAAATACTATTAAAAAAGGAAGGCTTCAAATGGTTTGCAATTTTGGGAATTTTAATAGTTTTAATTTCTTCAGGAATTTATTTATACTTTAAATGACATGAACAATAAGGCTGCTCTAAATTTACTCGTGATTTTAAGTGCTATAGCATTAAGCTTCGCCTATTTTGTTGAATTTATTTTAGGTCACGAACCTTGCAATTTATGTAAAATCGAACGTATACCATACATCGGTACAATAATATTTGGATCACTTTTGATTTTTATAAATAAATGGGAAAAAATAATTTTACTATTAATTCTATTTTTATTTTTATTTGGCTCAGTAATTTCAGTATATCATGTGGGAATTGAACAAGATATTTTTAGTGAAAGTTTATTGTGTGAACTAGGTATTAATACAAATATCCTAACAACGGAGGAACTCTTAAAAGATTTAGCTAAAGCGCCAATAAGTTGTAAGGATGTAACTTTTGCGATATTTGGTTTATCACTTGCTACATTTAACGCAGTTTTTTCTATTATAATAAGTTATATATTGTTAAAAAAAATAATAAAAAAATGATTAAAACAGATAAAAAAACTTTGGAGGAAATAATAAGAGTGGATCACGCCGGTGAGCGCGGCGCTATTAAAATTTATGAAGGTCAATTATTGGCTTTAAAAACCTTTAAGCAAGATGAGGAATTAAAAAAAAAAATTGAAGATATGCGAGAACATGAAAAGGAACATTATGAATTTTTTGACAGAGAAATACAAAAAAGAAATATTAAACCTACAAAACTTTTGCCTCTATGGGACTTGATGGGTATCACGTTAGGATTTGGTACAGCGATGATGGGTAAAAAAGCTGCAATGTTATGTACAGCGTCAGTTGAAGAGGTAATTGATGGTCATTATAAGGATCAGACATATAAACTTCAAGATGATGAGAAAGATTTAAAAGAAAAAATCAAAAAATTTAGACAAGACGAATTAGATCATAAAGATATAGCTTACGAAAGTGGGGCTACTAAAAAAGGCTTGTATAATGTTTTAGACAAAATTATTAAAACTTCCTCAAGAGTTGCAATCGCGATTTCAGAAAAAATTTAATTAGGGTTCTAATTCGATATCCCAATACAAGTAGTCCATCCAACTTTCATGTAAAAAGTTTGGTGGAAAATTTCTTCCATTTCTATGGAGATCATCTACAGTAGGTCTGTAAGGTTTATTAAATAATTTCATTCCGCTTGCTTCAAATAATTTTCCACCTTTTTTAACATTACATGTGGAACAAGCTGTTACAACATTTTCCCAATCTGTAATTCCACCTTTTGACTTAGGTAAAAGATGGTCAAAAGTTAAATCCTTTTTGTCTCCACAGTATTGGCATGTAAACTTATCCCTTAAAAAAACATTAAATCTTGTAAAATTCGGATTATCTGAAGGTTTTACAAAATTTTTTAAAGCTATCACACTTGGTAGGTTCATTTCAAATGAAGGGCTTCTAATTTTTCTTTTGTAATTTGAAACAATACTCACCCTATTTAAAAAAACTGATTTAACAGCGTCCTGCCAACACCATAAAGATAAAGGATAGTAGCTTAGAGGTCTAAAGTCAGCGTTTAAAACTAGAGCAGGACATTTTTCTAGTGGAACTTTATCATTGGCAGAAATAATCATATCTAAAGCTAAATGATATAAAAAATTAAATCAAGTTATAATTTTGTAACATATTGTTATAAATACAATTTTTTTTTTATAAATTCTAAGCCAAGACTTGAGCCTTCTTGAGGTATTCTATGTTCGCAATTTAGAAAAATTTTAGTTTGTATCTTATAATCCATTTTATAAAAAAACTCTTTTGCCTCAAGTAAAAAACTTATTGGAACTATCTCATCCTTGTCACCGTGCATTAATATAATATCAGGTTTCGAAATAATATTATTTTCAATATGTTTGACGTCGATTATCTTTCCTGAATAACCAATTATTGAATTAATCTTATCTTTTCTTTTTAAGCCAGTTTGTAAACTAATCATACATCCTTGACTAAAGCCACATAAAATTATTCTTTTAGACGGAATATTGTATTCTGTTTTAACTTCATCAATTAGTTTGTTAAGTTTAATTTCAGCAACTAAAGACTTAGCTAAAATTTCATCCTTCGTTTGATTCATCAAATCAAACCATTGAAAACCAGTTGGACTAACTGCACATCTCTCTGGAGCATCTGGACATATAAAAACTGTTTTTGTTAGATAATTTTTCCAATAATTTGCCAGTATTGAAATATCTTTTCCATCTCCACCATAACCGTGGCAAAGTATAACAGCATTATCAGGTTTTTGTTTATCGGGTGAAGTAATTATAGTTGTATTTAGTGAATAGCTCATTATATATAACTTCTTATGTCAGAGCTGTTATTTAACTTTATTGGTTTTTCTCTTCTTGGAGCTGTAGCCATAGTTTTAATCTTAGGTATTTATACTTTATTCAAAGGTGGTAGTACTAGTAAAAAATACTCAAATAAATTAATGCAGTTGAGAGTTCTACTTCAGTTTATAGCTATTATTGTTTTGGTTTTGCTTGCTTATTTTTTCAAAGATTAATTTTTTTTTTTAACAGGTCTTTAAAGCTTTTTTCATTAAAATCAAACTCTCCCATTATTCTACCAAATTCATGACCGTCTTTATCTACTAAAACTGTTGTTGGCATGCCAATTAATTTGAACTTTTTTGCCAAATCTAATTTGGGATCAAAATAAGTGTTTAAGCTCACTATCCCTATATCTTGTAACCAGTCTCTAACTCTAAGTTTATTAGGTGGTTCCATGTTTATTGGGTAGACTTCTATCTGAGGAAAATCTTGAGAGAGTTTTTCTAATGACGGCATCTCTTTTCTACAAGGCGCGCACCAAGTCGCCCAAAAATTTAATACCATGATCTTGCCTTTATTCTTAGATAAATCGACATCCTGAAGATTGATATCTTTAAAAGTTAAGTTGGTAATTTTTTTAGGTTTTTCGTGAATGACAAGATTGTTAGGGAGCTCTGCATAAGCAAGTGGGTTATTAACAAATAAAAAGCCTATAAAAACGAACGTTATGATTTTAAAAGATTTACTAATTTTCATATTAATTTAGATTAAAAATAACATAGTTTATGACAAATAAAAATAAGACAGTTTGGTCAGGTAGATTTAAAAGCTCAACTTCTAAATCATTTCAAAGAATTGGAGCTTCAATAAACGTAGATAAAAGACTTTACGCGCAAGATATTTTTGCCTCTAAAATTCATACTCAAATGTTAATTAAGAAAAAAATTATACCTGCTAAAGAAGGTAAGAAAATACTTAGAGGACTAGATAAAATTGAAGGGCAGATTAGAAAAGGTAAATTTATTTTTAAAGAAAAATTCGAAGATATCCATTTAAACATTGAAAAAAAATTATATGAAATTATCGGTCATTCTGCAGGTTATATGCATACAGCTAGATCAAGAAATGATCAGGTAGTTACTGACTTTAAGCTTTGGGTAAAAGATTCGTCGGAAATTTTGATTATGGAATTAAACTCTTTAATGAAAAATATTGTCGCCAAAGCAGACAAAAATGTGAGTACAGTAATGCCAGGTTTTACTCATCTTAAAAACGCTCAACCAATTTCTTTTGCTCATTATCTCTTAGCCTATTATGAAATGTTCAAAAGAGATAAGAAAAGATTTCAAAATAATTTAGGATTAATAGATGAGTCACCTCTTGGGACTGCAGCTCTGTCAGGAACTTCTTATAATATAGATAGAAATTTTACTTCAAAAAAATTAGGTTTTAAAAAGCCAACGAATAACTCAATTGATACAGTTTCTGATAGAGATTTTGCAATAGACTTTCTTTACGCTTGTGCGGTATGTGCAATGCATTTATCGAGATTAGCTGAAGACTTTATAATATTAAATTCAGACGCTTACCAATTAATTTACTTTAATGATAAAATGCTAACAGGTTCCTCTATCATGCCACAAAAAAAAAATCCTGACCCTGCAGAACTTATTAGAGGCAGAACTGGAATTAATTATGGAAAATTAAATTCTATTTTAACAATTATGAAAGGACTCCCAATTTCATATTTTAAGGATCTACAGGATGATAAGGCACTAGTATTTGACGGATTTGATACTTTAAAAGATACTTTAATTATGAGTAAGGAATTAATAAAAAACGTAAATCCAAATAAAACTAGAATGTCTGATATGGCTCAAACTGGATATACAACGGCAACTGATTTTGCAGACTATCTGGTGAAAGAAAAAAAATTTTCTTTTAGAGATGCATATAAAATATCATCAAAAGTCGTTAACTATGCCGAAAAAAATAAAAAAAATTTAGACGAATTAAAATTAGGTGAATTAAAAAGGTTTTATAAAGACATAAATAATAATGTTTTAAAAATTTTTAATATAAAAAACTCAATGAATTCTAAAAATTCTTATGGTGGAACTTCTGAAAGAAATATAAAAAATATGATAAAAAAATATAAAAAGGAACTCAAATGAAGTTTTTAATACCTCTAATAATATTAATTTTCATATTGGGATCATGTGGAAAAAAATCTGATCCCCAGTATCAAGGATCTATTAAAAGTTTTACAAAAATAATTTAACATATGTCTTATATAGGATATAAAAATAATAATCTATTTGTAGAGAATGTTTCGGTAAGAAAACTTGCTTCAAAATTCGATACTCCATTTTATCTTTATTCTGAAAGTAATATTATTAAAAATTATAAATCGTTTTCGAGTAATTTCATAAAATCTAATCCATTAATTTGTTTTTCAGTAAAAGCAAATTCAAATATCCAAATTTTAAAAGTTTTAAAAAAAATGGGGTCAGGTGCAGATGTTGTATCAGGTGGAGAATTACTCAAGGCAATTAAATCTGGTATAAAACCTAATAAAATAGTTTTCTCTGGTGTAGGGAAAACGGAGGAAGAAGTAAGGTTGGCTATTAAAAAAAATATTTTACTAATAAATGTAGAGTCAGAAAACGAAGCTATACTTATTAATAAGATTGCAAGTAAATTAAAAAAAAAGATAACTATTGGTATTAGATTAAATCCTGACATCAATGCTCCTACACATAAAAAAATTTCTACTGGCAAGGCAGAAGATAAATTTGGTCTTTCAAAAGCAAGTTTAATTTCATTTTGTTTGAATATTAAGAAATTTAAAAATTTAAAACTTAATGCAATAAGTGTACACATCGGAAGCCAGATATTAAGTGAAAATCCTTTTAAGAAAACGTTAAAAGTTTTAGAGGAAATAATTAAAAGAACAAAAATTAATTTCAAGTATGTAGATCTTGGTGGAGGATTTGGTATTACATATAAAAAAAATGATAAAAAAATAAATTTAAGAAACTATTCAAATTTAGTAGAAAAATTTAAAAAAAAATATAATTGTAATATTATTTTCGAACCTGGTCGGGCGATTGTAGGTAACGCTGGGATTTTAGTGGCCAAAGTTCAATATTTAAAAAAAGGGTCAAATAAGACATTTGCAATATTAAATGCAGGTATGAATGATTTTATGAGAGCCGCACTTTATGATGCTGTTCATAATATAATTCCAATAATTAAGAATAGTAAAAAAAATAAAGGACCTTTAGAATTTGTTGGTCCAATATGTGAGACAACCTGTAAATTTATAAAATATAATAAATATCAAAAGCTCAATCAATCTGATCACGTCGCTATATTGGATGTGGGAGCTTATGGAGCTTCTTTGTCTTCAAATTATAATACTAAACCTTTGATAGCTGAGATAATTATAAATAAAACCAAAGCTAAAGTAATTAGAAAAAAACAAGATATAAATAGTTTGCTCAACCAATAATGCAATTTATAAGATCGATCTTATTTACAATATTATTTTATTTAACTCTGATATTAGTTTTTATTATAGCAATACCAACATTAATTTTACCAAGCAAAGCCACTTTAATCTGCGGAAAAATATTAGCTCATATAATTATATTTTTATTAAAATTTATATTAGGAGTTAATGTTATTTTTTCTGGTCTAGAAAATTTAAAAAAAAATGAGAAGTTTTTTGTTGCAAGTGCACACCAATCTTTACTTGAAACATTTATACTTCAAGCTCCTTTGCAGTATCCTATTTTTATTCTCAAAAAAGAACTTCTTAAAATTCCATTATTTGGTTGGTACTTAATTAAAATTGGTTCGATTGATATTGTCAGAGATACAACAACAAAAGATAATTTAAGTTTTTTCGACAAAATCAAAAATACTATTGAAATTAGTAAAAGACCTTTATTGATTTTTCCTCAAGGAACAAGAGTAAAATTTGGAGAAAGACTGCCATTTAAAAAAGGTGCTGGAAGAATATATGAGGCATTAAATTTGCCTTGTGTTCCAGTAGCTTTAAATACTGGTAAAGTTTGGCCAAAAAATAGTTTTTTAAAGCATAATCATGACATTAAAATATCTTTCTTGAAACCAATTGAGCCCGGACAAGATAAAAACGTTTTTATTAATGATTTAGAAACAAAAATTTACTCTTCTATTGATAATTTAAATTAACTTTTTTTTCTTCCAAAGTCAGGTGACTTGACATCTTGGCCGGCTTTAATAATTTCTTTTCTAACATTTTTAGTTGAGGAAAATATTTTTAAAAGTTTATCAGTGTTTTTTTCTGTTATAGCCTTTTTAAAATCATCAATATTTTTTGAGAATTCATCTAAAATCTTTATAATATTCTCACTATTATCAATAAAAATATCCCGCCACATTAAAGGATCTGAAGATGCAATACGTGTGAAATCTCTTAAACCTCCAGCGCTATATTTGATTATTTCATCTTTGAACTTTTCATCTGTATTAATTGCTGTTTTTACAATATTGTACGCAACAGCATGCGGCAGATGACTTGTAAGCGCAAGTATATGATCATGTTCATCTACACTCATTAATTTTACCTTGCTTCCTAAAAATTCCCAGAATTTTTTTAATTTTTCAATTTTTTCTTTTTTTGGATTTTTGTCTTCACAAATAATTGTCCACCTATTTTTGAACAAATCTTTAAAACCTGCAGATGGACCACTTTCCTCAGTTCCAGCGATGGGATGGGATGGTATCCAAAAAACATTTTTAAAATTAAAATTTTCAAACACCTTATTCACTTCTTTTTTAACTGAACCAGTATCAGTAATTATAGCGCCATTTTTAAAAGAATCTTTTGCAGACAATAAAACTTCTTTATATGAACTTAAGGGGATTGAAAGAATTACTAGATCAGAGTCTTTGACTGCAGATTTGATATCTTTTGCTAAATTGCTGCACAAATTTTCTTTTTTAATTGTTTCAACAACATCCTTTGATTTATCAAAAACTGTAACTGTATTACTAATTTTATTATTGTTAATAATTCTAAGAATTGAAGATCCTATTAAACCACATCCAATAATCGTTATTTTTTCGAACATTAAATTATCCTTCTAATAATCTTAATAAATTTTTTATTCTCAGAGTTGTCTCCAATTGTAATTCTTAAGGAATTTTTAATTTTATACACCTCCATTTTTCTAACTAGTATTCCACTTTTAGCAAGTTTTAAAAAAATTTTTTTTGAATTTTTTCTTATTTTATCAAAGTTTATTAGTAGAAAATTTCCATAGCTAAAATTTGTTTCTATACCTAAATTTTTAAAAATTTTATAAAAAATTTTAGTCCATTTATTAACGTGTTTTATTTCTTTATTTAACCACTTAATATCTTTGATCGACTCTACGGCTGCAAATAAAGCAGCTCTATTAATATTGAAAGGCGGCTTTACTTGGTTTAACGAGTATATCAAATTTTTAGGACCATATCCCCACCCAATTCTTAGTCCAGCAAGACCATAAATTTTTGAAAATGTTCTTGTGACTATAACATTTTTAGAATTTCGGAATAATTTCATACCAGGTAAATAATTTTCATTATTTACGTATTCAAAGTAAGCATCATCAACTACCAACAATATATTGCTTCTTAATTTCTTTCTTAAATTTAATAATTCTTTTTTACTTATAATGGTCCCAGTCGGGTTATTAGGGTTGGCTAAAAATACAACTTTTGTTTTTTTAGTAACCTTAGAAAGAATATTTGAAATAGAAACTCTAAAGTTTTGTTCTTTAGCATATTTAATTTTTGCTCCATAAATTTTACTATAAATTCTATAAATTATAAAACTAAACTCAGGGACAATGACCTCATCATTTTTATTAAGAAATGATTTACATATTAATTCAAATATCTGATCAGAACCTGATCCAAGTATAATTCTCTTAGGATCAAGTTTAAACTTTTTAGCTAATACATTTCTTAGAAAAATACCATCTGAGTCAGGATACCTTTTTAAATTTTTTGACACTTTATTGAATTCTTTTATTGCCCTTGGACTAGGACCCAGCGCAGACTCGTTTGCTGAAAGTTTGATTTTTGCTGCTTTATGCTTAAATAAACTTAATCCAGCTATGTACTTTTCGGCATTAATTTTTTTTGGCTTTGGTAAATTCATTTTATTTAAGTTAATATATAAAAAGTTATAGTAATGCTAGTTTCATTGCATATGAATTTGACAAGTTTA
Organism: uncultured Pelagibacteraceae bacterium; assembly: GCA_902579605.1. GTDB lineage: Bacteria > Pseudomonadota > Alphaproteobacteria > Pelagibacterales > Pelagibacteraceae > Pelagilacustribacter. Next base: position 195,168 of record CACHHD010000001.1, read on the forward strand.
CGACTATTTAGTATTAATTCTGGAAAGGCGCCGATTTAACCAAATTGCAGGCGCTTTATAAATGTAGCTAAACAGGAGGACGCCCAGTTTAGCTGGGCTTTTTTTTTGAATGAATAGTAAAAATGAAAATATTAAAAAACTTGTAATATCGAAGCCGCTAAAGCTAGATTGTGGAAAAACAATCAATAATTTTCCGCTTGCTTATGAAACTTATGGAAAATTGAATGAAAATAAAGACAACGCTGTTTTGGTTTTTCACGCATTGACTGGTGATCAATTTGTTGCAGGAACAAACCCTATAACTAATAAAGAGGGTTGGTGGGTTACTGCTGTTGGTCCAGGTAAAGCTATAGATACAAATAAATATTTCGTAATTTGTGCTAATGTAATTGGTGGCTGCATGGGCTCTTTAGGACCAAGAGATTTAAATCCTGAAACCAAACAACCTTATGGATTAGATTTTCCCGTAATTACAATTAAAGACATGGTTAGAGCACAGGAGACTTTGCTAGAATACCTTGGAATTAAAAAGCTTTTATGTGCAACAGGCGGGTCAATGGGTGGTATGCAACTTTTACAGTTCTGTGCAACTTTTCCTGATAAAACTTTTTCAGCTATTCCGATTGCTTGTAGCTCTAGTCATAGCGCACAAAATATTGCTTTAAATGAATTAGCACGTCAGGCCATAATGGCTGACCCCGTCTGGGATAAGGGGAAGTATTTTTTAAAGAATGTTCAGCCAAAAAATGGATTAGCAGTAGCAAGGATGGTTGGACATATTAGTTATTTATCAGAAAAAGGTATGCAAGAAAAATTTGGAAGAAAATTACAGGAGAAAGCTGATTACGAATTTAGCTTTAATGCAGATTTTCAGGTTGAAAGTTATTTAAGACATCAAGGTTATGCATTTGTAGAAAGATTTGATGCTAACTCAGTTTTATACATATCTAGAGCAATGGATTATTTTGATCTTTCAAAGCAATTTAAAGGGGGTTTGGTTGAAGCCTTTAAGACTCAAAAAACCAAATTTTTGATAATATCTTTCTCTTCTGATTGGCTTTATACAACGAAAGAAAATAAAGATATTGTTATAGCTTTAAACTCGTCAGGTGCAGATGTTTCATTCTCAGAGATTATCACAGACAAAGGACATGACTCATTTTTGTTACATGTTCCAGAATTTTTAAAAACACTTAAAAGTTTTATAGACTCAATGCATGATAAATTTAAAAATGAAAAAAGAATTTAAAGTAATTGCAGAATTAATTCCTAACAATACTAGAGTATTAGACGTAGGATGTGGTGACGGTTCACTAATGAATTTACTAGAAAAAGAAAAAAATATTGAGGTTCGAGGATTAGAGCTAAATCAAGATAATGTTCAACAATGTATTCATAAGGGGTTACCAGTTATTCAAGGGAATGCTGAAACAGAACTTCATCAATTTCCTAATCAATCTTTTGATTATGTAGTTCTTAGTCAAACATTACAGGCTTTTTATAATCCTGAAAAAGTACTGAAAGAACTTTTAAGAATTGGAAAGTCAGTAATAATTTCTATTCCTAATTTCGGATATTGGAAAGTAAGAACAAAACTTTTATTTTTTGGAAAAATGCCAGTTACTAAAACTTTACCTAATACTTGGTACAATACACCTAATTTACATATGTGTACAATTAAAGATCTTTTCAATTTTTGTGATGAGAAAAATATTAATATTAAAAAAGTTGTTGGGGTTAATGAGGATCATACTTCTCTGATCAAAAGAAGTAATTTAGAGATAAAAAATCTTTTTTCAAAATTAGGAATTTTTTTAATTGGATAAAATGAAAATAGAAATAATTAAATGTTTAAATGATAATTATAGTTACTTAATTTATGAGAAAGAGACTAATATAGTTTCAATAGTTGATCCATCAGAATTTAGTCCTTGTGAAAAAGAAATTAGTAAATATAAAAAATTGGATTATATATTAAATACACATCATCATGTCGATCATGTCGATGGGAACATTCGACTTAAAAATAAATATAATTCAAGAGTTTTAGGGTTTGATGGTGATAAAGATCGTATTCCAGGAATTGATATAACATTAAAAAAAAATCAAAGTTATAAAATTGGAAATTTAAATTTTAGAGTGATTTTTATTCCAGGTCACACCAAAGGTCATATTGCTTTTTATTTTGAGAATGAAAAAACTGTATTTACTGGGGATACTCTATTTTCTTTGGGTTGCGGAAGAGTTTTTGAGGGTACCCATGTTGACATGCTCAACTCATTAAACAAACTTAAAATTCTTCCACCTGAAACCAAAGTATATTGTGGACATGAATATACAAAAACAAATTTAGATTTTTGTTTAAAATATGATCCTGAAAATGCCAGACTAAAAGAAAAATCTACTGAAATTAAATTAAAATTAAATAGCAATTTACCAACTATACCGACCTCTATTAGTGATGAATTAAAAACCAATATTTTTTTAAGATGTAATGATAACGTTATTAAACAAGCCTTAAATCTTAAAGATGCTACAGATCAAGAAGTTTTTACCAAATTGCGAGATTTAAAGGACACTTTTTAACCTCAATATTCTTGACTTGATAAAATTGAGGGCTATATTGCGTGGAAACTAAAAAAATAAATTTTATGTCATTTGCAATAATTGAAACAGGTGGAAAACAATACAAAGTCTCTACTAGTAAAATTCTAGAAATAGAGAAACTCAATGCTAAAAAAGGTGAAACTATTAAATTTAATAATGTTTTACTTTTGAATGATAATAAAAGCACTGAAATTGGAAATCCTAGTGTTGAGGGAGCTACAGTTGAAGCTAAACTTTTAGATAATGTTAAAGATAAAACAATAT
>CACHHD010000002.1 GCA_902579605.1 uncultured Pelagibacteraceae bacterium
AATAAGAATGGCACACCAAAAGGAAATAAATGGAGTTTTGATGAAGAAAATAGAAAAAAATTACCAAATTCAATTAAAATTCCTAAAATTTCAAAGGTTAAAGAAACTAAGGAAACTACAGTACTTAAAAAATTTATAAGCTCTAATTTTAAAGATCATCCAGGAAATCTTGATCAATTTTGGTTTCCAACGACTAGAAAAGATGCAAACAAATGGCTTGATGAATTTTTAAAAGAGAGAATAAAATTATTTGGTGATTACGAGGATGCAGTCACTAATAGATCTAATATTGTATTTCATAGTGCTCTAAGTCCATTAATTAATTTGGGATTAATAACTCCAAATGAAATTTTAGAGAAATTAAAAAAGATTGAAAATAAAGTTCCAATAAATTCTTTAGAAGGTTACATGAGACAAATTATTGGTTGGAGAGAATTCATGAGAGGGATCTATCAAAATTTTGACCAAAAATTAGAGAAAACAAATTTTTTTAATCACAAAAGAAAAATGAAAAATACTTGGTATAATGGAACAACTGGTTTAGATCCTCTCGATCACGCAATTAATAATGCAAAAAACTTTGGATGGTCACATCATATTGAAAGATTAATGATATTAGCAAACATCATGAATCTCTGTGAAATTCATCCTAAACAAGTTTATAAATGGTTTATGGAAATGTTTGTAGACTCTTCTGACTGGGTAATGTCCCCTAACGTTTATGGTATGGGTTTATTTAGTGACGGCGGTATATTTGCGACAAAACCATATATTTGTGGATCAAGTTATTTTTTAAAGATGATGCATTTTAAAAAAGGTCCTTGGTGTGATGTAATGGATGGACTGTATTGGAAATTTATCGACAGGCACAAAACATTTTTTTTAAAAAACCCTCGCCTTGCGATGATGGTAAGAATTTCTGAAAAAATGAATAAAGAGAGAAAAACAAGAATATTTAAAGCCGCAAACAATTTTATTAAAGAAAATACAAATGGTTAAAGTTTTTTTCAATAATTCTTGTAATATATGCAGAACAGAAATTAATCATTATAAAAAACATAGTAATGATAATATCAGTTGGATTGATGTTACAAACAACAATGAAGCACAAAATATTACCTCGAAATCATTTAGAGAACTTTTAAGAAGAATGCATGTTATAGAAGATGGAAAGGTTATAGATGGTGCTGAATCATTTCTAATTATATGGAAAAATATTCCAAAATATAATTTTTTATATAAAATTTTTAAGATTAAACCTTTATTTTTTTTTCTAAATATTTTTTATGAAATTGCCGCTTACTTTTTATTTCTTAAAAATAAACACCTTTTAAAAAAATGAAAAAAAACCATCTTCCAAAGAAGGTTTGCCCCGTATGTAATAAATCTTTTAATTGGCGCAAAAAATGGAGACTTAATTGGGAAAAAGTAAAATATTGTTCTAAGAGATGTTCTAAATCTAGTTCAATTTAAAAGCAGATAATATCATTGGTATATTTGACTTAAAATTAAAATAACCTTTATTAGAGAACTTCCAACAAAACTCATCTGCATTTCGGGTAATAAAATTTATAGATAAGTCATTATTCTTTATCAATCTTTTCAAAAATGAGAAATTTTCTCCAACAGAAGGATATACAACATCAAATTTTTTAGAGTATTTAATTAAATTTATTAAACTTTTTTCATCTAATAATTCAGCCTTAAATTGATATTCATTAAATTGTGATTTAACAACAGCTTTTTTATAGTCTATGACTTTTGAAGATAACTTTAGAGATCTATTTTTGTTGTCCAATAAAACAAAGTAAATTTTTTTGTATTTTTTTAGATCAAAAAAATCAATGTGCATTTCATTTTCAAATACAATTAATTGTTCATTTATTTCTTCACTTTTATTTATTTGAAAAGGTGAAATTTTATATTCTCTTTTGTCAATAATCGGTAAGGCAGTCTCATTCAACTTAACATTTTTATATTTATTATTTGTAAATTTACTTATATTCCATGATTGAGCTAAATAATTTTTTCCTTTTGTTTGTATTCCAGCAACCCATCGCCAACTTAAAGTATTGGAAGCTGCATCACCATCAAATAAATGTTTCATGAAAAACTCTGCTCCCTTTTGCCAAGGTAATCCTAATGTAAATATCCAAATACTAGCAAACAACATCCGCGTGTGATTATGAAGATAATTAAAATTTTTAAGTTCGTTTACCCAATCGTTAAAACATTCAATTTCAGTTTCTCCTTTTACGGCTTTTTGATATTTTTCGTCTTCTTTTATAGTCTTAAGATCTTCTATGAAATCAGCCCAAACTTTTGGTCTTAGTTCGAGCCATCCTTTCCAGTATACTCTCCAAAATATTTCTTGAATAAATTTATCTACTTTTTGGAAAGGATATTTCTTCAGCACAAGTTTTGCAGTTTCATATTCGTTAATTAATCTATGAGTTATATATGGAGATAAACAAGAAACATTTCTCCTGTTATTTACACCAAAATCGAAATTTCTTTTTGAATTATAATTTGAAATATCGTTTTCAATATATTTATTAAGCTTTTCTAGAGCTTCTGATCTCGAGGTTACAAATTGCATTAATCTTCGTCATCCCTCCAGTCATCTATGTACAATTTCCAACAAGCAAATGTTACGCAAATTATTCCAACAGAAAATCCTAGAAGCACTCCATTTTCTTTGCCTAAATATATAGAACCATAGTGAGCACTTAAAATTGGTGGTCCTACTAGAATCAATCCGACTAAAATATATCTATAAATGAAAGGAGGACGTTTCAAATAGTGTTCCCTTGATCAAATGGTTGTGAAACGGCAGAAGTAAACCAACAATCGCTACAATTTTTATCGCTGCCTTTTTGTACATGCCACTCATAAAAAAATAATTTCTTATCATCGTCTAATATTTCAACACCATAAATAAAAGTATTAGGGCTATTACTAATTAAACTTATTTTATGAGATGAATGGTTTAAAAGAATTTTATACTGCTGGCCAAGTAACATACCCTCAAATCTTTTGTACGGGCCAGTAAATTTTTTATTATCTGGGTGAGCAAAAAGCCAGGTTTGTTTAATTCCATTATTTAAATTGTTATTTTTTTTTAGTGCCTCTAGTTGAATTTTAACTACGTCGAAAGCAGATAAATCTTTAGATGGTTTTATCATTTCTGCATTTAAAGTATTAAATGTAAGTACAAATACTAAGGTTATAAATATTTTTTTCAATTCCATATCTTTTTTAATGTTTCTTCTCTTTTACAAGCGTTTTTGTACATTAGATAACGAATAAAATTTTTTTCATAATAATCTTGGTGATAATTTTCAGCAGTGTAAAAAATGTCAAATTTCCAAACTAAAGTAACGATTTTTTTATCAAATTTTTTCTCTATTTCTTTAAATGATTGATCAATAAGTTCTTTTTGACTTTTATTTTCAAAAAAAATCACAGATCTATAACTTTTGCCTTTATCACAAAATTGACCTGAAGCATCGAAGGGGTCAATATTTTTCCAGTAAACATTTAATAAATCTTTATAGCTCACTACTGAAGGGTTATATGTAACTTCTATTACTTCTACGTGACCAGTATCTTTGTAAATAACATCCTCATATTTTGGATTTTTAAGATGCCCTCCCGAGTACCCAGAAATTGATGATAATACTCCATCTACTTGATCGTAGGACTCTTCCATACACCAAAAGCAACCTCCTGCAAAATATGCTTTTTTAGTTTCTATTGCGAATACACTTAGGTTTATAAAATAAATAAATAAGATTAGAGTAATTTTTTTCATTGAAAAGATGATATATTAATTATTATGAAAAACGATGATCATATTGTCATAGATGAAAATAGTGATTTTAATAATATTGTCTGTGAGGAATGTAAAAAAGAAGATGAAAGTGTCAAACAAAATTTAATTATGCATGGTTTTAAATTTTGTAATAGCTGCAAACTATCAAAAACAATTTTTCCTATCTAAAAATTTCTAAATAAAATTAAAATTGTAAATAATAAAATTGCTTGAAATAACCAGGCTACAATCACAACCCCTAAAGCTCTCCACAAAGATTTGTAGTCTAAAGCAGCTCTCACCCCAACTACCATACAAGCTAACATCCAAAAAGCTGACCCAATAAAAGTTACTGCCATTAGATCTGGTGTTACACCAAATACCCTTAATAAACCTGGAGCACTTGAAAATCCTATAGTTCTTAATAACTCACCATGATTACTCTTAGTATTTTTTTCAGGGAATAATTTTACGCCAACAAAATAAATAATATACGCCCACACGTACCAACTGATTAGAGAAAAAATTGGAGCTAATAAAAAATTAGATGCTCCTAGTTGTAAAGCGCCCACACCTGCAGCCATACTTGAAAGTACAACGACTAGACCAGCTTGGATCGTTGCTGACTTATCTCGCTCCACCTCTTCATAGAGCTCAACATCAATTTTGATGGCTCTAAATACTCTATCAAATAAATTATTAAACATCTAAAAATTAACTCTTTAATATCTTTAATAATTTATAATGCAATTTTTTATTTGAAGTTGCCAAGATATTTCCAGCTTTTTCAGCATTTTTATTATTCCATGTGGTAATAAAACCACCAGCATTTTCTATAATTGGAATAATTGCGGCAACATCATATATTTTTAGATTTGATTCTATTACTGCATCTAATTTACCTTCTGCAAGTAAACAATAGCTGAAAGCATCAAGTGTAATTCTACTTATATTTTTATTCAATCTATCTAACTTTTTTAAGATTTTTAAATTTTTATTTTGATTATGAAAATTGCATAGAATTTTTGTTTTTTTGATATTAATTGCCGAATTTGTTTTTAATTTTTTTTTTTTGTTTTTATCTAAAATATATGAAGTATTATTATAGCTTATATAGGTTTTTTTTAATTCTGGAAAATTAGCCATTCCAATTATTGATTTATTTTTGTAAATCATGCCAACTAAATTAGACCAAGTAGGAAGACCTGTAACGAATGCCTTGGTTCCATCTATTGGGTCAATTATCCAGTAGTTTTTATTTTTAGTTTTTTTTTTTTTAAATTCTTCTCCAATAATCCCGTCACCAGGAAATGATTTTACAATATAAGCTCTTATCATCTTTTCAAAACTTTTATCGAAATTAGTTACTGGATTGAATATTTTTTTTCTTTTTGATTTATTGTTTACAATTATTTTTTTTTTGGAATTTGATTTATAAAACTTATTCAGTTTAGAGGATAAATTATATAAAAATTTAATAGCTTTATTCTGGTCCATATAAGTATATAACTTAATTAAAAAGTTTTTAAATATGAAAATAAATGAAAAGATAATCCCAATAATTTTAGGCTTATCAGCAGCACTTATCATAGGAGTGTTGGCTTTTTTGAGTTTTGAGACACCTTATGGATATTGGTTAGTATTTTCCTTTGGCGCTACAACTTTTAGTGTTTTAGTATTTTATCAAGCCGATATGGCTCAACCCAAAAATGTTTTTTTTGGTCATCTTGTGTCTATAATAGTGGGTATCTTATTTAATGAAATTTTTGGAATATCATTTATTACTTTAGGATTAGCAGTTGGACTTGCTTTAGCCCTTATGATGTATTTTAAAGTGGAGCATCCTCCAGCAGCTGCAAATCCTTTGATAGCTCTTTTATCGGACGTATCATTTGAATTTATCTTTTTACCTGTCGCAGCTGGAACAATAGTAATAATTATTTTATCAATTTTAATTAACAAATATTTATTAAAAAGAAATTATCCAACAAAATTTTTCTAATTATAAATAAAAATATAGCTATTTAAAATTAGTGCATATGTGCTCCATAAAAAATAAGGGACCATTAAATAATAGCTGATCTTGTCTATTTTAAAGTATTCTTTCAATAGAAATGCGATAAAGGCTAATATAATAATTAAATTTAACAATGCTAAACCTATTTGGTGAAATCCAAAAAAAGCAATGCTCCATGTACTATTAAAAAAAAGATGTATAAAATAAATCTTAAGAATATATTTATTTTTTTTATTGAACCAAATTTTCCATATTGCTACTGACATAAAAATATATAACGTTGTCCAAACAGGTCCGAAAACCCATGCTGGAGGATTAAAAGGTGCTAGTGTTAATTGTGAGTACCAAGGTTCTTTAAAAGCTGAAGTAGTAAAACCGCCAATTGCAGAGGCTAAAAAAGTAATGGTTAATATTATAAATAATGATAAATATTTATTATTCATAATTAAAATATAAACTTTATATGTCAGAAAAACAGAAAAAAATTTGGATAACTGGTGCAAGTAGCGGAATAGGAAAATCAGTTGCTGAAAAATTTGCTAATGAGGGTTGGAAAGTTGCGGTCTCAGCTAGAAGAAAAGAACTTCTTGATGAATTAGCTAAAAATCCCAATATAGTATCTTTTCCTCTCGATGTTACTAATCGAAATCAAATTAATGAGGTTTTTAAAAATATTTTAGATAATTTTGGTGACTTAGATATATGTTTATTTTCTAGTGGTACATATGAGCCAAAAGACGAACAAAATATCGATCCTGACAAAATAAAGAATGTAATAAATGTTAATTTTTTAGGTGTAATCGATTGCGTAAAATCTGTTGAAAGATATTTTAAAGATAAGAAATCTGGACATATTTCAATAGTTTCATCTATTGCGGGTTATAGAGGGTTGCCAAACTCAAGTGGATATGGACCATCTAAAGCTGCCCTAACTAATTTTAGTGAGAGCATTTATTTTGATTTTAAAAAATTTGGAGTGAGAGTTTCAGTTGTATCACCCGGGTTTATAAAAACCCCATTGACTGATAAAAATGAATTTCCGATGCCATTTTTAAAAACTCCTGAGTATGCAGCAGAAAAAATTTTTAATGGCTTAGTGAAAAGTAGTGCTTTTGAAATCCATTTTCCAAAAGGATTAACTTTGACCTTAAAATTTTTAAGAATATTACCTTACAGACTTTATTTATTTTTAGTAGACAAGCTCGTTAAGAGGTAGTTAGAGAAGAGACTCAACAAATTCCCAATTAATTAATTTATCGAAAAAATTTTCCAAATAAACTGGTCTTTTGTTTCTATAATCTAAATAATAAGAATGCTCCCATACATCACATCCTAAAATAGGTTTCATATTATGAATTATGGGATTTTCAGCATTAGGTGATTTAGTTACTACAAGCTTATCTTCTTTTAAAGATAGCCAACACCATCCAGATCCAAACTGAGTAATTCCAGCATTGATGAATTCTTCCCTAAATTTTTCAAAACTTTCAAAATCTTGTTTAATCTTTTTTTCAAGTTTAGATGGAACATTTCCACCGCCATTAGGTTTCATACACCTCCAAAAAAGATTATGGTTCCAGTGTTGACTGGCATTGTTAAAAATACTTGATTTTTTTTCAGTAGATGATTTTTTTATTATTTCTTCCAAAGTCAATTTCTCATATTCAGAACCTTTTATAAAATTATTTAGATTTGTAATATATGTTTGATGGTGTTTACCGTGATGTAAATCTAAAGTTTGTTCTGACATTATTGGAGAAAGAGCAGAATTAGCGTAATTTAATTTGGGAAGTTCAAACATATTAATCTTTTACAAACATCACAGTTAGTTCCGCTACTTTAATTCCGAACTTAGTCATCGTAGCTCTGTTTATTGCTACACGCTCATCTTGCATAAAAATCCAATCATCAAAAGTAATTTTAATATCTTTACCTTTTACTGGCACAAGTAAAACATATTCAAATTTAAAGGCAGGGCCATATGAATAGCCTTTAGCAGTTCCAACTACATCTGAAGCGGTTCCCTCATAATTATGTTCATCTACTTTATTAATTATCCATTGTCGGGTTTGTCTTTCTCCATCGTTCCAATTAAATACCTCATCTAAAATTAATTTCGAACCGTCCCACTTTCCGTTTAAATCTGCTTTGAATTGTCTTGTAACCTTGCCAGATCTATTCTGTAATACTCCCCAGGCTTTAACATTGCCTGATAAATAATTTTCTATAACTAATCTAGGTTTTTGATCTTTAAAATCAGTTGGTTTCATTTTATTTGCACATCCTGTTATTAGTATTAGTAAAAAAAGTCCTATAAATTTTTTCATGAGGAATATCTATTCGACATAGAGAATTGAATCAAGTTAATGTTTCTAGACTTAAAGCCACCCTCACAATAAGATAGATAAAATTCCCACATACGTCTAAAATAATCGTCAAAACCAAGTGGGCTTATTTTGTCCCAGACACCTAAAAAATTTTTTCTCCAGGTAGATAAGGTTCTGGCATAATCATCGGAATAAGTATTTAATTTCTCAAGTTTAAGATTATTTTTTTTTATAAGTTTTTCCATAAAATTTATTGAGGGTAAAAAACCGCCAGGAAAAATATATTTTTGAATAAAGTCTTCATTTGCTCGATACCTTTCAAATAATTCATCTTTTATAACTATACCTTGAATTGCAGCAGTACCATTATTGTTTAAAACTTTTTTTATAGTTTGAAAATATTTATCCATATAGTTTTCACCTACAGCCTCTATCATTTCTATTGAAGCAACATGGTCATATCTATCCTTTAAGTCTCTATAATCTAAAAATTTAACATTAACTTTATTATTCAGGCCGGACTTAAATATTCTCTTTTTTGTAAAATCATATTGATTTTTTGAAATCGTTATACAATCAATACTTACATCATATTTCTTTGCTAAAAATTCAGCAAAGCCACCCCAACCACATCCAATTTCTAAAATCTTATTTCCTTCTTTAATATTAAGTAAATTTATAAGTTCTTGAAATTTATTTTTTTGTGCTTTTTCTAGATCATCTTTTTCGTCTTTATAAACTGCACTTGAGTAAGTAAGAGTTTTATCTAACCATAATGAAAAAAAATCGTTACCTAAATCATAATGCTTTGAAATATATTTTATACTTTTAGATTTAGTATTGGACGCAAATATTTTTTTTAAAAAATTCTTTATCTTTTGTAATTTTAAACTTCCTGAAAAAGAATAAATAGTATTAATATTTCTTGCTGTGAGTTCGATTAAATTAGTTAAATTTGAAGTATAAAAATCTTTTTTTATATGTGCTTCGCCTAAAGCCGAACTTCCTCCTAGTACAACATGTAAGTAAAAACTTGGGTTATTAATTTTTATATCTGCAGATAGTTTGCTTTCTAAATCTCCAAAATGAAAAACTTTTCCATCGTAATTGATTAATTTTAAATTTCCTTGAGAAATATGTTTTAATTTGTTTAGAACAAATTTTTCAGAAATTTTAGTTAAACTCATTAGTTTTCCTCAAAACTTAAATTATTTTTTAATTTAATATCTCTTTTCCGATATATTGCTCCTTTTTTCCATAATAGTAATGCTTCATAATGTATCGAACCAATAATTTTTATCGTCATTAATGGATACTTTAAAAAATTAATTGCTAGCTGTTTAAAACTAAATTCTTTTTTATCTCCCGTTTGAGTTGCAGTTAAAATTGTTCCATCTGTATCTGTTTGTTTTATAAAAACTGACAACTTGTCATTTGGATTTAATAGTTTGAAATTATAATAAGTCTCCATGTCCATAAACGGAGACACATAAAACTTTTTTCTACATTTTTGAATTATTTCCTCATCGTTTTTAATCTTAAAAACGTACGTATGTTGTTCATTGAAAGTATTTTTTACCTCATAAAAAATTGCTACTAGTTTATCTTTTTCATAGCAATAAAAAATGCTCAATGGATTAAAAACATACCCGAGTATTCTGGGATAACAAAGCAATTTGATGTTTGTTATGTTTTCTTTTATCTGGAATTTTTTAAGATTTGAAATTACCCAATCCTTCAAATTACGTCCATCTCGATCTCCATGATCTTTGTCATAAAAACTAAAAATATTAAATTTGTTATGTGAAAAAATACCTATTGATTTGTCCAAAAGATAAATCTCATCTAGATCGATTAAAAGTGAAAAAGTTTTATATTTTAGAAAATGCCTGACAGGCTTAAATCTTGTATGGGTAACTTCACCATTATATATGCAAGAGTTCATTAAATTTGAAAATTATTTATTAATTCAATTGATGATTTTAATCCATCTTCATGGAAACCGTAACCGAAATAACTACCACAAAACCAGGTCCTTTTTTTACCTTGAATCATATGTAAATCTTTTTGAAGTAGCGTATTCTCAGTGTTTAAGTATGGATGAGTAAAATTTATTTTTTTAATAATTAGGTTATCTTGAATATCATGAATAGGATTTAAAGTTAAAAAATAGTTTCTAGGTGTCTTTAAATTTTGAAGTTTGTTTAACCAATAAGTAATACATGTTCTTTTTCCATCTGAAATGGAGTTCCAGCTAGACCAGGCTCTTTTTTTTTGAGGCATAAGAGTTTCATCAGTGTGTAAAAAAGCTTCATTTTTAACATACTTAAATTTTCCTAAAATATTTTTTTCCTGTGTAGTCGGTTTTTCTAGCATGTCTAAGCTTTCATCAGCATGTGAGGCTAAAACTACCTGATCATAATCTATATACTCATTTCCGATTATAATTCGAATATTATCGTTACTTCTGACTATTTTGCTCACTTTATAATTTTTAAATATTTCACCGCTGATTTTATCGGTAACTTTTTTAACATAAGCTCTACTTCTATTTGTAACTGTATACCACTGTGGTCTATTTTTTAATTTAAATAACCCATGATTAATAAAAAAATTTAAAAAAAATTTTATTGGCATTTTTTTTGCTTTCTCAAACGGCATCGACCATATAGCTGCAACCATAGGTATAATATGATACTCTATAAAATATTTTGAAAGTTTTTTTTTATTCAAAAAATCCCCTAAAGTTTGCTCTGTTATTTTATTTTTAAGTATTTTTGGTGCAGTTTTGTAAAAAGATATTATCTCTTTTATCATTATTAAAAATTTAAAATTTAATAAATTAATTCTATTTGCAAAAATTCCGCTAAGACCACTTCCACTATATTCTATGTTAGTATTTTTTATTGAAACAGAGAAGGACATATCGCTTTTTTCATATGGAACATTTAGATCTTCAAAAAATTTAACTAGATTTGGGTAAGTTACTTCATTGAAGACAATAAAACCTAGATCAACAGGTACAATTTTATCACCCTCTTTAATATCATAGGTAAAAGAGTGTCCACCAAAATGATCAGCTTTCTCATATAAGTCAACTTTAAATTTTTTTGACAAAAAATACGCAGAAGATAGTCCGGATATTCCAGAGCCAATTACTGCTATTTTCATTTATTAAGCAGCTTCATCTTTATATTCATCCATAGATGGGCAAGAACATACAAGATTTCTATCTCCATAAACATTGTCAACTCTTGCGACTGGAGGCCAATATTTATTATTTTTTACAAACTCAGTTGGAAAAGCCGCTTCTTCTCGCGTATATTTATGACTCCAGTCATTTGAGGATAATTCAATGTAAGTGTGAGGAGCGTTTTTTAATGGATTGTCAATTTTATCAAATTTTGATGACTCCACTAAATCAATTTCTTTTTTTATTTTAATTAATGCATTACAAAACTTATCTATTTCTTCTAAATTTTCACTTTCTGTGGGTTCTATCATTATTGTACCTGCAACTGGCCAGGACATAGTTGGGGCATGATAACCAAAGTCTATCAATCTTTTAGCTAAATCTTCCTCTGAAATTCCTGAACTAGCTTTAATTGGTCTAATATCTATTATGCACTCATGGGCTACATTTCCATTTTTACCAGTATATAAAACTTTATAGTCTTTAGATAATTTCTTCGAAATATAATTTGCGTTTAAAATTGAAATTTGTGAAGCTTTTTTCAAACCCTCAGCCCCCATCATCTTTATATACATCCAAGATATAGGTAAAATACTTGGGCTTCCCCATGGTGCAGCAGAAACAGCCCCCATTCCGTTTTTTGGTCCTGCGTCTTTAATTATCTCATGAGTTGGAAGAAAATTAGCTAAATGTTTTGCGCACGCAATTGGTCCCATCCCTGGTCCTCCACCGCCATGTGGTATGCAAAATGTTTTGTGCAAATTAATATGACAGACATCTGGTCCAAATTTTCCTGGTTTTGCAATACCGACTAGAGCATTCAAATTTGCTCCATCCATATATACCTGACCACCATGATTGTGAATAACATTGCAAATTTCAATAATTTTTTCTTCGAAAACTCCATGAGTCGAAGGGTAAGTAACCATTAAAGCGGCTAAATTTTTGGAATATTTTTCCGCTTTATTTTTTAAATCACCTAGGTCCACATTACCATCCTCATCACAGTTTACAACAACCACTTTCATTCCGCTCATTTGAGCACTTGCTGGATTTGTTCCGTGTGCTGAGTTTGGAATTAAACATACATCTCGATCACCTTGTCCGTTACTTTCATGAAATTTCCTTATTGTCATTAACCCGGCGTATTCACCCTGAGCACCAGAATTTGGTTGTAAAGAAACTGCGTCATATCCAGTAATTTCTTTTAGATCGTTTATCAGGTCATTAAATAAAATTTTATACCCTTCCATTTGATCTGTTGGCACAAATGGATGAGGTAAAGAAAATTCCTTCCAAGTAATAGGCATTAACTCGGCTGTTGCATTAAGTTTCATAGTGCAAGAACCTAGAGCAATCATGGATCGATTAAGCGCGATATCACAATCCTCGAGTTTTTTTAAATACCTTAGCATCTCTGTTTCAGAATGATATTTATTAAAAACTGGATGAGTTAGGTACTTTGATGTTCTTAAAAGATTTTTAGGAAGATTATTAAGCTCAACTTTTACATCCTGATTAATTATTTTAGAAACTCCAAATATTTTTAATAATATATTTACATCATTTAGTTTTTTTGTTTCATCAAATGCTACGGATATATGTTTATCATCAACTTTTCTTAGATTAATATCTTCATTTAAAGCCGTTTGATAAATAGAGCTTGTCTTATCGCTTGTTTTAATTGTTACTGTATCAAAAAAATGGTCTGATAAAATTTGGAAACCACCTTTTTTAATTTCATCAGCAAATAATTTTGCTAATTTAGAAGTCCTATTAGCTATTTTGAGCATCCCATCAGGCCCATGATAAATTGCAAAGGCTGCAGATATTATTGCTAACAACGCTTGAGCCGTGCATATGTTACTAGTTGCTTTATCTCGTCTGATGTGTTGTTCCCTTGTTTGTAAAGAAAGTCTGTATGCTTTTTTTCCGTGTCTGTCTTTTGATACACCAATAATTCTACCCGGCATTGATCTTTTAAATTCCTCTTTAGTAGCAAAAAAAGCCGCGTGTGGCCCACCATAGCCCATGGGAATACCAAACCTTTGGGCACTACCTACGGCTATATCAGCACCAAGTTCTGCTGGAGTTTTTAACCTGACTAAAGATAATAAATCACATATTAAAATTGCCTTTCCATTTTTTTTATGAATTTGACTTATGCTTTCACTTGGATCTATTATCTCACCCAGAGTTCCAGGATAAGCTAAAACCCCACAAATTATATCTTGATTAATTTTTGATAATTCCTTTTTTTCATCACCAACAATAAGTTCTAATCCAAAAGGCTTTGTACGAGTTTTAATAAGATCAATTGTCTGTGGGTTGCAATTACTTGAAATAAATATTTTTTTTGCATTTGTTTTATCTAATCTTTGAGATAAGCCAACTGCTTCTGCTGTAGCAGTTGCTTCGTCAAGTAAAGAAGCGTTAGCAATATCCATTCCTGTAAGATCAATAATTGTTTGTTGAAAATTTAAAAGCATTTCAAGACGGCCTTGAGCTACTTCTGGTTGGTAGGGTGTGTAAGAGGTATACCAGCCTGGGTTTTCTAAGATATTTCTTAAGATTACGTTTGGAGTAATAGAATTATAGTACCCCATACCAATAAAGTTTCTAAAAATTTTGTTTTTTTTTGATATAGATT
This sequence comes from uncultured Pelagibacteraceae bacterium, assembly GCA_902579605.1. Lineage (GTDB taxonomy): Bacteria > Pseudomonadota > Alphaproteobacteria > Pelagibacterales > Pelagibacteraceae > Pelagilacustribacter. The sequence goes on from CACHHD010000002.1 coordinate 14,002, forward strand.
TTAATTTTTTTAAAGCATCATTTTCAGACAGCGGCTCAACTATCTTAAGATCATCTTTTAATAAAATTTTTTCTGGAACAGTGTTTTTCATTAAATCCTCAAGTGAACTATATCCCACGTATTGAAGCATTTTTGACTGCTCTTCATCTGAAGGGCCAATATGTCTTTTTAAAAATTCTTTTGAATTATCGTCTATCATTTAATTTGGATTCTCCTTACAAAATTTATCGTATTCTTCTTTGGACATTAATGAGTCAAGTTCACCTTTATTTTTTATTTTTAATTTAAAAAACCAACTCGTTCCCTCTGGATCTCCATTAACACTACCTGGATCATCAGCTATAGCTTTGTTTCCCTCGGTAACTTCTCCTGAAATTGGTGAATAAACATCGCTAGCTGCCTTAGTCGATTCTACAACAGCGGCCTGCCCTTCTTTCTCTATAGATTTACCCGCATCTGGTACTTCAACGAAAACTATATCTCCAAGCATTTCAGTTGCGTGTTTAGTTATACCAACTGTTGCAATATCGCCGTCTAATGAAACCCATTCATGTTTTTTTGAAAATTTTTTTTCACTCATTTTTGCCTTCCTTATTATTTTACATAACTTTTTTTATAAAATGGTAATTCTGAAACTTTACCTTCATATTTTTTTCCCCTGACTTCAAGTTGTACTGAAGTTCCAATTTCAGAAAATTTTGATTTAACATAACCCATTGCTACTGGCCCGTTTACACTTGGACCAAAAGTTCCACTCGTTACAAAACCTATTTCTTCGCCATTAGAAGAAAAAATTTTTGTATTTTCCCGAGCTATAACTTTTCCCTCGGGTTTGATGCCTACTCTTATTTTTTCACTACCATTTGTTAATAAATTTTTTATTTTACTCCAACCATTGAAACCACCAGCCTCTTTCCTTTTTTTTGCAATTGCCCATTTGAGATTGGCTTCCACAGGATTTATTTTTTCATTTAGATCATGACCATATAGACATAGTCCAGCTTCTAATCTTAATGTATCTCTAGCACCTAAACCTATAGGCTTGACTCCATTTTTCATCAAAAAATCAATTAAGTTTTTTACTTTTTTATTAGAAATTGAAATTTCAAAACCATCCTCACCTGTGTATCCAGATCTTGTTATATAAAGTCTTTCACTATCATAACTAAAATAATTACCTGTCATAAATTTTAATTGAGAGACACCTGGTGTAAGTTTTTCTAAAATCTCTACTGACTTAGGTCCTTGTAAAGCGATTAAAGATAAATCATTATTCAAAAGATATTTATGATTTTTATCTAAAAATTTTGAAATATGTTTGATATCGTTTTCCTTACAAGCCGCATTTAAAATTATACAGAAACCTTTCTTTGTTTTTGTAACGATTAAATCATCTATAATTCCACCGTCATCATTTAATAAAAAAGAATATTTTGAGTGATTGACTTTTAGTGATTTTAAATCTGAAGGAATAATTTTTTCCAAGGCTTCTACTAATGTTTCGTCTCCCTCTAAAAAAAATTGCCCCATGTGTGAGACATCGAAAAAACCAGCATGAGTCCTTGTTGAAATATGTTCCTTAACGATACCATCCTTATATTGGATAGGCATTTCATAGCCAGCAAATGGAACAAACTTTGCTCCTAAACTTTTGTGCAAATCATATAAAGCTGTTTTTTGTACACCCATAATAACTCTTTTTGTACCCCATCTGTTTTGAAACCTGAGAGATTTACTCCTTCGGTGAGGCAAAGCCTGCTTTCCAGAGTTATTACGGCAACGGTCCTTTTGCCTGAGAGTTTCCGGGGTGGTTGCTCCTTCGGCGCTATATTAAATAGACTCTCCCGTTACAAGAGGACTTTCGTTCATTAAGCCTAAAAAGTCAATTATTTTAGTCGCCTATTTTTAGCGATTTATCATAACTTTTTATTATAACGGCAGATATTATTATCGCGCCACCCATAAATACACTCATTGGTGGAACTTCATTCAAGAAAATCCAAACCCAAATAGGCGCGAAGATTGTTTCTAGTAACATTAAAAGACCGACAGTTACAGCCTTAGTAGTTTTTGTTCCTATTGTTACGCATATAAATCCAAAAGCAAGTTGCGGAACACCTAATAAAAAACCCATAAGGATATCATTTGGTGAAAAAGTTAAATTACTTGCTAAAAATAAACCATATATTCCACTAAAAATACCAGAATAAAAAATAGCAGGAATCATATCGAGATCAGGAAACTTTCTTATAATCATTACAAGTATTGTAAAATTAATTGGAATAGCAAAAGCAACTATATTTCCAAATAAAGTCCCTTGATTTATAGAGTCTTTTACCATTACTAACATGCCTATAAAAGCCAAGGTTATAGCTATTAATCCTTTAAATGTAATTTTTTCTTTTAGAAATAAAAAGCCGAACAATGCCAAAAAAATAGTTTGTGTACTGATTATAAAAACAACATTAGCAACAGTTGTTTTAGACATTGCAACAATATAAGCTACAAAGCTTAGTGATAAAAATAAACCTGCAACGATAGCAGGAAATCCTGATTTTTTTACTACATTTATTGTATTTTTTTTATATGTTAGAAATAAAAAGGCTGTTAAGGTAATTATAAAAAATAAAGACCTTATTAAAAGAATTTGCCAAATATCATTAGTTTCAAAAGAGCGTATTATTAAACCTCCCCAACTTAAAAAGAAACCTCCGAGTAAACAAAGGATATAGCCTGGAATTTTGTAAATTATACTCATTTAAACTTATTCAATATTTTAGAAAAATAGAAATGTAAAGTTGAAGCTCTAAGAATCATAAACAATGTTAATGAAAACCAGACACCATAATTATCAAGGTTTTGAGTAAGAAAGATCGACAAAATCACATATAACATTACAGAAATTATCATACTATTTCTTAATTCTTTTGTTTGAGTTGCTCCTAAAAATATTCCATCTAATTGATAACAAAAAGATGCAATGGTCGGAATAATAATAACCCACAGCAAATATTTATAGGATAAATATCTTAAAAAATCTAAGTCAGTTAATAAGTTTATAATGTCTTTTGCCACAAAAAAATAAAAGATACTTATAGTTAAACCTGTAAAAAAACTTAATTGTAAAGAATTTTTAACAACTGTTAGAAACATTTTAGTTGATTTTTTACCTACTGAGTATCCAACAATTCCCTCTGTTGAAAATGCATAGGAGTCAAGAAAGAATGAAGAAATGATTATTAATTGTAATAAAATTGAATTTATTGCTATAAACTCCTCACCCAAAGTTGAGCTCATATAAGTAATCCAAAAAAAGGCAAATGTTAGAAAAATAGTCCTTATAAAAATATCAAAGTTTATATTTAATAATTTAATTAACTTTTTTGGTCTTAAAATTTTTTCTTGAAATTTAGGAATTACTTTGAATTTTTTAATTATAAAAAAATAAGTAAATATTAAGCTTACAATTACAGTTAAATAAGAAGAAATTAATGTTCCAAGAGCAACACCAGTAATATCTAAATCTAATTCTTTAACAAAATATATACTAAATAAAATATTTAGAATACTTAGGCTAATTATAATTGAACTAGATATAAATGTTCTTTGTAAACCTAAAAAAAAACCAATAAGTATATAGATTACAAGCTCAGCTGGAGCAGAAAATACTCTGATTGAAATATAATTGTCTATTAATAATTTAGTTTGTTCAGATGTAATAAAAATTTCATTTATTGAAAATAATATAAGTGGTTTTAATAATATTATAGCTAATGAAATAATAATAGCTAAAATAAGATTTCTTAAGATAGTATAAACTATTTCTCTATAATCGCCTTTTCCCAAGTATTGGGAAACCATTCCTACTGTTCCCATTCTTAGAAAACCAAAACTCCAAAGGATCATAGTTATGACCATTGTTGAAATACTGGTTGCAATCAAAAATTTTTCATTTTCAAGGTGACCCATTAGTCCTGTATCGACTATACCAACCAATGGAATCGCCAAATTTGAAAAAAATATTGGTATAGATAATTTAAATATTTGCCATTTTGTAATTTTTGCAGGAAACCTTAAACTGGGCATACTTATGGATAAATTATTCTTTATTATGAAACAATTAAATTATATAAGAAGTTAGTAAAATGTTAGAACAGTTCATAATTGCTATACAAATAATATTAATTGACATCGTAATGGCAGCGGATAATGCGATCATTATAGGTCTTATAGCCGCAAATTTTGCACCCGAAAATAAGAAGAAGATAATTGCATGGGGGGTTGCAGGTGCATTTATATTTAGAATATTCTTTGCTTTCGGTACTGACTACATGCTTGAATATGCATGGATCAAAATTGCAGGTGGACTAGCTCTTTTATGGATAGTCTATAACATCAGGCAAGATTTATTTGGAAAAAATAAAATTAGGTCTCCCTCGTTAAAATCTAAAGAACCAGTATCTTTCAAAACAGGTGTTTATAGAATTTTAATAGCAGATATAACTTTAAGTTTCGACAACGTTTTGGGTGTAGTTGGTGCAGCTAAAGATTATTATTATTTAATGGTGACAGGTCTACTTCTATCAGTTTTTTTAGTAGCTACACTCGCTACATATTTTGCTAATTATATTAAGGATCACAAATGGTTAGGTTATGTAGGTATATTTGTTATAATTATTGTAGCACTGCAGCTAATTATTGGTGGACTTGTAAATCTTGAAGTTCTTACAATTAAAGAGCAGTACGAATTCCTATTTAGTATATGATAGATTTTTTTGTTTTGGGATCCGGAGTATCTGGGTCTACAATAGCAAATGTTTTATCCAGTAAGTATTCAGTGCATGTTTTCGATAAGGCTCGGGGTCCAGGTGGGCGTTCATCAAACAAAAGATTCAAAAATAATTTAAGTTTTGATCATGGTGTTCAATATATTTCTCCAAAATCAAAAATATTTACTAAATATATTAAAAAACTCTATAAAAATAAGATCTTGAAAATTTGGGATGACAATCATTTGGATTTTACATTTGAAAAAAAAAAATTATCAATAAAATATATAGGAAAAAAAGCTAATAATGATTTAGTCAAATTCAATTTGAAAAATATTAAGAAATCATTTGGTTCACCTGTAACAAAAATTTACTTTAAAAAAAAATTTTGGGAAATTACTTTAAAAGACAAATCAAAGTATCAATTTAAATCTTTAATATTAACTTGCCCTTTTCCTCAATTAAAAAAATTAGCAAAAAAATACTTAAATAAAAAGATCTTGAAGCTGAAAGTTCAGATGCAACCAAATATTACTGTTATGGTTGCATTTAAAAAACAAAAAAATCCCCCTATTAGTTCAATTAGATTTGATGATGATATTTTAGCTTGGGCTGCTAACGAAAATAGTAAGAAAAGATTTAAATCAAATATAAACTTATGGACGCTTCAAGCCACGCTTAAATGGTCAAAAAAAACTATTAACAAATATAAAATTGATAAAACAATTATGAATCAATTAATTTCGCGTTTTACAAAATTGACGGGATTTGAAAAAAACAAAATAATCTTTAAAAAAATTCATGGTTGGAAATACTCCTATAATTACAAAAAAACACCATACTTAAGCTTATGGATTAAAAAATATAATTTAGGTATTTGTGGAGATTGGTTTAATGGTCCAAAAGTTGAAGATGCTTGGCTAAGTGCTAACAATCTTGCAAAAAAAATAAAATAATTAAAAAATTCCTTTACTACTTTTAGATTTATCTTTTATCGAAGATTTAACTTCAACATTTAATCCTATTAAATCTTTAGCCTTTAAATTAGGGAGATTTTGCACGCATTTTAAAAATCGATCTGACTCTTTTTGAGAAATAATTTTGTCAGTTAAAGTTATAAACTTTTCGATGTACTCTTTACGTGTAAAAGGTTTCTTGCCTGCTGGATGAGCATCAGCGACGTTAATCTCTTCTGAAATCGTTGATCCATCTTTCATAGTAATAATTACTTTTCCACCAAAACATTTATTTTTCGGGTTAGGATCGTGATATTTTTCAGTCCATTTTAAATCTTCTTTAGTAGAAATTTTACGCCAGAGTTCAACTGTGCTTTTTCTTTGTGCTCTTTGCGGAGTGTAGGATTTTACGTGATGCCATGCACCATCTTCAAGTGCCACCGCAAAAATATACATTATAGAATGGTCTAAAGTTTCCCGGCTTGCTTTGGGATCCATTTTTTGAGGATCGTTTGCTCCAGTACCAATTACGTAGTGAGTATGATGACTTGTCTCAATCACAATATTTTCGATATCATTTATGTTGGGAATTTTTTTATGTAAACTTCTAGCTAGATCAATTAAAGCTTGAGATTGATATTCTGCTGAATGTTCTTTTGTGTAAGTTTCAAGAATTGCTCTTTTTGGCTCATTAACGTTTGGTAATGGAACTGTATATTCTTTATCAGGTCCTGATAAAACATATGCAATAACACTATCTTCTCCCTCATATATTGGAGATGGTGCACCCTCACCTCTCATACATCTATCTACAGCTTCTACCGCAAGCTTACCTGCATGGGCTGGTGCAAAAGCTTTCCAGCTGGAAATTTCTCCTTTTCTAGATTGTCTTGTTGAAACAGTGATATGTAATGCTTGCTGAACGGATTGATAAATTTGATCTGTTTTTAAATTTAATAAACTTCCTAATCCAGCTGCTACACTAGGACCTAAGTGAGCTATGTGATCAATTTTATGTTCATGCAAGCAAATACCCTTTACTAAATTAACTTGTACTTCGTAACCTGTAAGTACTCCTTTTGTTAAATCTTTACCATTACATCCTTTTTGTTGAGCAACTGCTAGGATTGCAGGAATATTATCACCTGGATGACTGTAATCTGCTGCCAAAAAAGTATCGTGAAAATCTAATTCTCTTACAGCTGTTCCATTTGCCCATGCAGCCCATTCACATTCCACTTTAATTTTTGGGTTTAAACCAAAGACAGTTGCTCCAGATTTTCTAGAATGAGCTAAAGCCATTGCTCTTGCTGAAATAACAGGTCTTCTATTAAACGAAGCAATAGCAACTGATGCGTTATCAATAATTCTATTAATAACCATCTCAACTGCATCTTTATCAATTTTCGCTTTATCTGAGGCGATTTCTGCAATTTTCCAAGCTAATTGATCTTCTTTTTTAAGATTTGATTTTGATGGGTGAACTTTTACTTTGATATCTCTCATCTAATTAGCAAGCATATTTCTTAAAACGTACTGTAAAATTCCTCCATTTTTGTAGTACTCAACTTCATTAGCGGTGTCAATTCTGCAAAGCATTTGAATTTTTTTACTTATTCCGTCTTGATATTTAATCTCACAAGTTACTTCTTGTCTTGGCTTAACGCCTTTATCAATATTAATAATTGAAACTAATTCTGCACCTGTGATATTTAATTTCTTTCGGTCAAAACCTTCTTTAAATTGAAGAGGTAAAACTCCCATTCCAATTAAATTTGATCTATGAATTCTTTCAAAACTCTCTGCTAAAACAGCTTTAATTCCTAAAAGCTTAGTACCTTTAGCTGCCCAATCTCTCGATGAACCCGTTCCGTATTCTTTGCCAGCGACAACAACTAAATCATTCTTTCTTTTTTTATATTCCATTGCAGCTTCGTATACGCTCATTACTTTTCCATCTGGCTGTAACGTTGTAAACCCACCCTCAGTGCCAGGAGCCATTTCATTTCTAATTTTAATATTACCAAAAGTTCCTCTCAACATTACTTCATGATTTCCTCTTCTTGCACCGTAAGAATTAAAATCTTTTTGTTGTATTTGATGCTTCATAAAATAATCGCCTGTTGGGCTATCTTTTTTTATACTTCCTGCTGGTGAAATATGATCTGTTGTTACTGTGTCAGCTAATAATAAAAGAATTCTAGCGTCATTAATTGGTTTAAATCCTTCTGGTTGATCTGGCAAATCATCAAAAAATGGTGGTCTTTTCACATACGTAGAATTAGCTTCCCAGTTATAAATATCACTATCTGTCGTATTAATAGCTTGCCATTCTTTAGGTCCCTCTGAAACATTTGAATATCTTTGTTTAAACATATCTGCATTTAAAGAACTTAACATTAAATCTTCGATCTCTTTATTACTTGGCCAAATATCTTTTAAAAAAACATCTTTACCATTTTTATCTTCGCCAAGAGAGGATTTATACATATCAAAATTCATATTGCCTGCTAAAGCATAAGCTACAACTAATGGAGGTGATGCTAAGTAATTAGCTTTAACATCTGGATTAATTCTTCCTTCAAAGTTCCTATTTCCTGATAAAACCGAAACGGCATAAAGATCGTTTTTATTTATTGCCTCTGAAATATTTTGATTTAGAGGGCCTGAGTTACCAATACAAGTCGTGCAGCCATAACCAACTAAATTAAAACCAAGCTCATCTAAATATTTATTTAAACCTGCTTTTTTTAAATAATCAGTAACAACTTGCGAGCCAGGAGCTAAAGAGGTTTTTACCCATGGTTTTACTTTTAGTCCTTTTTCATGAGCTTTCTTCGCTAAAAGACCTGCACCAATCATTACACTTGGGTTAGAAGTATTTGTACAAGATGTTATCGCAGCAATTACAATATCACCATCTTTTATATTAAAGTCAGAGCCTTTAACTTTAGCTTCGATAGCCTTATCTCTTTTCGTGTTTTCTTTATAAACTTGTGCAAAAGCAGTTGAAGCCTCTGTAAGTAAAACTTTATCCTGTGGTCGTTTAGGTCCAGAAATGCTTGTTACTACATTGCTAACATCTAATGAAAGAGTATCGGTAAACACAACATCATTGCTTGCCCAAAGCCCTTGCTCTTTTGAATATTTTTCGACTAAAGCTATTGTTTCTTGATCTCTTCCAGATAATTTTAAATACTTAATAGTTTCATCATCAACTGGGAAGAAACCACATGTAGCTCCATATTCAGGAGCCATGTTTGCAATTGTTGCTCTATCAGCTAAAGTTAAATTTTTCAAACCTTCACCATAAAATTCTACAAATTTTCCAACCACACCTTTTTTTCTTAGCATTTCAACAATGACTAAAACTAAGTCTGTTGCAGTTGTTCCCTCTTTTAATTTTCCTTTGAGCTCTACACCAATAACTTCTGGAATTAACATTGAAATAGGCTGACCTAACATTGCAGCCTCAGCTTCTATTCCCCCAACACCCCAGCCTAAGACTGATAAGCCATTTACCATTGTTGTATGACTGTCGGTTCCAACTAAAGTATCTGGATAAGCGTATAAATCATTTCCACTTTTTGATGACCAGACAACTTTGGATAAATATTCTAAATTTACTTGGTGACAAATTCCTGTACCAGGAGGTACAACTCTAAAATTATCAAAAGCTTTTTGCCCCCATTTTAAAAATGAATATCGCTCACCATTTCTTGAAAATTCTCTTTCAACATTTTGATTAAAAGATTTTCCTGATGCATATTCATCGACCATTACTGAATGGTCTATAACTAAATCAACAGTAGATAATGGATTAATTTTTTCTGGATCTTTATTTTTATCTTTAACAGCATCTCTCATTGCTGCTAAATCGGCAATAGCTGGTATTCCTGTATAATCTTGCAATAAAGTACGTGCAGGCCTGTATGCAATTTCTGTGTTTGATATTTTATTTTTAAGCCAATCTTTTAAAGCTAATATTTGTTTTTTATCTACTGTTACATTGTCCTCATATCTCAAAAGGTTTTCTAATAAAACTTTAAGTGACTTTGGTAATTTAGATATACCCTTTAAACCATTTTTTTCTGCAATTTTTAAATTGAAATATTTATAATTTTTACTAGATGAATTAAGAGTGTCTAATGATTTAAAGGAATTTTTACTATTAAATTTCATGCGCTATACATAGAACATAATAACACAAACGATAAGCAAAAAAGACATCGAGTAATTAAAATTCTTAATAAATTTATCACTTGTGGCGAATTTTCTCATGTATTTTCCCATTAAACACCAAGCTGTCTGGCTTCCAACAGCCATACAAAACCAAACTGATGTCAAAATTATTGAATCTCTTAAATAATTATTTTGAGTATCTATAAATAAAGAAATTGAAGTAAGTCCCACTATAATGCTTTTAGGATTTATGAATTGAAACCAGAAAGTATTCAAAAAAGTTACTGGTTTTGGATCAATTTTTTTATCCTTTGTTTGCCCCCCAAAAGATAGTTTATATGCCATATATAGGAGATAAATTGATCCAAGAATTTTTATTATTGTTTGAATAAATTGATATTTTTCGAAAACTGCAGCAGATGTTAATTGCAAGAGGATTATTAAAAGTGTCCATCCAATTATTACACCAAGCATTGTAGGTATAGCTTTTCTAAAACCAAAATTAAAAGCTGTATAAGATGTCATTATATTATTTGGTCCAGGTGAAAAAGCAGTAGCAATACCAAATAAGATTAATGGAAAAATTTGCATTTTGTGTTGTGTAAAGTTCTTAGTCTATCATTAAATGATAAACAATAATTAAATATAATTTTTTTTATATTCTATATTGTCATGAATATAGAGAATTTCCCATCAATTAGTTGATATACAACAAAAGGTTCTTCTTTTTTTCCAGGCATTCCTGGTGTCCCTATTGGCATTCCAGGTAAAGCTATACCATCAATATCAGGTTGCTCTTTTAATAACTTATTTACTGCCTCGAGAGGAACATGTCCCTCTATAAAATATTTGCCAATAATAGTAGTATGGCATGACTGCATTTCTAGTGGAATATTATATTTTTGTTTTATCGAATGTAGATTTCTCATATCTGTCTCCTTAACATTAAATTGTTCTTTTTCTAAAAATAAAATATATCCGTAACAACATCCGCAAGAAGGGGTTTTAAACACTTCAACATTTTGTTTATTATTTTTTACATTAGCTAAAACATTTTTTTTATCTGAGATGAGTCCAAAAGAATAAAAAAGTAACACCGATAAGGTTAATGTTATTATCGACTTAAAAAATTTATTCAGATACACACGATTTTTCATAATCCGTTAAGCTATATCTAAACCATTATCAGTTTTCTGAGAAGGGTGCACTAGGACAACTTTTCCATCTTTTTCTATCGCACCAAGTACTAATACTTCTGATACAACACCAGCTATATTCTTGTTTGGAAAATTGCATACTCCAATAACTTGTTTTCCTACGAGATTTTCAGCGTTATAGTAATGTGTGATTTGAGCTGAAGATTGTTTGATACCAATTTCTTTTCCAAAATCAACTTTTATTATTAAAGATGGTTTTCTTGCTTTTTCATTTTTTTTTACTTCTAAAACTGTGCCGACTTTGATTGAGACCTTTTTAAAATCTTTATAGTTTATTTCCATTTTATCTCCTTATAAAAAAAAGGGGGCTTTCGCCCCCTTTTAAATTTTTAAGTTTGATAATTATAATTGTTTATAATTACCTTTGCTCCACTCATAAAAAACGTAACCTGGTAAACTTACGTCACCTTTTTTATCGAAACTTAAAGTTCCAAGAACAGTATTAAATTTACCTTTTTTCATAGCTTTGAGAATTTTTTTTCTGTCAAGAGACCCAGCTTGAGTTGCAGCTTGCTCGAATACTTGTAAAGCAGCATACGAGTAAAGCACATAACCTTCTGGTTCAATCCCTGCTGCTTTGAACTTCTTAACTAATGGTGCAGCTTCTGGATTGTTTCTTGGATCTGGACTGAAAGTCATTAAAGTACCTTCGCCAGCATCACCAGTAATTTGCCAATACTCTGCAGTTACCAATGCGTCTCCACTAATCAATTTAGTTTTCATACCTTGGTCTCTCATTTGTCTTACGATTAGACCGCCTTCAGTATGGTAACCTCCAAGATAAACAGCTTCGATACCATTTGATTTTAGTTTTGAAACTAAAGCAGAATAATCTTTTTCGCCTGCTGTGAATGCTTCGTACATAGTTTCTTTTAATCCACCTTTATTCATGTTTTTCTTAGTAGCATCTGCTAAACCTTTTCCATAAGCAGTTTTATCATGAATAATTGCAACTTTTTTTCCTTTGTATTCTTTTGCTAGGAAAGCGCCTGCAACTTCACCTTGCTGGTCATCTCTGCCGCAAACTCTGAATACATTCGGTCCACCTTTATCTGTAAAAGCTGGATTAGTTGATGCCGGAGATACTTGGATTATACCTTCTTCAGTGTAAACTTTAGAAGCTGGTATAGAAGATCCTGAGCAGAAGTGTCCTGCTACATAAGTTACTCCTTGACCTGCAAACTTGTTTGCTACAGCCACAGCTTGTTTTGGATCACAAGCATCATCACCTATTACTAATTTAACTTTTTCTCCCAAAATACCACCTTTTGCATTAGTATCTTTTAACCACATTTCAGCACCAGCTTTTAACTGAGCACCAAAAGATGCATATTGACCACTCATTGGTCCAGCAGAAGCTACAACAACGTCAGCTTTTGCAGTTATTGATCCTAATAAAAAGATTGAAGCAATTATTGAAAGAATATTTTTCATAATCTTAAACATATGTTCCTCTTTTTGTTGTTAATTAATTAATTAATTTGGATTATTGAACACTACCTTAGGTTTTTTGTAAATATGGAAAAATATTATTTTTTTCCACCACCCTCTAAATAAGCCGCTTGAATATCCTTATTTTTCAATAGGTCTTGACCAGTTCCCTCTAATGTTACATTTCCATTAACTAGGACATAACCTCGATCCGCTAACTCTAGAGCCTTTTTTGCATTTTGTTCCACTAAGAAAATAGTCACTTTTTTTTCTTTATTTATATTTTTAATCGCTATGAAAATTTGATTTACAAGTTTAGGGGCTATACCTAAAGATGGCTCATCTAAAAGAAGCATTTTTGGCTTAGCCATCAATGCTCTTCCTATGGCTAACATTTGTTGTTCACCTCCTGATAATGTTCCCCCTCTTTGAGTCAATCTATCTTTTAAAACTGGAAATAAATCGTAAACACCTTTTACATCGCTATCAAAATTTTTTCCTTTCTCATTTGAAGATGCTCCTAACCTTAAATTGTCTTCTACAGATAGTCTTGAAAATATTCTTCTTCCTTCAGGAACTTGTGATATACCTAGATTTACGATGTCATGTGGAGGTAGGCTTTCAATATTTTTTTCATCAAATTTTATTTCACCAGTAGTAGCTTTATTAACTCCACTAATTGTCATTAGCAAAGTGGATTTACCTGCACCATTAGATCCAATTAGTGAAACAATTTCTCCACTATTCACCTTTACATTCACTCTTCTTAAGGCCTGTATGTTTCCATAAAAAGTTTCAACATTTGAGATTGATAACATTTATTCCTCCGTCCCTAAATAAGCCTCAATTACTTCAGGGCTATTTTTTGTTTCTTTCGAAGATCCTTGAAAAATCTTTTTTCCATAGTTTAGAACTACGACGTGATCCGATATTTCCATTACAACGCTCATATCGTGCTCAATAAGAAGAATACCTGTTTTTTTTTCATTCTTTATAAACAAAAGCAATTTATTTAACTCAGCCGACTCTTTTGCGTTTAATCCTGCTGCTGGCTCATCTAAACATAGTAAATGTGGATTAATACACATAGCTCTTACAATCTCTAATTTTCTTTGATCTCCATAAGGTAGATCTCCAGCATCATCATCTGCTCTGTGAGTTAACCCAATAATATCTAGCCAGTATTTTGAAATTTCAATTGCCTCTTTTTCTTTTTTTACAAAAGAGGGTGAGTTAAACAATCCAAGAATAGTAAAACCAGATGCATCCATTAGTTTGTTATGCTGAGCAACCAAAAGGTTTTCCAAAACTGACATTTGTGGAAATAGCCTAATGTTTTGAAAAGTCCTAGCAACTCCAGCTTTTTGCGCCACTTTAAAATCAGAAAATTTTTTTAAGTTTAATCTTTCATTCTCTTTATTTAAAAACATTGAGCCCGCAGTAGCTTTATAAAATCCTGTTAAGCAATTAAATACGGTAGTTTTGCCCGCACCATTTGGACCTATTATTGAAGTAATTTTATCTTTATCAGCAGAAAAAGATAAATTATCAATAGCCACTAGACCTCCAAACTTCATTGTTAAATTTTCTACATCTAATAATTTTTGACTCATTTTGATGAACTCTTTTCTAATGTTATTGTTGGTTTTCTTGTGGCTAAAATTCCTCTTGGTCTAAAAATCATAATTAGAACCATCGCACCGCCAAATGCGATCATCCTATAAGACTCGAAGTCCCTAAAAACTTCAATTAGTCCTATTAAGAAAACAGTAGCAAGTACAACACCAGTCTGAGAACCCATTCCACCAAGTACTACAATTGCTACTATTATAGCTGACTCGATAAAAGTAAAACTCTCTGGACTTATAAAAGCCTGTCTAGTTGCAAAGAATGAACCTGCAAACCCCCCAAACATTGCTCCAATAGCGAAGGCAGTAAGTTTTGTATTTCTTGGATTCACGCCTAATGACTTACATGCAATTTCATCCTCTCTTAAAGCCTCCCAAGCTCTTCCGATTGGAAGTCTTCTTATCTTAATTGTAAAAAGATTAGTAATTAAAGCTAAAACTAAAATTAAATAATACAAAAAAATAATTCTTTGCATTGGATCGTACTCAATACCAAAAAAAGTATGAAATGTTTGCTCTCCCTCATCTGGAAAACTTTTAAAGGGTAAGCCAAAAAAAGAGGGTCTTGGTATTCCTGTTAGCCCATCAGGACCTTTTGTAAGTTGATACCAATTTAAAAGTAAAATTCTAATCATTTCTCCAAAGGCAAGAGTTACAATTGCTAAATAATCTCCTCTTAATCTTAAAACTGGGAAACCTAAAAGAACTCCAAACATAGCTGCGAATATTCCGGCTATAGGCAAACAAATCCAGAATGACCAACCAAAATGAATTGCAAATAATGCGTATGAATATGCGCCTACTGCATAAAATGCTACATAACCTAAATCTAATAAACCTGCTAAACCAATTACAATATTTAAACCCCATCCAAGCATTATGTAAGTTAACATCATGATAGCGATATCCATTAAGTATCTATCTGTAAAAGGAAGGAAGGGAAAAATTACTGAAAATATAATTGCTGTTAAAGCTATTTGATAACCTTTTGTATCTAAAAAATTACTAATTGATTTGCCTATGCTTGATTGAATTCCAGTTTTTTGATCTCGATTATAAATATAAAGATTTGTAAGGAATCTTCCTACAGCGCAAACTATAACTATGATTAAAACAATGAACCATTTAGGATGAACTTCAAGAACTTCATTTTTTGCAACAGTCCTCAAACCAACAATCGGACCGAAAAGTGCGAGAGCTATTAAACCTGTGAATAAACTGTCTTTGATTGACGTTTGAAAAAATTTTTTTTCCATACTAAACCTTTTCAATATCTGGTTTTCCTAAAAAACCAGTCGGGAAAAAAATTAATACAACAACTAAAACTGTAAACGCCGCAATATCTTTATATTCAATCGAAATATATCCTGACCAAAATACTTCGATTAAACCTATTAATAGTCCACCAAGCATAGCGCCAGGAACAGATCCAATTCCACCTAATACTGCAGCTGTAAATGCTTTGATACCTGCTAAAAATCCTATATAAAAATCTATTACACCATAATACATTACGAACATCATTCCAGCTACCGATGCAAGAGAGGAACCAATGATAAAAGTAATTGAAATAGTTCTATCTACGTTAATTCCCATTAACGCTGTCATTGTTCTGTCTTGTTCACAAGCTCTTTGTGCTCTTCCCAACGCAGTTTTAGTTATTAATAAAGTGAAAATTGCCATTAAAATTATTGTTACTAACACTATGAATATCTGAAGATAACTTAAAGAAACTGTAAAACCTGTATCTTCCATAAAAGTAAATCCACCTTGAATAACAGGTTGTAAAGTTTTTATTCTCGCTCCCTGAGCTGCTTGAACATAATTTTGTAATACAATAGACATTCCAAGCGCTGAAATTAGCGGAGCTAATCTAAAAGATTTTCTTAGAGGTTTATAAGCTAATTTTTCAACTGTCCAACCATAACAAGCAGTGAAAACCATTGCTATCAGAAGCGTAAGTAAAAGCACTATTGGTAAAGCAATACTCGTTAATGCAAATAAAATAAAAGAAATTAAAGCAATAAAAGCGCCCACCATAAAAATGTCTCCGTGAGCAAAGTTTATCATGCCAATGATTCCATAAACCATTGTGTAACCAATTGCTATTAATCCATAAACTGAACCTAAGGTTAATCCGTTGATTAATTGTTGTAAGAAATATGCTGTATCCATTTATTAAAATTTAAAATTTTTTAAATATGCCATTTAAAGCTTTTTGTTGGAGTTTGTAAAATTTCTTTTTTTTAAGTTCATTAAGTACGTAGGCATTAGTCCCGCCAGGAGTCTGAGATTCTAGCACGAGTTGTTTTAGAGTAGTTTTATTTTTATTCATTGCGTCTTCGGATAAAGCTAGGAAAAGTTCTTTTGTATATTTCTCCGCTTGAAGTTTTTGGATGCCTTTTGAGTTGAGCCAATTACAAATGATATTTAATAAATTGTAATATGAGGCCATGAATGATGATGTAGACCAAAAAGCTTTGGAAAGATTTTCTTTCCTCACTTCTATTACAGTTCCTAAGTGTTTAAAAAAATTTTTTATTTCTTTATTGCTTGGACAAATAATTATAGGTCCTTTTCTCATATTTATAAATGGTAATGGAATGACTCTAGTTACATTTTTACTTTTGGTGTATTGCTTAATTTTTTTTAAATTGATTGTAGAAATTAAACTTATAATTCTTTTATTTGAATGAAATTTCAGATTTGGTAAAATTTTATCACCAACTTTAGGTGTAACTGCCAAAAAGATTAAATTAGATTTATCTATTATTTCTTGGTTGTTTTTTAAAATTTTGATTTTATTAAATTTTTTTGAAAGTTTATTTGATATATTTTTATTTCTTTGAGAAATATAAATTTTTCTCACTTTGAGTTTTGACTTAAAAATACCATAAATAATAGATAATGTAATTTTTCCAGTGCCTATAAATCCTAAATACATATAAAATAATATATTATAAATAATATATAATATCTAATATTGAGTAATCATTTGTTTATCATAAAAACAAAAAAAACCGCCATCATAAGTTATTATAATGGCGGTTTTAATTTTTTTAAATTTTAAATTTAAAATTTCATACCAACTCTTAGAGAAGCACCTACTACATCTAAATCTGCAGTAACAGTTTTTGTAGAAGTTTTTCCTGAGTTGTTTGTCGCGCTGTAAGAATCATAATCAGTCATGAAACCTTCAAGTTTGAATATACCTCTGTCTCCAAAAGTACCTTTATAACCTATACCGTAAGTCCATGCGTCCAAAGTTTTGTCTGGATATAGACCACTTGTACCAGCGTGAGTTTCTGTATCATTTGTTTTAATATCAACTTGAGCAAAACCAAGTTTACCGTACCACGTTGAACCAGCTTCTACATAATATGTAATGTGGTTATCAATCTCTGCGTTAGCGGTTCTTTTTCCGTCTTGTTGTTGAGCTTCGTTTGCATCAGCTGTTGTATCAGTTCTCGATAAAGTCTCTCTGTTTACGTCTGCAGAGAAAGGTATATAGTCAACACCAACAGTGAAATTTTCTGCATCACCCATTGAATATTCAAGATATACTGAACCAACTACAAAATCATTTCCGGCAGTTGCGTCTCGAACTGAGTTTTCAGCTGAGCCACTCATACCTGTTGTATTTGCTGATTCTGTCTCAGAACCAGATGCACTTACACCAGCTAGTGTACCTGCTACACCCATACCCCATGATCCTGCTAATACATTTGTAGTCAACAAGCAAAATGTTGCTAAAGTTGCTAATATATATTTATGCATAATTGTCCTCATAATTTTAACTTAGTTAAATTGAGTCTTTTCTATATATTTAGACAAAAAGGATCAATTTAAATATGCCTCCCAAATCAGTATAATGTTTGTAGTGGTATATTTGCAACAGTAAAAGCCTTGATATTTGAGGCTTATTTTACCTGTTTATCCTATTGTTAGTGAAAGAAAATATTAACTGGTTTAATAGCTTATTTTGATGGAATTGAAAGAAATTATATCAAAAAAATTTGTTTTGGTAATTCTAATATCTATTCCAGGAGCATTGATAGCAGAATTTTTGAAAATTCCGCTAGCGTGGTTTCTGGGGCCCATGCTTTTTACATCATTAGCTTCTTTAATGGGATTAAATTTAAAGATGCCAAGAATAATTTTATCATTAATTCTAATTTTGTTGGGTCTTTATATTGGAAACTACATCGATAAGAATTTATTTTCTCAAATGCATCAGTGGGTTTGGACATCATTAATAATGCTGATTTACATTATTATTAGTGTTTTATTTGTTTCAAAGTATTTGCAAAAATTTTCAAAATATGAAAAAAAAACCTCAATTTTTTCAGCCGCTCCAGGCGCTTTAGGACCTCTATTAATTATTGCTGAAGATGAAAAATCTGATTTAAGTCATGTAGCAACATCTCATCTTATTAGATTAATAATAATAATCACTGTTTTCCCATTAATCGTAAATAGCTTTTATGACGTGAAATCTATTGAATTACCAGAAAATGTTTTTGAGGAACAAAATATAATTGATTTATTCATTTTAGTCACAACTTCTATTATTTTAATTTATTTATTTAACAAATGTAAAATTCCTGCGGCATTATTATCTGGGACTTTGGTAGCAAGTGGATTTTTACAAATTACTGAATTGGCGTCTTACAGAATATCTCCAGACATAATTGATTATTGCCTTTTAATTTTAGGGGCATCAGTAGGTTGTAGGTTTGTAAATAAAACTTTTATAGAGATAGGGAAAAATGCATTTCACAGTTTTGTAGCAACTTTTTTTCTGGTAATCTTTGGATTAATCGCTGCATATGTAGCAAGTCTCATAATAGATAAAAATTTTTTCACTTTACTTCTTTCGTATTGCCCGGGAGGAATTTATGAGGTGGCTGTTATAGCCATTTTTTTTGATCTAGATCCGGAATTTGTATCTTTTCATCATATTATAAGATTATTAATGATTTTATTTATTGTCCCTTTAATTTTAAAATTTATTGAAAAAAAGCATAAATTTTAAAATAGGTTTTTGACTTTAGTTCAAATTTAGGGTTAAATTAAATATGGCAAATTTACTAGATCTCATAGGAAGAATTATGATCTCCGCTATATTTTTATTTAGTGGAATAAATAAGATTTTAAATTACGACGGAACAGTTGGATGGATGGAGGGATTCGGCGTTCCTGGTTTACTACTTATTCCTGCCATTATTATAGAGATTTTATTTCCTGTACTGATAATAATAGGTTATCAAGTAAAAATCGCAGCCAGCGGGCTTTTGTTATTTTCTATGTTAACTGCTTTTATTTTTCATTTTGATTTCTCTAACCAAATGCAAGTTATAGCATTTTTAAAAAATATTGGACTTGCGGGAGGAATGCTATTTTTAGTTATTAATGGCGCAAAAGAGTTTTCAATAGAAAAGAAAAAAAAGTACGTTCGTCTATAATTAATTTATTTCTTTTTAAAATAACTATTATAAATTTGCCAAACGACTATAAGAACTATTGTAACCATTATACAAAGAGTTAGTGGCCTATCCCAGAGAAAAGCCCAAGATCCATCACTAATGAGTAGCGACCGTCTTAAATTTTCTTCCATTAATCCTCCAAGTACAAATGCTAATATTAAAGGTGGCATGGGAAATTCATACAAACGTAAAATAGTTGCTACTACAGCAATACCTATCATCAGGTAGATATCAAAATTATTAAATGACATTAAATAAATACCAGTGACAGAAAAAAATAAAATTAAAGGAATTAAAAATGCACGTGGTACTGCAAGTATTCTAGCTATGTACGGTATTAAAGGTAGGTTTAATATTAATAATATCACCATTCCGATATACATGGACATAATTACTGACCAGAAAATTTCAGGATTTGTTTGGTAAAGTCTTGGTCCAGGTTGAATTCCAAAACCTAATAAAGCTCCTAACATTACAGCTGTGGTACCACTTCCTGGAATTCCTAATGTTAATAAAGGAACAAAAGATCCAGAGCAAGCAGCGTTATTCGCTGTTTCGGGTGCGGCTAAACCATTAACACTTCCTTTTCCAAATTTTTGTTTTTCTTCATCTTTTACAAAGTTTCTTTCCATCCCATAAGCTAAGAAAGAAGCTATGGTTGAACCTGCGCCAGGCAAAACTCCTATAATAAATCCTATGATTGAAGATCTAGGTATTGTCGTTACCATTTTTTTTGTTTCATCTTTATCTAATCTAATTGATCCAAGTTTAGATAATGATATTTGTTTTGCGGCTTGAGTTGGGTCACTACCTTTAAAAATAATAGTCAAAGCTTCACTCATCGCAAAAGTTGCCATCACAACAAGTACAAAGCTTATTCCGTCAGCAAGATTCATATTATTAAAAACAAATCTAGGAATATCAGACAAAGTATCTTGTCCAACAGATGCTAACATTAGCCCAAGAACTACCATCATCATAGCTTTTAAAAAATGTCCTTTAGCAGAAAATGCAGATACTGCGGTTAAACCTAAAATCATTAGGCCAAAGTAATCCGGTGATCTAAAAGCCAAACTTACCTTTGATAAACTTGGAGCGGCAAATAATAAAAATATTGCTGCAATTGTTCCTCCTGCAAAAGAACTATAGGCTGCAATTGCAAGAGCTTTACCAGCTTTTCCTTGTTGAGCCATGGGATATCCATCAAAAGATGTTGCAACTGTTCCAGGAACACCTGGAGCATTAATTAAAATTGAAGAGGTTGATCCGCCAAAGACAGCGCCGTAATAAACTCCAGCCATTAAAATTAAACCAGTGGATGGTTCAAAACCATATGTAATTGGTATCATAAGAGCAATCGCCGTCATCGGTCCCAACCCCGGCAACATTCCTATTATAGTTCCTGCAAAACATCCTATCATTACCATTAAGATATTTTTTAATGATAAGGCTGTATTTAAACCGATTAATATTCCTTCAATCATCCTATTATTCCTAAATATTTTAAAAATGGATCACGTAAATAAATGTCTAATAAACCGTGTAATAAAAACATAAAAATTGCAACGAACGGGAAAGAAAGTGTAAAAACCCAGAACCATCTTTTTTCACCAAGAGTAATATAGGATAAAACTAAAAAAAGTGAGGTGGATAAGAAGTAACCAGCTTTCAAAATAGTTACACCATAAATAATCATTAAAATTACTAAAGTAATTGTTCTCCTGTAATCTAAAACTGAAAGATTAACATTTGAAGGTTTTCTCTCCGGTAATACCATATAAAGACCAGAAAAAAATAAGCCTGCGTATCCTAAATAAATGGGAAATGTTTTAGCGTTAAAGGGTGCGTCTTCATCGAAAGAAAAAACTCTTATTTGATGAGCGTAATATAAATAGAGTCCTGAAAAAATAAAGAAGAGCAGTGAAATTATCTTTACTGGGCTAATTCTCACTGCTCCTCCAATTTATTTGGGTAACTAAATTACTCCAAGCTTTTTCATTAAAGCTGTCATTTCTTTAGTTTGTGTTTTTAAAAACTTCACAAACTTTTTGTCTGGGTTGTAAATATTTACCCAAGCATTTCTTTTTCTTACAGCTTCCCACTCTGGAGTTTTTTGTACTTCACCTAACATTTTAGCAATTTTCTTTTTATCTGTGCTACTCATGTTTGGTGGTCCAAAGAATCCTCTCCAATTTACGAACTGAACGTCAAAGCCTTGTTCTTTAAGCGTTGGTACTTCTGGAGCATCTGCAACTCTGCTAGGTGCAGTGATACCAATTATTCTTACTTGGTCTCTCGCTCCCATTACTTCTCCCAAACCAGTTGAAAGAATTTGAGTTTCACCAGAAAGTAAACCTGCTAATGCTTTTCCCCCAGCATCGTAAGGTACGTATACAACTTTATTTGGATCAGCTCCCGCTTCTTGGAATGCTAAAGCACCAATTAGATGGTCCATGCTTCCTCTTACAGATCCACCCGCCATTTTAACAGATTTTGGATTAGACTTATAAGCAGCAACTACATCTTTAAAGTTTTTATACGGTGAATTTTTTGCAACAGCGATTGCACCATAGTCACCTATTACTCCAGCTATCGGCACAACATCTTTGTATGAAAGAACGCCACTTCCACTCACGTAACCTTTATGTCTTGTGATTGATCTTAATACTAAAGGTGTAGATTGAACTAATACTGTTCCTGATGGTTTAGTATTAATCATGAATGATAAAGCTTTACCTCCACCTCCACCTGACATATTTTCGAATGACGCACTTTTTAAGAAACCAGCTTTTGTAAGCGCTTCTCCAGTTCCTCTAGCAGTTCCATCCCAACCACCACCAGCTCCACCGCCAATTACAAAGTGTAATTTGTCGATAGCAAAACTAGTTGATGAGATTGAAGTTAAAAGAACGGTAGCAAATACAATACTGATAAGTTTTTTAAATTTACTTAACATTTGTTTCCCCCATTGTTTATTAATTAGTATTATTAAAAATAATTAATGAGTAAGAGTCAATATGATTTAATGGAAAAAAGTTCCTCTGATTCTTAATAGCTCTCTAGATAACCCAGAATGCTCTTTAAAAGCCTTTCTGCCATGAAGCCAGAAATAATTATTTGAAAAAATAGTTGAGCCTACTGGTAAAGGAAATACTACTTTATTTTTACTCTCCTCTAATGCATCTGATAATTTTTGTAAAAATAAACCTTGTTGCTTATTTTTTGGCTCTGGAAATTGATCGATATAAGAAATAATTGGCTTACCTTTATCATCATTTGAGAATACAGGATGTTCAACTTTGTATTCTACATTCTTGCTTTTAGGTGATCCCCAAACAAAATTTTGTCTTCCTACCGGATCTTTACTTAGATCATCTAAATATTCCCAATCATCAAGATGGAGTATCACACTTTCTCCTCCTGAAACATTTTGTTCCTCCATTTTCGTCATTATTAGCCAGTCTGTTTTTTCTTTTACATAAGTGCCGTCAGTATGGAGATCTAAATTTGTGTATGCTTTTCTTAAATAAGAGTCGCTTTGATCTACATGTTTTACCTCAAATCGTGCGTAGTATTTGCCTGACATAGAGTCAAAATTTGGATTGCCGACAAGATAAGCTAAAGCCGTCGACAGTTTAACTAAAAAATCTTTGTCAAACTTATTATTTTTTATTTCGGGTTCGATAATTATTGTTCCTGAGTTTCTATCGTTTAAAACTTTGTTAAGATGTTTGCTCAACTCATTTTTAAATAATTCATCTAAGCTTTTTGCAATAGTAAACCTAGTAAAAGGTTTATATTCTAATGATGTAATTGAATGTTTTTTAAAAGGGAATATTAATCTATCTAGATCTTCTTCAGGTATTTTTATAACCTTTACTCTCTTAGAATTTTTGTGATCTTCAATTTTTAAACTCATATACTTGTTAAAACAGATAGAAGTATAGCAGAAAATATTGTCGGTATAACTAAATTTTTCTTCATTATTATAAAAATGAATATACAGCAGACAAGTACTAATAAACGTACAATTAATTCAGCATCAGCTAATACTCCAGCAGGAAAAATAATTATTCTACTGAGCAAGGCTGCTAAAGTTGAATAAGCAACTAAATTAAACCAGTCAAAAAGTTTGGAATTAGCATCTACTCTTTCAGATGTTACTGCTCCTAAGAACCGGGATATAAAAGTTGCAACTGATGTTGCTATTATAGCTAATACAATAATATTATTAAGATCCATCTCTCACTCCAAATAAATATGATACTGAACCTGCTGTTAATCCGGCAAAAAGAATAGCCCACTCACTTGAAAATAAATAAAATAAAGGACCTAAAGTTGTTCCCAAGATTACAGCCAAGGTAATTTTTAAATTGTTCATTGCACCAATCATCATACAAAAGAAATAAACAGGATTAACAATTGCTAAACCTATAATAATATCTTTATTAAGATAGTCTGATAAAGTGAAACCAATTAAAGTTGCTACAATTGCAGTGGACCATGTTCCAAACCCTATACCCATCCAAAAGTCAATTCTATATTTCTGATCAATTTTTTTATAGGTGTCTTTAGCTATGAGCCAAGAGGAAATTGCAAGAAAATGACATGACAAATAATATTTCCATTTCGGTTGAGACTTATGTTTAAGTAAAGGAAAAAGAGAGACGGTCATTGGATATAATCTAAAGTTAACTAACCATACTGCTATAAAAATATTTATAATTGACGCCCCTATTAATAAAGACTCGGCCATAACAAGTTGCCCGGGTAAAGCATAAGTAAAAAAACTTGATGCAGCACTTTGTTGAATATTTAATCCTGCATCCTTAAGTAAAGCGCCAAGTGCAATAAAGCATGCAGCTAATGGTATTGCTGGACTTCTAACACCTATTAATGATTTTAACCCTTTAAAAAAGATTTTTGAATTTATCATCCTCCGAGGAATAAACGACCTACATCAGGATTTTTTAGAAGATCATCGCCTTTACCAGCAATTGCTGTTTGGCCAGAAACTAGAACGTATCCAATATCAGCAAACTCTAAACCTTTTTTAGCATTTTGCTCTACAAGTATAATAGTTTTCTTTTCTGCCTTTTGAAGGTCTTCTAAAATTTCAAAAACCATACTTATGTATTTAGGTTCTAAACCGATTGACGGTTCGTCTACTAATAATACTGAAGGTTTCATCACTAAAGCTCTGGAGATCTCTAACAATCTTCTCTCACCACCTGATAAAACTTTTGCTGGTTGATTTCTTCTATTTCTTAATCTTTCATATTTTTGAAAAATTCTTTCAGCTTCTTCATAAGCTTCATCCTGTTTGTCTTTGATATAACCGCCCATTAAAAGATTTTCTTCAACCGTCATATCAGGAAATACTGAATTGTCTTGTAAGATGTAAGCTATACCAACTTTACTTAGTTTTTGTGCAGGAGTTAATTTTGTAATTTCATCACCTTCTAATTCAATTTTTCCATCAAAAATATTTGTGAAGCCATAAATAGAATGGAGTATTGTTGATTTTCCTGCTCCGTTAGGTCCAATTAAACATAATGATTGAGCTTTACTGACGTTTAAATCAAAGTTGTGAAGGATTTCCATTTTTCCATATCCAGCATTTAAACCTCTAATCGTTAGATGAACGTCTTTAGGAGATAGTTTATTAAGGTCTTCTAATCCAGGTGCTTTACCTAAAACATCATATTGATTTGCCATTATTGCGCTCCTAGATAAGCATCAACAACTCGCTTATCATTTTTAATTTGATCAGGTGAACCCTCTGCTAACATTTTACCGTGCGCTAAACAGAAAATTTTTTGAGCTAGGCTCATAATCACTTTCATATTGTGTTCAATAACTAGCAAAGTTATTCCATAATCTTTGTTTATTTTAATCAATCTGTCTATAATTCCATTAATTAAAGTTGGGTTAATTCCAGCAGTCGGCTCATCTAATAAAAGCATTTTAGGTTCATTCATTAAAGCCATTGCTAATTCTAATAATTTTTGCTGTCCGAATGATAGATCCCCTGCTCTCAAATTTCTTTTTTGGTAAAGGCCTACAAAGTTTAAAAGGTTTTCTGCTTTCTCAGTAAGTTCAGTGGGTACTTTTGCGAAAATAAATCCAGAGTCACTGGCTTTGTGACTTATAAGCATATTCTCTACGCAATTTAGTTTTGAATAAATTCTCGTTTGTTGAAAAGTCCTTAGTAAACCAAGTTTAGCTACTGCAGGCACAGGCATTTCTGATACTTCTGTATTATTAAAAACAATAGATCCTTTGTCTATTGGATGAGTTCCTACAATAGAATTAAATAAAGTAGTTTTGCCAGAGCCATTAGGTCCAATTAAACCAACAATTGATCCTTGTTCTACTGAAACAGAAATATCTACGTTGGCTTGCACACCACCAAAAGATTTACTTACACTTTTAACTTCTAAAATGCTCATTTTAATTCCACCTGTGCTTTACGATCTTTTTCATCAATTACTTCACCAAATCTTTCTGGATACTTTTCTCTTAACCAACCCATCAATCCCTCTGGGAAATAAACTACGATCACAACAATTAAAACTCCTAGCGCAACATATTGCCAACCTAATATAAAGGTCCAAAGTCCTTCTTTGAAGAAATGGAATAAAGTTGCACCAATAATTGGTCCCCATAAAGTTCCTTTGCCACCAAGTATTGCCATAAGAACCATAAATACTCCCATTTCTCTACCATCAAATGCAACATCTGTGGAGTCTATATATCCTATTAGTCCACCCATAATTCCACCGGCTAGACCACAGAAAAATGCAGAACACATCCAACCAACAATTTTATATTTCATTGTTTGAATGCCCATTGCTTCTGCTTTATCTTCGTTATCTCTTATCGCATTTAAAATTAATCTAAATCTAGAGCCGTAAATATATTTAACAAAAACAAATGCTAGAACTAATACTAGAAAACTTAAGAAGTAAAAAAATTGTCCTCTTGCTTCAGGATCAACTATTTCTGCTGGAAAAGGTGGTGTAGTAAAGCCTTGACCTGCCCCAATAATTTCTATTCCTCCAGCGATTTCACCTGCTGCAATTCCTAAACCTAAAGTACAAATCGCAAAGTAGTGACCTCTTAAACCTAATATAGCATAGCCAATCGCACCGGCAACAATAGTAGGAACAATAGCTGCAACTAATAATCCAACACCCATTCCTTGAAAATATTGTGCTGTAGTATGCACGAATGTTTTTTCACCTCCACTTTCAGTCCACTCTGCTAATGAAAAAAACATACCAACTTGAACTGAAGCGGTTAGATACATTCCAAGGCCATAGAAAAGAATATTCCCAAAAGAATTGTAACCCATCTCTCCGCCTTGTAAATTCCAAGTCATCGCAAGAACGATTAAGACACAAAGATATGTAAGCTGAACTTTAAAAGCAGAGAATAAATAAGGAGCAGCTAAACCTAAGATAATTAAACCAGAGTATAAAATTAGGTCTTTTTGTTTTACTTTATTCATTTATTTTAAATACTCCCTTTTCTTTGAAAGCTTAAATCTTCTGTAAACTAATATGAAAACTAGCAGCATAAATACTGCACCAATTCTAAATTCTGTTCCTAATATATAATCTGCAAACTCTTCGAATAATCCTAATCCCATTCCTGAAACAGCTACTGCTGGTAAATTACCAAGGCCAGCTACAATTACTATCATGAAAGATCTAACAGTATAAGGAAGTCCTACATAAGGATGAAGAGTAAGAGTGATTGAAATCAGAGCTCCTGCAATTCCACACAATGCAGCGTTAATTCCAAAAGTTGCTGCATAAACTTTTTCTGTATCTACGCCAAGAATTTTTGCAGCTCTTGCATTTTGAGCTGTAGCTCTAATAGCTCGTCCAAGTCTAGATTTTTTCATGTAGATAACCAAAGCTACCGCATATAAAACACTTATTACGGCAGAGAATATCTTAGAATTTGGTAGGGTTACTGAATTGTCAAATAACATCGTTGTTCCATATCCTGATTGAGCAACGACTACATCTGCACCAAAAATAAAATTCATTAATTGTTGAAACACAATGGCAATACCGAAAGTTGCTAAAATTGAAATAAATAGATCGCGGTCTACTACTTTATTAATTACTAATTTATAAAGTGCCCAACCAACAAAAAACATTATAATTGGAGAAACAATAACTCCCCAAGCTGGATGAATTCCAGCAAGATACATTGTGTATGCAATATATCCTCCAAGTATTACTAGATCACCTTGCGCAATATTAATTATATTCATTACTCCCCATTGAAGAGCCATACCGTATGCAATTAAAGCAAATAAGATTCCTAAAAGAATTCCGTCCAAAGATGCTTGGACCATTAGCATTGGGGCTTTAAAAATTAAAAAATCCATAAAAGATTATAACCTTTTAAAAGAAAAGCCCCTGGAAAACCAGGGGCTTGTCAATGCATTAATTAGTTATTAGCCTCGCTCTGACCACTTAGGTATTGGGTGGTAGAATTTGTCTGAAGCCCATTTTGTTGGAGCAACAACTTTATTCTCACACGTATCACCTTTACATCTTACTTGGAACAAGATCATTGGCTTGGCAACGTTTTGGCCGCCAGGTCCAAATTTAATGTTTCCATAGAAAGTTTGCATTTCAGTGTCAACTAGCGCATCTCTAACTTTATCTCTATCAAATGAATTTGCTCTTTCGAACGCATCTTTGAATACTAATAAAGCAGCAGATGATTCAGCTGATTGGTAAGGCGGTGCGTAACCAAATTCTTTTTTAAAGTCTTTGTCATACTTTTTGCCTGAACCAAAAAACTTATCTTTGTAGCTTAAGTTTTTATGCCACTGAGAAGCACATAGTGCGTATTCTGAATTCTTTCCATGTTGTTTAGAAAGTTTTGCAGCATCGCAATGTGTCATCGCTAACATTGGAACATCAACTTTCATCTCAGAAATTTGTCTGATTGCAGTTAATGCACCTTTAGTGTGGCCAGATACAACAAGTACATCAGGTTTAGTTGCTTTAACTTTAGCTAATGTAGCAGCCATATCATTTAACTCTTTTGGTAATTTATCATCGATTATAATCTCTGATCCAGTTCTTTTAGCTGCATCTAAGATTCCAAGTCTCACGTCTTGTGAGAATGCATCTTGTTCAAATGCTTGTGCTATTCTAACTGGTTTACCACCATTTTTTTCAACAGCAAGATCGATTGCTACTTCGAGGTATTGGTTAGCAGGTGATAACACTGCGAACAAATATTTATATCCTTTTGTAAATAAAGATCTTGATGCACCGTTTGCTTCAACCATAGGAATTTTATATTTCTCGGTTACTGGTGCAATGGCTTTCGTTAAACCTGAACTGTATGGTCCAAGCATGTAATGAACGCCGTCCTGTTTGATTAGTCTTTCAGCTAACTGAGCAGCTCTTTTAGGGTTTGACTCATCATCGTAATAAATGATTTCAAACTTGTAACTTTTTCCACCAACTTTTACGCCACCCATTTTGTTAATTCTGTCAACGGCCATGTTATAACCGTTTTGAGTGTGTACCCCGTTAGAAGAATATTTTCCTGTAAGAGATATTGCAGAACCTAACACAATGTATTCACCGTCGACTTTTGCGAAAGAAGATGTAAAAGATACAAGTGTTAAAGTTATAGCTGAAATAGATGTAATAAATAGTTTTACTAATTTATTCATTATTTCTCCTTCGTTAATTAATTAATTAATTACAAATTAAAACAAGAATTATTAAAAATGGCAACAGTAAGAATTAATTAATAGTTTTCTGTAAGCGCGACATAAACTGCAATTATCAGAAGTACACACGCAGAGATTGTATTTAATATTCTTGGATTGTTTTTTAACCAAGCAGCGATTTTTCTTGCTGCAAGCCCATACATCATTAAACTTAAAAAATCTAAAGACATCCAAGTACATATTAAAATTAAAAATTGAGAAATTACATTCTCATTAAAATTAATAAATGTTACAAATATCGTTCCAAAAAAAACTAGTGCTTTAGGACTTAATCCTGCAACTATAAATCCATCCCTGTACATTGCTAAATTACTTTTAATTACTTTATTTTCAGTATCAACCTTTTTAATTTTTTGCACATAGGTCTCATAGGATAGATAAATAAGATATATAATTCCTGCCCATTTCAAATATGTAAATATTTTTGGATTATCAATTAGCATACTTCCAATTACAAAAGTCACTAAAGAGGCTTGAACAAAATTAGCTGATATGTCTCCGAAAGCAGTCCAAACTGATTTTCTTAAACCATGGTTAATAGTATTTGAAACTATTACAACTCTAGGAGGTCCGGGTGTGATAAAATAAAACAGTATTAATTGGATGTAAATAAAGTAATTTTCAGGAAACATTATAATGTTATATATATTTTTTTTATGAAGAAGAGAAGTCTAATTCCTGAGACAAGAGTTAAAAATGCAGAGCCTAAGAAATATGATGAAGATTGGATAATTTGGGCTGCATGGGCTGACAGAATTACATTTGAAGAAATACAAAAAAAAACAGGAAAGAGAGAGTCTGAAGTCATCAAAATTATGCGAAAGAATTTAAAAAAAAATTCTTTTAAACTTTGGAGAAAAAGAGTTCATAATACAAGCATTAAGCATAGAAAAAAATTTAAAGAGGGTAGAAAAAAAATTAGAGAAAAGATAAAGATAAGTGATATAAATTAATTATGAAAAAAGTTACTATGTATACTGGAAATCCATGCTCATTTTGTGAGGCAGCAAAAGCTCTTTTGAAAACAAAAAATGTTGAAATAGAAGAATTAGATATTTGGAAAGATCCTGCAAAAGCAAAAGAAATGATACAAAGAACGAACGGCGCTAAAACCATACCTCAAATTTTTATTGGTGACCATTATATTGGTGGTAATGATAAACTTCAGGCTGCAAATAGAAGCGGCGAGTTAGATAAATTACTCACTTAACTTATTTTAAATCTGTTAATAAAGGCATCGAATTACCTGCACCAAGTTTTAATGTTGATAAACCTGCCACTTGATTAGCAATATTTAAACACTCCTTAATGCTTTTATTCTTTGACAAAGCGTAGGCCAATCCACCGTTAAAAGCATCACCTGCACCAGTTGTATCTTCAACTTTTTTAAATGGAAGAGCTTTAATATAGATTTCCTCATTGCCATCGGAATAAAAAAGTCCCTTTTCTCCCAAAGTAATTATTACCTTTTTAAGTCCTAACGCTAAAAGTTTTTTTGCGCTTTCTTTTGCATCACTTTCATTCTTTATTTTTACTCCGGTATAAAATTCTGCCTCTGCTTCATTCGGAGTAAAATAGTCAGCTAAAGTAAAAAATTCCTTATCTAATTTACATGCTGGTGCAGGGTTCAAAATATTTATCAAACCATTTTCTTTAGCTGCTTTCAAACAATGTAACGTCACTTCTATTGGTATTTCTAATTGAGTTAAGAATATTTTTGATTTTTTTATTATATTTATATCTATTTCATCTTTAGTAAAACTCGCTGGAGCACCTCTAACAACAGTAATTGCATTCTGTCCAGTATTACTATCAACGTGGATGCCTGCAACTCCTGTTTGATGCTCTTTTGAAATTATGATGTTAGATGTATCTATTTTATTTTGTTTAAGAGAGTCTAAAGCAAGTTTACCGTAATCATCATTTCCAATTTTAGAAATAAAGTTCACATTGCATCCCAATCTTGCTAGAGCTATTGCTTGATTGCAACCTTTCCCACCCGGGCCAATATTATATTTATCACCAAGGATAGTTTCACCAGTTATTGGAATTTTATTTGCTGAAAAACTTAGGTCTGCTACAAATATACCTAGAACAGTAACTTCACTCATTAACCAAGCTTAGTTAGAAAAGGAAAAGTTGTCAAAATATAATAGCTTATAACCTGTATTGAATTTGTAAGTATCAAAATACCAGTGATCAACAAAATTACTCCACCGCCTGTTTTAACTTTTGAGTAGTGTTTGCCAAACCCTTTTTTAGAGTTTAAAAAAATCGTCATATAATAACCAGAAAGTATAAAAGGTATTGCAAGCCCAAGAGAGTAAAAAGATAGTAATATTACTCCACTTACTATAGTTGTTTCAGTAGCTGACAAAGCTAAAATTGAACCTAATACAGGACCTATACATGGCGTCCATCCAAAAGCAAACGCAGCGCCTACAACAAAAGGAAAAACAAAATTATCTTTATAATTTCCGGTGTCTATTTTCTTATCTTGATTAAGAAAATTAAAATTTAAAATACCTATAAAATTAAGAGAAAATAAAATAATTATAATACCAGCGGCTATCCTAAGTTCTTTACCAAAAAAGATTAATACATTCCCTAGAAATGATGCGGCCATTCCTAGACTAATGAAAACAAAAGAGAATCCTAAAGCAAAAATAATTGTTTTAATCAGAACAACTTTTTTATCCTTATCTATTTCATCTAGTTTTTTTCCTGTAATGTAAGATATGTAACCAGGTATTATAGGTAAAACACAAGGAGTTAAGAAGCTTATAAATCCAGCGCCAAAGGCTAAGAATGATTTAATTAACATAAATTAATGATACAATTATCATAATGATTATTAAATACATAAGTTTTTTACTAGGGTTAATATGGTCCTACTCATTTATTAAAACTCAATCAATTTTTAGTAATAAAACTGCGTTATTATTCAAAATATTTATTTCAAAAGTATCGTGGTTTACTTTCATTGCAGCCTGTTATTTTGGTTACAAAAACTTTTCATTTAAGGCAACATTAATTGGTATTGCTATAGCTGTAATCATTGTACATTTGAATTTTTTCTTTTTATCTAATTATTTTAGCAAAAGAATAGGACAAGATAATCTTATAAAAATTAAAACAGTATTTGAGTATGTGTTAATTGCCTTTATTGTGTATTTTGTTTTTTTTTAGTCTGTTGGAATTGTGCTTAGCACATTAAATTTTTTGTCTGTAATTACTATTTCTCCTGAACTAGGAACTGCATCAGTAATAGCAGTAATTATACTGTAATGAGTTATTAAAACTAAGTTACCTCCATCGCCGTCCCAGTTATTAATAAATGTTCGAAGCTGCTTAAGTTGTTTGGGTTCATTTTCCGCGAATGATGACTGGAAGGTTGAATTTAAAGCAGAAAACTCGAAATAATTTTTAAATGCGTATTTTGCAGTATCTTTACATCTACACCATTGACTACTTAAAACTTTATCTACAGGAATTTTATTTTTTTTAAATAGTTTACCTATAGCTTTCGATTGTTCAATCCCAACCTTATTTAAGTTTCTTTGTGTCTTACAATCATTTATTTTAAATCCCGGAGGATCTCCACCTCCTGGAGCTAGTGCGTGCCTAATTAATATTATTTTATCCCCTTCTTTTGCTTCGGCCCATAAATCCTTAGCAACTAGACTTTGAAAATTTAATAGTTGAGAGAATATTAATAAGTAAAAAATCTTTTTCATTCTTTAGGTTTGAAAACTAAACATGTTCCATTATTACAATATCTTTTACCAGTAGGTTTTGGTCCATCATCAAATAAATGTCCATGGTGTCCTTTACAGTTTTTGCAGTGATATTCAGTTCTTGGATAACCAATTAGATTGTCAGTTTTTGTTTCAAATACATCAGGAAGAGATTTAAAAAATGATGGCCATCCAGTTCCACTGTCAAATTTCATGCCAGAGTCAAATAGTTTTATACCACAACCAGCGCAATGATAAGCGCCTTCTCTTTTTTCATTATTTAATGGACTTGATCCTGGAGGTTCCGTGCCTTCTTGTTTTAAAATATAATTTTGTTCTGGAGTTAAGTTGGCGTCCCAATCTTTATTTTTCATCTTTAACTTTATCATCGACACCATAAGGTTTAAACGTGCCTTTGTTTCCAACTTTTATTTCTTTAGCAGGTATACCGATCACAGTTGCATTTTCTTTTACATCATTAACCACAACAGCATTAGCAGCAATTCTAGAATTATTTCCAATTTTTACTGGGCCTAAAATTTGAGCGCCTGAACCGATTACAACATCATTACCAATTGAGGGATGTCTTTTTTCATGTCTTTGTCTTTCACTGTCAATGCTAGGAGATATACCTCCTAAAGTAACCGCATGATAAATTGTTACGTTATCTCCTATCTCGGAAGTTTCTCCTATTACAACTCCCATTCCATGGTCTATAAATAAATTTTTTCCTATTTTTGCTCCTGGATGAATTTCTATTCCTGTAAAAAATCTCGCTGTTTGAGAAATAATTCTGGCAATTAAATCAAATCCAGCTACAAAAAAAAAGTTTGCAATCTTATGAAGAAAAACTGCCTTAACTCCTGGGTAAGTGAGAATAATACTCAGTATAGATTTTGCCGCAGGATCTCTCGATTTTATAGATTCTAAATAATCATTCATACTATGTATATAATGACTACTTGAAAAATTTAAAGAATTATTTATAACGCTTAAATCATGAGCAAACCTTTTCATCTAGCTATACCAGCAGGAAACTTAGATACTGCTATAGATTTTTATAAAAATATTCTTGGATGCAAATTAGGTAATGGGGAAAAGGGTAAATGGATAGATGTGGATTTTTGGGGTAATGAATTAACTCTTCATAAGACTGAAACAAAACTTCCTAGAGAAAGACATGATGTGGATATGGGTAAAGTGCCTGTACCTCATTTTGGTGTCCATTTAAATCCTGATGTATTTGCAAAAATTAAAAGCAATATAGAAGCTCATGATAAAGTTAATTATTTAGATAACCCTTACACAAGATTCAAAGGTCAAAAAGAAGAGCAAGAAACATTCTTTATTGAAGATCCACATGGTAACGTTTTAGAGCTAAAAACAATGAAGAATTAGTCATTGACTAATAAACATATAAATTGATATATTTATTTAGCGCCGAGTTAATACAAATTGCGGGCGCTTAACAAATCCAGCTAAAGCGTCAAGTCTCAGACCACCGCTTTAGTCGGTGGTTTTTTTTTAGAAAAATAAAACCAGGTATTTGAACTGTATTGTACACCTGGCATTTTGCCGAAGTACTAAAAAAGGAGAAAAAAATGACAAAAAAAATTAAACATCCAGAAACAATAGGTTTACATGGAGGTGACTATCGAAGCGACCCAGCAACTACGTCGGTAGCCGTACCTATTTATCAAACAACTTCTTATCAATTTAAAGATGCAAAAACTGCCGCAAATTTATTTGGTTTAAAAGAATTTGGAAATATTTATACAAGAATAAATAATCCTACTTGTGACGTCCTAGAAAAAAGAGTTGCAGCGCTTGAAGGCGGAATGGCTGCGGTGGCAGTTGGTTCTGGTCAAGCTGCTTCTGCTTTTTGTGTTCAGAATGTTGCTCAAGCAGGAGATAATATAGTTTCATCTACGGATTTATATGGAGGAACAGTTAATTTATTTAAAAATACTTTAAGAATGCAAGGTATAGAAGTAAGATTTGCAGATCCATCTGATCCAAAAAACTTTGAAAAACTTACTGATGAAAAAACTAGAGCTTACTATGGTGAGTCTTGTCCAAATCCTTATTTAAGAGTATTTCCAATTAAAGAAGTTGCTGATATTGGAAAAAAACATGGTGTTCCACTTATAATTGATAACACTGCAGCGCCAGTAATTTGTAAACCATTAGAACATGGTGCAGCTGTTGTTATGCATTCATTAACAAAATATATTGCAGGTCATGGTACTTCTATTGGAGGAATAATTGTTGATGGAGGAACTTTTGATTGGGTTAAAGATCCAAAGAGACAACCTTTGTACAATACTCCTGATCCAAGTTATAATGGTGCGATTTGGGGGAGAGATGTTCCAAAGATGACTGGAGCAAATGTTGCTTTTGCTGTAAGAGCTCGTGTTGTGCTTTTACGTGACCTAGGTGCTCCTTTGTCACCTTTCAATGCATTCCAAATTATTCAAGGTTTGGAAACTGTAGCTTTGAGAATGAAACAACATTGCGCTAACGCGGAGAAAGTTGTTAAATTTTTAGAATCACAAAAAAAAGTTAAAAATGTAATCTATCCAACTAATCACCAGGGTGAGATAAGAGAAAGAGCAAAAAGATATATGAACGGTGGTTATGGTTCTTTAGTAGGTATGGATTTAGGTTCTAAAGAAGCTGGAGCAAAATTTATTGATAATTTAAAGTTACTTTATCATGTGGCTAATATCGGAGATGCTAGAAGTTTGGCGATCCATCCAGCATCTACAACTCATAGTCAGCTTAATGAAAAACAACTTCAAGAAGCTGGGGTAACACCGGGGTACGTCAGATTGTCCATAGGTATAGAGCATCCTGACGATATTATTGCTGATATTGAACAAGCTTTAGCTGCATAACTTTTTAGTTAGCTAGATTTACTTGACGTCTAAATGACTTCAAAATAATATTTGTTTTTATTCTATGAAATCAAAAGCTAAAGTAGTTGTTGTTGGAGGTGGTGTTGTAGGTGTCAGCACGCTTTACCATTTAGCAAAAAAAGGATGGTCTGACGTGGTTCTTATTGAACGAAAAGAACTTACATCTGGATCTACTTGGCATGCCGCTGGTTTGTTGCCTTTGTTTAATATGAGTTATTCGGTAGGACAACTTCACAGGTACGCAGTTCAACTTTATAAATCTTTAGAAAAAGAAACTGGAAAGAATGTTGGATTCAGTGTTGTTTCTAATATACGTTTAGCTCAAACTCAAGATAGGATGGATGAGTATCACCAATATGCTGGGGTGGCTAAAACAATTGGTGTTGACGTAAAATTTTTAAAACCTGAGCAAGTAAAAGAGATTTGGCCATTGTGTAATATTGAAGGCTTAGTTGGTGCAATTCAACACCCAGAAGATGGATATATTCAACCAGCAGACTTAACTCAAGCTATGGCAACAGGTGCAAGAAATCATGGCGCAGAAATTTACAGAAACACAACGGTATCAGGAATTAAGCAAACAAAAGAGGGTTGGGTAGTTCAGACAGATAAAGGAGATATAACTTGCGAACATGTTGTTTCCTGCAGTGGTAACTTTGCAAGGCAAACTGGGCGTATGGTAGGATTAGAAGTTCCGGTTATGCCGGTCGAACATCAATATATTGTTACTGAGCCACATCCAGAAATTCAAAAAAGAAAAAAAGAGGGTAAACCAGAGATGGGAGTTTTAAGAGATAGTGATAACTCTTGGTACATGAGAGAGGAAGCTGGAGGTTTATTACTTGGTCCTTATGAAAAAGGCGCTCCATGTTGTTATGTCGATGGACCTTCAAAAGATAGCGAGTACGAATTATTTCAAGAAGATTTAGACAGATTAGCTCCACATATAGAGGGAGCAATTAAAAGAGTGCCAGCATTCGGTGAAGTCGGCGTAAAAAAAGTTTACAATGGAGCAATAGCTTATACACCTGACGGAAATCCTATTGTTGGACCTGCTTGGGGTTTAAAAAACTTTTGGATTAATGAAGGACATAGTTTTGGTATTACAGCAGCAGGTGGCGCTGGATGGCAATTAGCTGAGTGGATAATAGACGGAGAACCAACAATAGATATGTTAGGCGTTGAACCAAGAAGATATGGTGCATATGTTACAAAATCATATTTAAAAGCTAAAAATGAAGAAGCTTACGCTAATGTATTCACTGTACACTATCCTGATGAAGAACGTGAAGCTGGTCGACCTCTAAGGCAAGCACCTTGTTATGATAGATTAAAAAAGCTAGGAGCAGTTTTTGGATCTAAATTTGGTTGGGAACGAGCTAACTTTTTTACAGAAAAAGGAGAGAAACAAGAAGATGATTGGTCTTTTAGAAGATCTAAATGGTTTAAAAATGTCGAGCGTGAATGTAAAAATGTCAAAGAGAATGTTGGTTTACTGGACATGACTGCATTTGGGAAATGTAGAATTAAAGGTCCTGGTGCAGAAGAATTTTTAGACAAATTAGTTGCTAATAAATTACCCAAAAAAATTGGAAGAATTAATCTTTGTCATGCTTTAAATACTAAAGGTGGGGTTCATTCAGAGTTTACCATAATGAGAGAAGCTGAAGATAGTTTTTATTTAGTGTCTGCAGGTGCCTATCAAAGACTTGATCACGATTGGATACAAAAATGGATGCCAGAAGACGGCACTGTTCAATATGAAAATTTAACTAATAGTATGGGAGTTTTAGTTGTTACCGGACCAAAAGCTAGACAACTAATGCAGAAAGTTTCACGATCAGATTTTTCTAACGAGCGATTTAAATGGTTAAGTGCTCAAAACATTAACATTGGTTTAGCGCCTTGTAACGCGATGAGGGTTAACTTTGTTGGTGAATTAGGTTGGGAGTTACATCACCCAATTGAATACCAAAATCATATATTTGATCAGCTCATGGAGGCTGGTAAAGAATTTGGTATAAAACCTTACGGTATTAGAGCGATGAATAGTTTAAGATTAGAGAAATCTTACAAACTTGTAGGAACAGAATTGTCAATTGAATACTCTCCATACGAATCTGGTTTAGATAGGTTTATTCATCCTAACAAAGGAGATTTTATTGGTCGTGCGGCATTAGACAAATGGAGAGCAAAAGGCTTTTCAAATAAATTAGTAACTATGGAGATTCATGGTGTTACAGATGCCGATGTTTTAGGAAATAATCCCATTTATGATAATGGGTCAGTAGTTGGAAGAGCTACAGGTGGTGATTTTGGATTTAGATTAAATAAATCTATAGCTTTAGGAATGGTAAAGCCTGAATTAGCTAAAGTTGGTAAAAAATTAAAAATTGATATTCTTGGTAAAATGCATGAAGCTTCAATAGTTGAAGACTCTCCGTATGATGCTGAAAATAAATTACTTAGAGCCTAAATGAAAATTCTTGTAGCAGTAAAAAGGGTGATTGATTATAACGTTCAAATTAGAGTTAAGGAGGACGGATCAGGTGTGCACACCGATAATGTTAAGATGTCAACTAATCCACCGGATGATAATGCAGTTGAAGAGTCTGTTAAATTAAAAGAGTCTGGAAAAGTAAAAGAGGTGATCGCTATTTCAATTGGTGAGGATAAAGCACAAGAAACTATTAGAAAAGCATTAGCAATAGGGGCAGACAAAGGTATCCATGTTAAAGCAGACAGTTATATAGAGCCGTTAGGTATAGCAAAAATATTAAAAAGTATTGTAGAAAAAGAAAAACCAGATATGGTTTTCTTAGGCAAACAGGCAATCGATGATGATTGTAATCAAACAGGTCAAATGTTAGCTGCGATGCTTAATTGGCCTCAAGCTACTTTTACTTCTAAAGTAAATTTAAAAGAGAAGTCTGTTGAGATAGTTAGAGAAATTGATGAAGGGTTAGAAACGATTGAGGTGAACTTACCATCTGTTGTATCTTGTGATTTAAGACTAAACGAACCAAGATTTGCGTCTTTACCGAATATCATGAAGGCAAAAAAGAAACCAATGGAGCAAATAAATGCAAAGGATTTAGGCTTAGATCTAACAAATAGAATTCAACAGATTAAAGTGGATGAACCACCAAAAAGGAAAGCTGGAATTAAAGTTGCAAACGTTGCTGAATTAGTAAGTAAACTTAAAAATGAAGCTAAGGTATTATAATGTCAGTATTATTAATAGCAGAACATGACAATTCAAAATTAAAACCATTTACATTAAATGCTATCACTGCAGCATCTAAGATTAACATCGATGTTCATGTTTTAGTAGCTGGTTCAAATTGTGAGAATGTATCAAAAGAAATAGCAAGTGTGCCTTTAGTTAAGAAAGTGTTATGGTGTGACTCACCTAATTATCAAAATTATCTGCCTGAAAACCTAGCTCCTTTAGTAACAAAAGCTGCAGAGCATTATGATCATATTGTAGCGTCTGCAAATACTTTTGGAAAAAATTTTATGCCGAGAGTAGCAGCTGCATTAGATATTTCTCAAGTAAGTGATATTATTAAAGTTTCTAGTCCTGATACTTTTATAAGACCTATTTATGCTGGTAATGCTTTTGCAACTGTAAAAAGTAATGATAAAAAGAAATGTGTAACTATTAGACCTACTTCATTTGAACCAGCTGAAAAAACTGGTGGCTCTGCTAAAATTGAAAAAATTGAAGCGGTTGATATACCAAATATTTCAAAATTTATTAAGAGAGAAGAAACAAAATCAGAAAGACCAGAGCTTGGAACGGCAAGAGTTGTTGTATCAGGAGGCAGAGGTTTAGAAAGTGGAGAAAATTTTAAATTAATAACAGATATAGCAGATAAACTTAATGCTGCAGTGGGTGCATCTCGAGCTGCTGTTGATGCTGGTTATATAAGCAACGATCATCAGGTTGGTCAAACAGGAAAAGTAGTAGTGCCTGATTTGTATATTGCTGTTGGAATTTCAGGAGCGATTCAGCATCTTGCTGGTATGAAAGAGAGCAAAATAATTGTCGCAATTAATAAAGATGGTGAAGCACCTATTTTTAGTGTTGCAGACTACGGTTTAGAAGCAGATTTATTTAAGGCTCTTCCAGAATTTTTGGCTGAGTTGAACAAACTGAATACTATCCAAAAATAACTAGTTTGATATAGTAATTTCATGGCTAGAGAAGC
The DNA here is from genome assembly GCA_902579605.1 of uncultured Pelagibacteraceae bacterium. Lineage (GTDB taxonomy): Bacteria > Pseudomonadota > Alphaproteobacteria > Pelagibacterales > Pelagibacteraceae > Pelagilacustribacter. The sequence continues at coordinate 54,318 of CACHHD010000002.1, forward strand.
AATGGAATATGATGTGGTTATTGTTGGTGCAGGACCAGCAGGCTTAACTACTGCAATAAAACTTAAACAACTTGATTCAAATTTAAGCATTTGTATTCTTGAAAAAGGATCTGAAGTTGGCGCTCATATTTTAAGCGGTAACGTATTTGAAACACAGGCGCTAGATGAATTATTGCCAAATTGGAAAAATGAAAATGCACCAATTAAAACAAAAGTAAGTAAGGAAAAATTTTTATTTCTTGGGAAAAATTCCTCTTTAAGTTGGCCGACGTGGCTTTTACCAGCTGTTCAAAAAAATCATAAAAATTACATTATTAGTTTAGCTAATCTTTGCCGTTGGCTTGCAGAACAGGCTGAAAAACTTGGTGTAGAGATATTTCCAGGATTTCCAGCAAGTGAAGTTTTATATAATGAAGATGGGTCTGTTAAAGGTGTAGCAACACAGGATATGGGCTTAGATAAAGAAAGTAATAAAAAGGATACTTTTCAAGAAGGTATGGATTTACATGCTAAAGTCACAGTTTTTTCAGAAGGATGTAGAGGCCACTTAGGCAAACAATTAATTAAAAAATTTAATTTAGATAAGGGAAAAAATCCACAGCAGTACGGTATTGGTTTAAAAGAAATATGGGAAGTTAGTGAACAGCAGCACCAAGAAGGTTTGGTAATGCATACTGCAGGATGGCCATTAGATAAAAATACTTATGGTGGAAGCTTTATATACCATGCAGAAAATAGACAAATTTATTTGGGATACGTTATTGGTTTAGATTACCAAAATCCACATCTTTCGCCGTTTGATGAGTTTCAAAGATTTAAAACTCATCCGTCAATTAGAAAAATGTTTGAAGGAGGAAAAAGAATTTCTTTTGGAGCAAGAGCTTTAATAGAAGGTGGTATTCAAAGTCTACCCAAAATGTATATGCCGGGAGCGTTGCTAATCGGTTGTGATGCTGGAACTTTAAATATGCCAAAGATTAAAGGCTCTCATACAGCAATGAAAAGTGGAATAATTGCAGCTGAAACAATTATAGAGCATATCAAAGATAAAGTAGATCTATCTATATATGAAAAAAAATTCAAAGAAAGTTGGGCTTACAAAGAGTTATACGCAGCAAGAAATGTTAAACCAAGTTTTAGCTGGGGTTTAATAATGGGTATTATTTTTACAGGTATTGACCAGATTCTTTTTAGAGGAAAGCTACCATTTACTTTAAAACATAAACATGCTGACCATGAAGCCTTAAAACCTGCAGATCAAATGCCTAAAATTGATTATCCAAAACCTGATGGTAAGTTAACTTTTGACAAAACGAGTTCAGTTTATCTTACTGGAACTAACCATACCGAAAATCAACCTGTGCATTTAAAGCTTAAAGATCCAGAATTACCAATTAAATACACTCTTCAAAAGTACGATGAACCGGCGAAAAGATATTGTCCTGTCGGTGTTTACGAAATTCAGCAGGAAAAATTTGTGATAAACTCACAAAACTGCATCCATTGTAAAACTTGTGATATTAAAGAGCCTTCCCAAAATATTATTTGGGTTACCCCTGAAGGTGGTGGTGGTCCCAAGTACGGAAATATGTAAAATAACTATTGCATTTATCTTAAAGAAAGCATAATTGCTTTCCAAAATGTTGAAAATCTTAGAAAATAGTCCCGCTGCTATCGTAGTTTTAATAGCTGGTATCTTTTGGTCTTTTGGGCCACTTGTTGTCAGAAAAATTGATGGAGCAGAACTAATAGCTTGGCAGTATTTATTTTTTAGAGGTTCAGTTATTTTTTTAGTTTTAAATATTTATTTGTTTTTAATTGAAGGTAAAAAATTTACAAAAAATTATAATAAGATAGGATTGTCTGGATTTATAGGTGGTATATGTTTAGGTATCGCCAAAGTCACATTTATCCTATCAATAATAGCAACTGAAGCGGCAATAACTTTATTAATGCTAGCTGCAATGCCATTTTTAGCATCAATTTTAGCTTACATTTTTCTAAAAGAAAAAATATCTAAACCAACATTAATTTCAATTTTAATAGCAGCTGTAGGAATAATTTTCATGTCATTTGATAGTAAGAATGGTGGTACATTATTTGGTTTAATAAATGGACTATTATCTTCACTTGGATTTGCGGGATACACAGTTACTCTCAGATGGCGAAAAAATACACCAAAATTAACAACCGTTGCAATGGGTGGTCTTTTCTGCACCCTCGTTGCAATAATAGTTCTGATTTTTAAAGGTGATAATATATTTATTTCATTCAAAAATTCATCTCTATCTTCTTTACATGGGTTTTTAGTTTGCTCAGGATTAATATTATATTCTTTGAAATCAAAATTTTTACCTGCTGCTGAGTTAACTTTATTATCTCTTACTGAGGTTTTGGCTGGAATATTTTGGGTTTGGTTACCCTTGTTTGGAATTAATGAGGTACCAAGTGTAAACACATTTATAGGTGGTGGTTTTATGACTTTTTCTATTATTTACTATGGTTTAAATACTAGGCGTAAAATGTTTAGGTACTCAAGAGGCGTTACTTAATAAAGCCGTATCTTTTAATCTTTTTTGAAAATAATCCTCATAGGACTTATTACAAGTTATAACGAACTTATTTCCTAAATTATAAATTGAGCAGTCTATTCTTGCAATAATAGTCTGAGCCATAGTTAATTTTGGAAATTTTTCTTCTCTCAAATCAAAATGAGTTAATTGATTCAAAAAATAGTCTTTTTTCTCTCCTTCAATTTCAAAGTATACTTGACCATAAGAATAATCAGAGGCAAGCATATTTTCATTAGTGTTAATCGAAGATACCAAATTTAAAATTTGATGATGTTCCTTTTTATCCATTAAAATTAAACTCCACTGATCAAAAGAATTTTTTGCAAATAGATAATTTAAATCGTACTTGATCTCCAAGTTTTTTGATGGAGGTTTAATTGAGGTTTTTTCTTCAATTGTATTATTAAATTTTTCAAGTCCATCTCCTCTAATTATTATTTGATGATAATCTTTTTGGGAAAATTTTACACCAGGAATTGACAATATGTTTGTCATGAGGTTAACCTCTTATTTTCTGGATCTATAAATACTGGATTTACTATTTCCACAGGAATATTTTTGGTCTTTCCCGTGGCAGTTACAAAAAATTTCTGCCCAAGTAAATTTTTACCCCCTCTTATCATAGCTAGACCAATTGAATGATTTAAATTTGGACTGTGATAACCTGAGGAAACATGTCCAAGATATTTTATTGGATTTGTAATTTTTTTTGGTAACTCGTTTAATTCGACTATATGTTGTCCTTCTTCTATAATATCTTTTTTATTGATAGGTGAAATACCAACAAGTTGTTTTCTGTCTTCTCTAGAGGTGTCCGGACGAGATAGAGATCTTTTACCAATAAAGTCTTTTTTATTTTTACCTATCATCCAATTATAGTTAAGATCTATAGGAGTGACTGTGCCATCGGTTTCTTGACCAATAACGATATAGCCTTTTTCTGCTCTAAGTAAATGCATTGTTTCAGTTCCGTATGGAATTAAATTATACTCTTTACCGCAAGAAAATATTTCTTCCCAGAGCTCTAAGCCAATTTTGGGAGGGATATAAATTTCATAACCTAATTCACCTGTAAAGCTAGCTCTCATAATTCTGATTTTAGTTTCTTTATAATCAAAGTTTTTAAAAGTCATAAACGGGAAAGCATCGTTACTAAAATCAATATCAGGAAATACTTTCATCATAATTTCCCTCGTTTTAGGTCCGCTAATGTTAAATGTAGAAAACTGCTCAGTAATAGAGTTTAAATAGACTTGTAAATGAGGCCATTCTGTTTGTAAATATTCTTCCATGTCAGCAAGTACTTTTGGTGCTCCACTTGATGTAGTAGTAGCTATAAAATGCTGATCACTTATTTTGCAGATTATACCATCATCTTTTATCATGCCATCTTCACCGAGCATCATAGCGTATCTTGATGTCATTGGTTTCATTTTTGTAAATGCATTGGTGTACATTAAATTCATAAATTCCAAAGCATCTCTTCCTTTAATTTCAATTTTCCCTAAGGTACTACCATCTAAAATTCCAGCATTCTCTCTTAACATTTTTGACTCTCTTTGCACTGCTTGATGCATAGTTTCGTTTTCACTTGCTTTAAAATACCAAGGTCTTTTCCACTGTCCTACATCTTCGAAAACAGCATTATTTTTTAAATGCCATGAGTGAATTGAAGTTTTTCTTTCTGGATCATAAAATTCGTAAGTACTTCTTCCTGCGATAGCTGCAAAGCTTAATGGTGCATAAGGTGGTCTATAAGTAGTAGTTCCAACCTCAGATATTTCTTTTTTTAACATCTTTGAGACTATCGCAAGTGAATTAATACTACTAATTTTACCTTGGTCAGTTCCCATACTATTTGTTGTATATCTTTTTAAGTGTTCAATGCGATCAAATCCCTCTGTTATAGCCTGTTTCAAATCTTTAGTTGTTACATCGTTATGTAGGTCAATAAAAGATTTTGCCCAATTAGAATTGTTCTTCTTTTTTGTTTCCCACAATTCCTTAATTGAAAATTTATTTGGTACGTTTAAGTTAATATCTAATGATACTTTTTTTGTTTTAAAAATTGAAAGTTTTTCATTAATTTCATCACATAACTTTTTAAAACTATAATTTCCGCTTGTTGATCCTAAAGTGATGGTTTTTTGAAAAGGTGTATCAGGTTTGAATGAAAGAATATTTTTATCCCATTTTACCAAACCTTTTGATTGTGTAAATAAATGTATATCAGGATTGTATCCACCTGAAACACATAACATAGAAGACTTAAGTTTAGTAAATGATTTACCTTGTCTTATAGTAATGGTCTCTACTTTTTTATTGCCGTCACATCCTTCTATTTCCGCGTCAGTAAAAAAAGAAATATCGCTATCTCTTAAAATTTTTTTAATTTCAGTTTCAATATTGTCTTTTTTTCTAGAGTCAACGTAAGCTTTTGGTTTACACCCTAAGCTAATTAATTTTTTTAGTAAGCTTAATGAAGATGAATTGTTTGTAAATATAATTGGTTCTTTTTCAGGAACAACGCCGTATCTGTGAATATATTTTTCAAATGAAGACGCTAACATTACTCCTGGCAAATCATTATTTCTAAAAGAAATAAATCTTTCTATATGGCCATTAGCTATTATGGTGTTTGAAGTTCTAATTTTGTGAAGTGTGAGCTCTGATTTATTTAAATCAATTTTTTTCCCGGCAAACTTATCTTCTAAAGCTATAAGATGATTTGTAAAGTTATATGTTGTCACTAAGGTATTTTTTAAAACAGTAATATTTTTTGAATTTAAAATTAATTCCTCAGTTTCACTTATCCACTCTTGAGGAGTCAAACCGTTTATAGTTTTGACTTTATTTGAATTTTTAAGCACACCTCCCAAATAACTATCTTGTTCGATAAGTAAAACTTTATATTTCGTATTTATAAATTTTTTTGCTGCAGCTAACCCGCTCAACCCTGCCCCTATGATAACTACATCATTATTGTGATATTGATGAGTGCTTTTAGACCTGAAATTTTTTGGTGGTTTACCTAATCCAGCTGAATGTCTTATTAAAGGTTCATAAAGATTTTTCCAAAAACCTTTCGGACCCATGAAAGTTTTGTAATAAAAACCAGCTGAGAATATCGGTGAAAGAATATTATTAATTGCTCCAAAATCATATTTTAAGGACGGCCATCGATTTTGGCTTGCAATCTCCATTCCATCATAAACTCGTTTAATTGTTGCTCGAGTATTAGGCTCATTATGCTCACTTATTATCTGAACCAATGCGTTAGGCTCCTCAATTCCACAAGTATATATTCCTCTTGGTCTATGATATTTAAAACTTCTACCAACTAATCTGATGTTATTTCTTAAAAGTGCAGAGGCAATAGTATCACCCTCATAAGCTTGATAAGTTTTTCCATCGAAGGTAATTTTAACTTGTTTTTTTGAGATATATTGGCAATTATTATTTATAGCTGACATACTTTACTTCTTAACTGCAAAATTTCCTGATCCTACTGATGGCTCGCCAGATGGTGATTTGAGAGTGTTTTGAAATTCGCTTAAATCTGGCCTTTTTTCATTCACTTTATAAACCTTTAATATTTGGTCAGTGGATGTATTTCTAACTGCATTAAACCATTTTTTACATCCGTGAGAATGAACCCATCTCTCATAAAAAATTCCTTTAGGATTGTTTCTATAAAAAACATATTCTCCCCAATCTTTATCGGATAAACTTTCTGGATTTTTAGGACGAATTACGTGAGCTTCCCCACCATTTTCAAATTCTGATTGATCTCTTTCACCGCAATATGGACATTTTATTAAAATCATGACTAGTGTGCAACAGCTGCAGCGCCATGCTCATCTATTAATCTGCCGTCAGAAAATCTACTTAGAGCAAATGGAGCATTTATTTTATGCGGTTCATCTTTTGCAATTGTGTGTGCAAATACGTTTGCGCTTCCAGGGGTAGCTTTAAAGCCACCAGTTCCCCATCCACAATTAAAATATAAACCTTCAACATCACACTTGCTTATAATTGGACTTGCGTCTGGACAAATGTCTACTATACCTCCCCATTGTCTTAACATTTTCATTTTTCCAAAGATCGGATAAAGCTCAACAATTGCTCTAACTGTTTCTTCAATTACATCATAACCACCTCTTTGAGTGAAAGAATTGTAACCATCTGTGCCAGCTCCGATTACTAATTCTCCTTTGTCGGACTGACTCACATAAGCATGTACAGCATTAGACATAACTACTGTGTTAATAACTGGCTTTATAGGTTCAGATACCAAAGCTTGCAATGGCCTGCTTTGTAAAGGTAATCGTACTCCTGCTGTTGCAGCAAGCACACTTGTGTGACCTGAAGCTACGACACCAATTTTGCTTGACTTAATAAAACCTTTTGTTGTTTCAACTCCTTCTACTTTATAGTTATCAGTCTTAATTCCTTTTACTTCACAGTTTTGAATTATATCTACTCCTAATTCATCAGCTCTCATAGCATATCCCCAGGCAACGGCATCGTGTCTAGCCACTCCTCCTCGTGGTTGATATGCCGCTCCAAGAACTGGATATCTTAAATTATCTGTATTCATTATTGGGACTAAATCTTTTATTTCTTTCTTATCCAACCACATAGTATCTAAACCATTTAGTCTATTAGCAGATACCCTTCTTTTAATCTCTTTAATATCATGTTCGTTATGCGCTAAATTTAAAACTCCCCTCTGGCTAAACATCATATTGTAGTTTAAATCTTCGGATAAATTTTCCCATAATTTAACTGCATGGTCATACAGATGTGCACTTTCATCCCATAGATAATTAGATCTAATGATCGTAGTATTTCTTCCTGTGTTCCCGCTACCCAACCAGCCTTTTTCAATCACTGCAATATTTTTTACTCCATGATGTTTAGCAAGATAGTAAGCGGTTCCTAATCCATGTCCACCGCCTCCAACTATAACAACATCATAATGTTTTTTAGGATTGGGGCTTCTCCACATTTTTCCCCAATTTTCATTATCTGAAAGTGAATTTTGAATTAAGCTTGTAATTGAATATTTTTTTTTCACAACTAAAGGTACCAAAAAAATTTAATGTCAGCCAGTAAATTAATCTAAGATTTTGATTTTTGAACTTTTATTTATTTGTATTTTTAATTCGGTTACTCTTTTTTTAAGCATAGCACAAACTTCTGACTCAGTAGCCTCAAGAAAATTGACACATTTGACTTTTTTTCTATCCGGGTTGTGTTTTTCTGCAAAACCTAAAGCGTGTTCAACACTTGATTTTCCAGTCGACTTTTTAATTCCATAATCAATAGCTGAAGTTACAGTTGATCTGGCAACGTTACCTCCGCTTGCGCCAGTTGATAAAGGTCCTAGAAAAGCGACTGTTTCAGCACACCCAGTTAGATAAACAAATAATAATAATCCTAGTATTAACTTTTTCAATTTTCCCTCTCTTTAAAAAACACTTATACGCTATTTAAGAATGTTAAAAACAACAATCCGCCCACAATGAGCTTATCAAAAACAACCTTAAATTGTAATCTTTATTTTATTTTATTTCTCGAATCGGCTTATTATTAATACATGAGTTGAGATTTTCGATCATCTGAAAATAAAACTTGGAATAATTTTCCACAGTTACAAATCCTATATGCGGCAATAAGAAAGCGTTAGGTAAAAATCTCAGTTTGTGGTCTTGCGGTAGAGGCTCTTGGTTATATACATCTAATCCAGCGCCCGCAATTTCATCATTTTCTAAAGCTTCTACTAAATCTCTTTCATTTATAATCTCTCCTCTTGAAGTATTGATTAAAAAGGTAGATTTTTTCATTTGTTTAAACTCTTTTTTTGTAATTAAATTTTTATATTTATCACCTAAAACAACATGAATAGATAAAATATCCGAAGTTTTAAACAAATCCTCTTTACTCATCGGTAAAACATTTAATTTATTAGCTTCAGATAAATTTAAATTTTCACTCCACGCAGATACTTCCATGCCAAAAGCTTGACCAATTTTAGCAACCTGGCTTCCAATTTTTCCAAGTCCTATTAATCCTAACCTTTTACCTTTAAGTTCATAACCAATTGTTGTTTGCCAATACCCTTGAAACATATTGTCGATTTCTTGTTTTACGTTTCTAACTAACCCAAGAATTAAAGTCCAAGTAATTTCAGCAGCAGGATTTGAATTAATTTCAGTACCGCAAACTAATATTTTTTTTTCTTTTGTAGCTTTTAAGTCTATAGCTTTGTTTCTAGTGCCAGAGGTCATTATAAACTTCAAATTAGGTAAATTTGTAATTAATGATTTTGTAATTTTAGTCCTTTCTCTCATAATAAAAAGAACTTCAAATTTTTTTAAAGCCTCTGTTGTTTCTAGTTCGTTTTGAAATGGTTCATTAAAAATTGTGAACTCATATTTTGATTTATATTCATCTAAATTAATAATCTGACTGAAAACATTTTGATAATCATCTAAAACTGCAACTTTAAGCATTTAATTTCCTGTTTGATAAATAAATACCTGACAAAATAAATGAGGCACCTATAAAGTGGTATAATTCAAGTTTTTCTCTAAATATTATAATTGCTAATATGGCGCTCAGTAATGGCATTAATTGAACAAACATTGTTGCTCGATTTGGTCCGACTATCTCTACACCTTTCTGCCAGCAGTAATAAGCTGCTAACGCAGGGAAAATTACAACATAAAAAAGAATTACGAAAAACGCTTTATTGAAATTTACTTCTAGACCAATTGATCTTTCATAAAAAAATTGTGGAATTAAAAATATTATTCCGACCGTGACCATTAATTGTATCAAAGTGAATTGAGAAAATTTAAAACTATGTTTCTTAAGTAATGTTGAATAAATTGACCAAGAGAGAACACAAACCAACATCCATATATCCCCTTTATTAAATCTTAAAGATAGGATCCTATTTAGGTCAGCATTTGAAATAATTGCACTAATTCCTATAATTGATAATAATAATCCTATTACTTGAAAAATATTTGTTTTATCTACTTTCATCAAAGATGAAATAATTATCGTTATAGCCGGAATTGCAGCAAGAACTAGTACTGCGTTTATTACTTGAGTATAGTTTAATGCAAAATATACTACAGAGTTAAATGTGCTTATTGTTATAACTCCCATAAAACTTATCACCAACCAGTTTTTTTTTATATAATTTAAATTGTTGTAAATTTCTTTATAAGTAAATGGAATTAAGATCAGCCAAACTGATACCCATCTAAAAAAGTTTAAAGTTAATGGAGGTACTTCAAATAGATAAGCAAATTTACCAACTATAAAATTTCCTGACCAACAGAATGTAGCGAACACGAGTAAAGTATAGGCTAAGTAATTTTTTGACAAATAAATCCTTAATTAAATCTTGAAGAACTGTAAGGGGATAAATCTAAATTAGTTTTTTCCTCATTTACTATTCCAGAAACAATCTTTCCAGTTATAGCTCCAAGTGTCCAGCCTAAATGATGATGTCCAAAAGCATAGATAATATTGCTATTTTTTAACGAAGGTCCAATAACAGGTAAAAAATCTGGAAGTGTTGGTCTGAAACCTAACCACTCGTCTTGAAAATCACCAAGTTGCGGTAATAATTCTTTTGCGCATTTATCTAAATAATCAATTCTTTTTTTTGATATAGGATTATCAAATCCGCCCAGTTCTACAGTTCCCACTGCTCTTAAACCTTGATTCATCGGAGTCATTCCAAAACCTCTATCGAGAAAAATGACTGGTCTTTTAAGTAGATGATCCATACTTTTGTAATGTACATGATATCCTCTTTCAGTATCTAAAGGAATTTTTTCACCTAGTTGATCAGTTAATTTTTTTGAGAACGCACCACTAGCTAAAACAATTTTTTCAAAATTAAATTTCTCTGATCCAGTTTTGACTTGTGTTTGATTATATCTAGTTTGTTCTACACTTACTACCTCCTTTTTTTTAAATTCACCTCCTGATTTTAAAAAAAGATCAAAAAGTTTTTTTGTTATCTCCATAGGGTCTCTGGCGTGGTAAGCATAGTCATAAATGACACCAGCATCAAAGACTGGACTCAGATTGGGTTCTAGTTCTAAGACCTCATCTCTAGTTAATAGTCTTTGCTTAATTCCGAGATCGTTTCTAATTTTAATTTCCATTTTCCTACTTTTTAAATTTTTATTTGTCCAAATATAAATAATACCTTTTCTATCAACTAAATTAGACGTATCTATCTCACTTAGAATTTCATCATACGCATCAAGAGATAAATCTAAAATTTGATGCATATATTTAGTTGTATGCATCATTGATTTTTTTGTTGAAGATTTTAGATATTTTAAAATCCATGGAATCATTTTAGGAATATAATTCCACTTTAAAGCTAAAGGTCCGTAAGAACTTAATAGCATTTTTGGTATATCGTAAATAACATCAGGTCTATTTAATTGAACAACCGCGTAGGGAGAAAAATGACCTGCGTTACCGTATGAGCTCATACTACCCGGATCATTTTTATCGAAAATTGTAACTGGAATTCCTTTTTTTATGAGCTGCAATCCGATACAAACACCTTGTATTCCTGCGCCTACAATTCCTACAGAGTTACATTTATAATTACTCACGCATTAAATATAATAGAAAATTTGAGATATTTACAGTGCGATAGATTAGATCAGAGCTTCGCTCTCTTTATTCACATTTGCTTCTGGTTTACCGTTCTTTTTTGGTTTCTTCTCTTCTTTTGATTTCGAGAATAAAAAGTCTCCCGTAATTTTACTTTTTGAAGCTGTTTTTTTAATGAAGCCTTCTATATCAGCTCCGTTTTCTGTCCTTAAATTGTTGGAAAATTCTATGTCGCCTTTTACTACACCAGAAGAACCTATTACTACGTTGTCAGCTGAAACTTTTCCATCAAGATGACCGTGGATTTCTACTGTTTCAGCTTCCACGCCTCCTGAGATTGAACCTGTTTCTTTAATAACAATCTCTTTAGAATAAACTGGACCTTTTACAAGGCCAGCCACGTCAATAGCTCCTGAGCTATTTACAGTGCCATCTATGCTTACTGTTTCACTTATTAAAGATCTTTCAGTGTCTTTTATCGATTTTTTATCACCAAACATAATTTAAATATTTAAAATTAGACCATCTTAATTAAATTAAAGCAAGTGTTAATTTTTTTAAATTAGGTTCATTTTGGTCCGACAAATGTGATTTTTTAAATTAATTGACCGGCGTATCTTTGTATATTCTACAAGACATAGCTATACCCAGACCTAACATAATTGCCATCATAGAAGATCCTCCATATGACATTATTGGAAGAGGGGCGCCCACAATAGGTAGTAGACCAAGCACCATACCCATGTTAACTGCAACATATATAAAAAAAGCAGTAGCAAAACTGTAACAATACAACTTGCCGAAGCTACTTCTTGTTATATTTCCAATATTTACAAGCCTATATATGATAATGCTATAAAGTATTAAAATAAACAATGAGCCCACAAAGCCAAATTCCTCAGAAAATAAAGTAAATATAAAGTCAGTATGTTTTTCTGGGAGATAATCTAGATAACTTTGAGATCCATTTAAAAATCCCTTACCAAATAAACCGCCAGATCCAATGGCTATTTTAGATTGTATTATTTGATATCCGGCTCCTAATGGGTCTCTATCTGGATTCAAAAAAGTTAATATTCTTGCCTTTTGATAAGGTTTTAAAAATGCAATTGCTATGGGGGTTAAAGAAATAAATAGTATAGATGCATAAGCAAAAAATTTTACTCGGACACCGGCAAGCCACGATACTGTTACCCCTCCTAAAGCAATTAGTATCGAGGTACCTAAGTCTGGTTGAGCAACAACTAATAAAACTGGTGCAACTAAAGCTACTACAGGTAAAAACAAAAACTTCAACTTGTTAACATCCTGAGTTGAAATACGATGATAATATTTCGCTAAAAATAAAATTAGACCAATTTTCATTAGTTCAGATGGTTGAAGATTCATAAAATAGAAATTTAGCCATCTTTGAGACCCGGACGAAGTAAGACCAAAATATTTAACTCCTAAAAGTAAAATAAAAAACGAAAGATATAAAAGGGTGCTAGTTTGATACCAAAATCTTATTTGAAAAAAAGATATAATTAAAAACATTAAGAAAAAAATTCCAAATCTTAAAATGTGACTTCTGGTATGATAGTCAAATTTTCCTCCATCTGTAGAATACATTGCAAACATGCTAATGATCCCTAATAATAATATTGAAAAAATTAGAACATAATCCATCATCATTACTTTGTCTTTAAAATTCGTTGATGATTGTATAGATCTAGGCTGAAACATTATATTTCTTCTCCAGTTAAATTTTTTAAACTTTCTCTAAATTTATCTCTTTCTAAAACTTTTTTAATTATTTTTTTTGCAACTGGGGCGGCTGAACCACTTCCTGTTCCTCCATGTTCTACAACAACGCTAATAGCATATTTTGGATCTGAGTATGGTGCAAAAGCAACAAAGAGAGCATGGTCTCGATCTTTATATACAATATCTTTTTGTTTTATTTCCAATTCTCTTTGTAATTCCGTGAATCTTTTTACTTGAGAAGATCCAGTTTTTCCAGCAAACATAAATTTTTGATCATCGAATCTTGATCTAAATGATGTTCCCCCCGCTTCATTAGTAGCAGCAAACATAGCATCCTTTACAAAATTTATATTTTCTTGATTTCTAAATAAAGGGTTAAGATCAAAATTTGATACTAACATATCAATTGGAAGAGGCTCATTAGGGTTTTCATTTTTGTATTTTATATATTCACGTAAATTATTTTTATTATCATTTGCAAGAACTCTAGGCTTAATTTCAAATCCACCGTTAGCAATTTGAGCTGTCATTAAACATAATTGCAAAGGCGTGCTTTGAAAATATCCTTGTCCTATTCCTGAGTGTAAAGTTTCTCCTAAATACCAATTTTTTCCAATAAATTTTCTTTTCCATGCTGTGCTTGGCACGACACCAGTTCTCTCTTCGATAAAACCATCTAAAACTTTTTTTCCTAAGCCAAATTTTTTTGCCGTTTCTGATAACCTATCGACCCCAAGTAACCTGGCTACTTCATAAAAATAGACGTCGCAAGATCTTTGAATTGCAGATCTCATATTCATAGGACCGTGACCCTTTTTTTTCCAACAGTGAAATTTTTCTCCGTAAAGTTCTGTTAAACCACCACAATTTACATATTTTTTTGGATTCCATACATCGTTTTCTAGCGCACTAAGTGCAACAATTATTTTGATAGTAGATCCTGGAGGATACAATCCTGCTATGGCTTTGTTATTAAGAGGTTTTTTTTCATTTGAAATTAGTTCATTCCAATATTTTTTGTCAATTCCATGTACAAAAGCATTCGGATCATAACTAGGAGAAGAAGCCATTGTGATAATATCTCCGTTATAGATATCCATAACACATACGGATGCAGCTTTGTCTTCCAAAACCTGAGTAGCATATTTTTGTACTTCTAGGTCAATTGTAGTTCTATAGTTTTTTCCAGACTCCCCAGAATCAACCTGTATTTGTTTTATTCTCTTTCCATAAGCATTAACTTCGTAACGTTGAAAGCCAACTTTACCAATAATATCCTTATCTAATTTATTTTCCAAACCAGTTTTTCCAACTGCAATTCCAACGGACATTTCTTTTAAATATTGTTTTTTTTGAAGATCTTTTTGACTAACTTGAGAAACATAACCGACCAAATGAGCCGTAGACAGATCAGGATATTGTCGGGCAACTGATACAATAGGCTCTACACCAGGTAGCTCATGTAAAAATAAATTTATTCGAGAAAACTCTGACCAGGTAAGATTATCTGAGACAATTATGGGCTCCCAGGGTTTCTGCTTAGCAATTTTCCTTTTCAAAAAAAATATTCTTTTATCTGAAAGATTTAAAATTGTTTTAAGTCTAAAAAATAATGTTTCTAAATTTGGTGAATTTTCTGGGGTTATATGTAATTGATAGACTTTTTCATTAGAAGCGATTTCTTTGTCAAAATAATCTCTTATTATCCCTCTTTGTGGAGCTAATTTCCACTCTCTAAAACGGTTTTTATCTGATAATGTTTTATACTTAGTTGCTTCATTAATTTGTAATGAAACTAGTCTTCCAAAAATTCCAAAAAAAACAACTGCCTTCGCAGCATTTAAAACAAACATCCTCCTACTTATTAATTTTGATTTTATTACTGTATTTCCAGAACCAAAATTAATCATCTGCCCTCAAAAACATTATTTTTTTATAGAAATTAAATATTACCCAAATAAAAGGGTAAAATAGAAATGTAAAAAAGGCATTATAAGACATGTCTACATAAGATATTTGAAGATCAGAAAAGTTTAAAATCAATATTAAATAAACTAAATTTGAAAAAAATAAAGCTATTAAGAAAGTAAACCAATCCGTAAACAACGATATATTAACAGTTACTTGACGAATATATGATGCTACGAATGAAACTGTTAAATATGATATTGCGCTTATACCTAAAGGCAAACCCATCACAACATCATTAATTATACCTACAAAAAAAATATGCCCGTTACCCAAAACACTAGAATTTTTAAGCATCCAATAATAAATAATTATAATTTGTAGATTAAATGATAAGATTTCAAACATGTTGCTAAAATGTGTATCGATCTCACTAATAGATAAGTAATATAAAATTATTAAAGGTAAAGAATTAACGACACTAGCTTTTAAATTTTTGTATAAAATTGCCATTATAAACTGCCCTTACTAATATTTATTAATTGAATTGTTACGAAAGAAAGTTGATTAGGATCAGAGAATAATTTAACTTTAACATTTAGCTCATCCATCTCTGTTTTGCCAACTGGAATTCCAGGAATAAAAACACCATCTTTTCCTGATGTAAAAACTGTTTGATTTCCGTAAGGTTCATAAAGATCTGGTAAATATTCTAAAACCGGCTTACTCTCGCCTTTGCCTGAAAGAATAGCTTGAATGGAATTTTCTCCAAAAGTGATCGGTATTCTGCTGTTAAGATCATTTAAAAGTAGGACTCTAGATGATAAATAATTCACTTCAACTATTTTGCCAACTAAGTAATTTCCATCAACAACTGGCATTCCTTTTCTAATTCCAGATTTAGATCCTCTATTTATAACAATAGATTTAAGATAAGGGCTGTCTTTATCTATAAGAACTTTTGCCAATATACTTTTTCCTTTAATCTTAACATCTGACTCTAATATTCTCTTAAGACTATCATTTTGATTTTTAAGGAATTCAACTTGAAATTCTTTATTTTTTAGGTTTTGAAGTTCAACCTTTAACTTTTTATTTTCTTTAATTGCAAATGCGGTTTCTTTTATTTTGTCATTAATAACTGGTAAAAATTTAAGAGGAGCTGTTGATATATTCGTGAGACGATAAATTCCGTCGTTTATTAATTTTTTAGTAAGATTAATTAATTTAAACTGATTAGCATCTAGAAAAAAGATTATCGTTGCTACAATTAAAAGAAAAACCAAAGAAAATTTTTGTCTAGCCCCTTTTTTTAATAGAGCTGAACGTACTGCTATTCCAAAATCATCTCTGCTTGAGGACATTTTTTTCTTTGTCCATTAATATTCAGATAACATTGTAGAAAATAATTCTTCATTTTCTAATGCTTTTCCAGTTCCAATTGCAACACACGATAAAGGATCATCTGCAATAGTGACTGGTAGCCCTGTATCTTTAGAAATTAATTTATCAATATTTCTTAACAATGCTCCACCGCCGGTTAGAACAAGACCCATATCAACTAAGTCAGCTGATAATTCTGGAGGAGTATTTTCAAGTGCTTCTTTAATTCCTGAAAGCATTTGATTTAAAATAGGCATTAAAGCTTCGCATGCATCTTCCTCTGTTAAAGAAATTTCTTTAGGAGTTCCTGATCTAATGTCTCTACCTTTCATTAAAAAGGTGTTTGTTCCAGTAGGTACTGCAGTTCCGATTTCTTTTTTAATTTTTTCAGCAGTAGAGTCTCCAATTAATAAATTAAACTTTTTTCTCATATAATTTATTATTGACTGATCCATGGCATCACCTGCTACTCTCAATGATTTTGAATAAACAACTCCACCTAAGGACATTACCGCGATTTCTGTTGTCCCACCACCTATGTCTACAACCATAGAACCAGTCGCTTCAGATATTGGAAGTCCTGCTCCAATTGCAGCAGCAATTGGCTCCTCAATTAGTTGAACTTTTCTTGCTCCAGCAGCTAATGCAGAGTCTTGGATAGCTTTTCTTTCAACAGGAGTTGATCCAGTGGGAACACAAATTAATATTCTAGGATTAGCAAAAGCAGTTTTTTTATGTACCTTTTTAATAAAGTGTTTAATCATTTCCTCAGTTACTACGAAATCTGCAATAACTCCGTCTTTAAGAGGTCTTATAGCAGCTATGTTACCGGGAGTTCTACCCAACATTGTTTTAGCCTCATCTCCTACGGCTAAAACTGATTTTTTTCCTCCATCTGTTATAACTGCTACAACTGAAGGTTCATTTAGAACAACTCCTTGACTTTTTAAAACTACTAAAGTGTTTGCTGTGCCTAGATCTATAGCCATATCTTGTGACCACATTCCAGACAATCCTGATAATGATTTAAATAGTGCCATCTTTTTCCCTTATATATTTTGAACCACTCAAGTCCATTGGTTCTGGAGCGGTTTTTTTTCTTTTGATTATTAATTTATTGAGTGCATTTAAATATGCATCAGCAGAGGCAACCAATGTATCTGTGTTAGCAGCTTGCCCAACTGTAGTTTTTCCATTTTCCTCAATTCTTACACTTACTGTCGCTTGAGCATCAGTACCCTCCGTTACAGCGTGAACGTTATAAAGTTGTAAATTGACATCGTGAGGGTATAATTTTTTAATACATTTAAATATTGCATCAACAGGTCCGTCCCCGGTCTCAGCTGCTTCTTTAACTTCTCCCATTACCTCTAGTTTCATCATTGCTTTTTGAGGTTCACCAGTTCCAGCAAAAACTTTTAATGATTTTAATTTAATAACGTTATCTTCTCTGATTAAACTATCATCTACTAAGGCAGCTATATCTTCATCATAAACATGTTTTTTTTTATCTGCTAAAATTTTAAATTTACCGAAAGCAACATCTATAATATCATCTGTTACATCAACATAACCCATATCAGTTAATTTATCTCTGAAAGCATGTCTGCCGGAATGTTTTCCCATTACTAATGAAGTTTTTTTTACACCAACGCTTTCAGGGGTCATTATTTCATATGTGTTTCTATTTTTTAACATTCCATCCTGGTGAATTCCTGACTCATGAGCAAAAGCATTTTTACCAACAACGGCTTTATTAAATTGAACTGGAAAACCTGTTGCATTCGAAACTATTTTTGATGCTTTGCTTAAAAGTTTTGTATTAATTCCTGTCGTATAAGGCATAAGGTCATTTCTAGTTCTCATTGCCATTACAACTTCCTCTAGCGCAGCGTTTCCAGCTCTTTCACCGATACCATTTATAGTGCATTCTATTTGCCTAGCACCAGCCATAACCCCAGCTAAAGAATTTGCAACTGCTAAACCTAAGTCATTATGACAGTGAGTTGACAAGACTGCTTTATCAATATTAGGAACTTTGTTTATCAATGTTTCTATAATTTTTTTAAATTCTGAAGGAACTGAATATCCCACTGTATCAGGAATATTAATTGTTTTTGCTCCACACTTTATAGCCAGCTCTACTGATTTACACATAAAATCGAGATCAGTTCTAGTTCCGTCCTCACATGACCACTCTACATCTTCTGTAAATTTGCTAGCATACGTGACACTATCTTTAATTAATCCTAAAACTTCCTCTGGAGATTTATTAAGTTTGTGTTTCATATGAAGTGGACTTGTTGAAATAAAAGTATGAATTCTAAATCTCTTTGCATGTTTTAGAGAATCTTTGCAAGCGTCTATATCTTTTTTAGTAGCTCTTGAAAGTCCTGCAGGAATAGATTTTTTTAAAACTTTACTTATCTCAGTAACAGCTTCAAAATCACCTGGAGATGCAATGGGAAAACCTGCTTCTATAACATCAATTCCTAATTCATCAAAACATCTAGCTATTTGAATTTTTTCTTCTAAGCTCATTGTTGCGCCTGGTGATTGTTCACCATCACGCATCGTTGTATCGAAAATTATTATTCTGTTTTTGTCACTCATAAACTGAAAAGTATATTACAAGCAAAACGAGAATATGCAAATACTTATAGTTAAATACTAGAAAATTTAGTTCAGATTGGGCTAATTTTTGTCTTTGTCGACCAATTTGTTTTTTCCAATCCATGGCATCATCGCTCTAAGGTCCTTACCAACTTTTTCTATAGGATGATCGGCTAAATCTTTTCTCATTTTAAGAAAATTCTTTTGACCAGATTTATGTTCTTCCATCCATTGTTTTGTAAATTTACCCGATTGGATATCTTTTAATACTTCTCTCATTTTTTCTTTAGTTTTTGAATCTACTATTCTTTTGCCAGAAACATACTCCCCGTATTCAGCTGTGTTAGAAATTGAATAATTCATATTAGCTATTCCACCCTCATAAATTAAATCTACAATTAGTTTTACTTCATGAAGAGTTTCAAAATATGCCATTTCAGGTGGATAACCTGCTTCGGTTAAAGTTTCAAAACCGTTTTTGATTAATTCAACTAAGCCGCCACATAAAACTGTTTGTTCACCAAACAAGTCTGTTTCACACTCATCTTTAAAAGTCGTTTCGATTATACCAGCTTTACCTCCACCTACAGCTGAAGCATAAGACAAAGCTAATTCTTTTGCTTTTCCTGAGCTGTTTTTGTGAACTGCCATTAAACAAGGTACTCCTCCACCTTTTTGATATTCACTTCTTACAGTGTGGCCAGGTCCCTTAGGAGCGACCATAAAAACATCTAAATCTTTTCTAGCTTTAATCAAATCAAAATGAATATTTAATCCATGAGCAAAGGCCAGACTTGTTCCTTCTCTCATTCTTTGTTCTATATGATTTTTATAAATCTCTGATTGCAGCTCATCTGGTGTTAACATCATCACCACGTCAGCCCAGGCAGCAGCATCTGAAAGAGACATTACTTTTAAACCTGCACTTTCAGCTTTTTTAATACTTGATGATCCATCTCTTAAAGCTACAACAACATTTTTAACTCCGCTATCTTTTAAATTTAATGCATGAGCATGACCTTGACTACCATAACCAAATATTGCAACTTTTTTGTTTTTTATTAAATCCTTATTTGTATCTTTATCGTAATATGTTTTCATAAAATTTAATTAAATATTTTTGCACCTTTTGTCATTGCTACAGCTCCAGTTCTAGAAGTGCTTATAAGGCCTAATCTTTTTAAATCAATAGCTAATTTGTCAATTTCTGCTCTCAAAGCTGTTACTTGAATTACGAAAGACTTGTTTGTTTTGTCTAAAACAACAGGATTAAATTTTTTACATAATCTTTTTATTTTTTCTTGCTTTTTTAAGTTTGCAAGCATTTTGAATAATGCAAGCTCCCTAAATAAAATATCTTTCTCTCCACGTTTAAAGTCAGCTACTTTATGAACTGGAACTAATTTTTTTAGTTGCAAATTGATCTGTTCTATTACTTGAGGAGTTCCTTCAGTTACAATCGTTATTCGAGATATATGTTTTTTTTTATCTACTTCGGCAACAGCTAAAGACTCAATATTGTAACCTCTTCCTGAAAATAGGCCAACAACTCTTGCTAATACACCTGCTTCATTATCTACCCATACAACTATTATGTGACGTTCAATTTTTCCAACTTTTCCAGGAATGCTGTAGGCAGATTTTGATTTTGTCATTATACTAAAATCTTTCCTTCATCTGAAATTTCTTCCTCTTCCTCCGGCCCTAAAATCATTTGATTATGTGGTTTACCAGAAGGTATCATCGGAAAACAATTTTCAGCTTTATCAACTAAACAATCAAAAATTACAGGTCTATCTATATTAACCATTTCTTTTATCTTTTCATCAAGTTCATCAGGAGTTTTTGCTCTCATACCAACACATCCATATGACTCAGCAAGCTTTACAAAGTCAGGAAGTGCAGCGGTATAACTTTCAGAATAGTTTTTTTCATGTAACAATTCTTGCCATTGTCTAACCATTCCCATGTATTCATTGTTTAAAATGAATATTTTAATTGGTAACTTATATTGCACTGCTGTAGACATTTCTTGCATCGTCATCAAAACTGAAGCTTCTCCAGCTATATCAACTACTAATTTGCCAGGATTGGCTATTTGAACACCAATTGCTGCTGGCAAACCATATCCCATAGTGCCTAATCCTCCAGATGTCATCCATCTATTAGGTTGATTAAATTTATAATGTTGTGCGGCCCACATCTGATGTTGACCAACCTCAGTTGTAACAAATGTGTCCTTATCTTTCGTTAATTCATATAGCCTTTGGACCGCGTGTTGAGGTTTTATTATTTTGTCACTATTAATGAAATTCAGAGATTTTTTTTCTCTCCACTTTTCAATTGTACTCCACCACTTCGAGGTTTTCTGTTTGTTAGAATTCAAAAAATTTTTATTTTTTTCTTTAAACCTTTTTATTAAAGATTTTAAAAATTCTGAAACATCGCTCACTATAGCTAAATCAACTTTAATATTTTTGCCAATAGATGAAGGATCGATATCTACATGAATTTTTTTTGATCGAGGAGAAAATTCATCTACCTTTCCTGTTATTCTGTCATCAAATCTTGCTCCAATGTTGATCATTAAATCACAGTCATGCATTGCATTATTAGCTTCGAATGTTCCGTGCATTCCTAACATTCCTAAAAATTGCGGATCATCCCCAGGGTATGCTCCAAGTCCTTGCAAAGTTGAAGTTATTGGAAAACCTGTTAGAGAAATAAGCTCTCTTAAATATTTGCTTGCGTCAGGGCCCGAGTTGATAACTCCTCCCCCTGTATAAAAAATTGGTTTCGATGATTTTTTCAATAAATTGATAAATTTATCCAATTCATTATTAGAAATTTTATGTGTAGCTCTACCATTAATTTTTTTCATAAGAGTGCTTTTGTTAAAACTATATTTTCCTTTTTTAAATTGTATATCTTTAGGAATATCAACTAAGACAGGACCAGGTCTACCTGTTGTAGCTACTTCAAAAGCTAGATGTAAAACTCTTGCGAGATCATTTACATCTTTTACTAACCAATTATGTTTTGTACAAGGCCGAGTGATACCAGTAGTATCACACTCCTGAAAAGCATCTGTCCCTATGAGATGTGTTGGAACTTGACCAGAAATACAAACTAAAGGAACTGAGTCCATATATGCGTCTGTCAAAGCTGTAACTGCATTTGTTGCACCTGGTCCGGATGTGACAAGCAAGATACCTGGTTTGCCACTTGATCTAGCATAACCTTCTGCAGCATGACCTGCTCCTTGCTCATGTCTTGCTAAAATATGTTTAATCGTTTTATGATTTTTGAGTTCATCGTAAATTGGAAGGACTGCACCCCCAGGATAGCCAAAAATGTATTCAACATTTTGGTCCTCTAAAGATTTAAAAACTATTTCTGCACCAGTAAATAATTTTGGCATTTATACAATCTACCGGAGAATCCACTTTGGTCAAGTTTTAGCTAACAAGATTTAAAATTTTTTTTATGAGAATGGAAGATTTACTAGAATATATCATATGCCAATCACTCATATGCGCTCTGGACCAAGTTTTTTGTCTCTTAGCATACTGTCTCGTTTTAATATTCATTAATTCTAGGAGATTTTTTTGGTCCAAATCTCCACTCAAAAATCTTTGAATTTCTTGGACTCCAATTATCTTATTGGGTGATAATGATTTTTTTAGCCTTTTTTTCTTAAACCTTATGACTTCATTAATACATTTTTTTTCAATCATAGAATTAGTTCTCAACTCAATATTTTTAAGTAGTTGTTTTTTTGGCGTATTAATAAAAAATTTTTTAAATGCATAATTTTTAAATAAGGGTCTTGTTTTTTTTGCCCATTGATAAATTGATTTTTTTGTAAATATTTTAACCTCATATGCTCTAAGTGATCTTTGAGTGTCAGATGGGGAAATTTTATTTTTTGAAATAGGATCTAATTTTATTAATTTTTCAAAAAATTTTTTTTGACCTAATTTTTTATGTAAATTTCTTATTCTATTTCTATCGGAAAATTTTATGTTTGGAATTTTACTTATACCATCAGTTATTGCCTTAAAATAAAGACCAGTTCCCCCTACTAGTATTGGCACTTTACCCTTTTTAACTATTTGATTAATTTTATCTGCAGCAAGTTCAAGCCATTTACCTGTAGAAAAAATAACGCTAGCAGATTGAAATCCATATAAATGATGTTTTGCTAATTTTGTTTCATCTTTACTTGGTCTAGACGATAAAATTTCAAAATCTTTATATACCTGCATGCTGTCTGCATTTATAATCTCACCATTAACTCTTTTAGCTAGTTTAATTGCTATTTTTGTTTTACCTGATGCAGTTGGACCAGCTAATAAAATAATTTTTTTTTTCAAAACTATTTAAGTTTTACACCAAGGTATCTACGTTGATTATTATTGTTGATAATTGTTAGATATAAAGGTTGTCCTTTATCTTTAACTTTTTTAATTAAATTATCTAAGTTATCAATTTTTTGTATCGGTTTTTTTTGAATTTCAATTATCACATCATTTACATTTAATAAACCTGCTACAGGACTTCTCTTCGATATCTCTACGATGACTGCTCCCTTTAAACTTTTATTTAAATTTCTTGTTTTAATATCATCTGAGTTTAAATCTCTTACAGTTATTTTTAATGTGTTTACATCTAATTCTTTGGTTTTTTTCGGCAACTCAGCCTTCTTTTCTTTAAATTCACTTGAAGACTCAAGTCTGCCTAGAGTAAGTCTCTTATCGATCATCTTTTTATTTCTCCAAATTTTTAGCGTAACACTTTTTCCAACCTCAGTACTTGCAACCACCTTCGGAAGTTTTCTCATTGTATCAATTTTTTTTCCATCAAACTCAAGAATTATATCTCCAGCTTTTATGCCAGCTTTATCTGCTGGACTTTTCTCTCCAACACTTGCAACTAGTGCTCCAGATGGTTTTTTTAAATTTTCTACTTCTGCTATTTCTTTGGTTACTTCCTGAATTCTAACTCCAAGCCAACCTCTTCTTGTTTCACCATATTTTATTAATTGATCAATAATGTTTGAAGCAGCATTTGCTGGAATTGCAAAACCAATTCCTATTGATCCAGCTTGACCAGGAGCAATTATAGCTGTGTTAATTCCAATTACTTCACCCTTTAAATTAAAAAGAGGACCTCCTGAGTTTCCCTGATTTATAGATGCATCAGTTTGAATAAAATCATCATAACGTGTTAAATTAATATCTCTATTTCTTGCTGAAATAATTCCTGAAGTTACAGTTCCACCTAATCCAAAAGGATTTCCTATTGCCACAACCCAGTCTCCAACTCTTGCTTTATCAGAGTCTCCAAACTCCACAACTTCAAAATCATTTTTGTTATCTTTAATTTTTAAAACAGCAACATCTGCGTAAGGATCTGAGCCTAAAACTTCTGCTTTATATTCCTTATCGCCAATCCGCACGATAATATCCTCAGCATTAGCAATAACATGATTATTAGTTACTACTATACCTTCTTTTTTAATAATGAAACCTGATCCTAAAGAGGAAGCTTTTCGCTCTGTTGGTCTTTGAAATTCTTTAAACATATCTTCAAAAGGTGATCCCGGAGGAAATTGGAAAGGAAATTGATTATTATTTGTTGTACGAATTGTTTGTGTAGTTGAAATGTTGACGACAGATGGCATAAGTTTTTCAGCTAAATCGGCAAAAGAGTCTGGTCTAGTATTAGCATTTAAATTGCTAGAATAAGATGTAATTATAAAAAATATTATTAACTTTTTAAGTATTTTCATTTAGTTTTTCATATACCAAATTATAACAAATCCAAAAAATAAGAAAAAAATACCTGAATATCTTAACTTATTTGCAGGCATAGTCTCTATTATTTTTAACATATTTTTTATTCTTGACGGAAACATGGCAAGTAAAAGTCCCTCTATAAAAAAAAGTAATCCTATAGCCGTAATAAGATCACTCATATTTTAGATTAGTTTTTTTTGATCAGACCAGATTTTCCAAAAAATTTAAAGAAATCACTGTCTGGTGAAAGTATTAGAGATGTATCCCCGCCTATAAGAGACTTTTCATAAGATTGCATTGCTCTGTAAAAACTGAAAAATTGTGGGTCCTTACCAAAAGCATCTGCAAATATTTTGTTTCTTTGGCCATCTCCTTCACCTTTCATGATTTCAGATTTTTTCTTAGCATTTGCTAGAATTACTGTTACTTCTTTATCGGCTGTAGATTTAATTCTTGTAGCTATCTCAGCTCCTTGTGCTCTAAATTCCTTCGCTTCTCTCTGTCTTTCAGTTTGCATTCTTGCATAAATAGCTTCACTATTTGCCTGTGGTAAATCTGCTCTTTTAATTCGAACATCCACTATTTCTATTCCAAAATTTTTAGCTTCAATGTTAACATCGTTTTGGATTATAGACATTTGTTTTGCTCTATCTTTTGACAATAGAGTAGCAAGTTCTTGTTTACCTAAAACCCCTCTTATTCTTGAATTGATAATAGTTGCAAGTCTTTGTCTAGCAACTCTTTCATTACCAACAGAAATATAAAACTTTAGTGGATCAACTATTTTAAATCTAGCAATTGCATCAACTATTAATCTTTTTTGATCTGCGGCTATAACTTCTTCCGGCGGGTTATCTAAATTTAAAACTCTCTTGTCTAAGTATGCAACATTTTGGATAAACGGCAATTTAAAGTTTAAACCTGATTTATTTACAATTTTTTTTGGGTCACCAAATTGTAGAACAATAGCCTGGTTGATCTCTTGTACGATAAAAATTGATTGAAAGGCAGTTATTCCTAAAACAACAATAAATGGTATAAAAAATTTAGATATTTTCATTAACTACCGCTCTTCTTTTTAATTTCTGGTAAAGGTAAGTAAGGCACAACTCCAGATCCAGACTCTTTATCAATAATAACTTTATCTATATCAGCCAAAACTTTTTCCATGGTCTCGAGAAACATTCTTTCTTGAGTTACTTGTTTGGCATTTTTGTACTCACCATAAATAGCTAAAAATCTAGAAGCTTCACCCTCAGCAGTTGCTACAACTTCTTTTTTATATGCTTCAGCTTCTTGTAGTATTTTTTCTGCATCTCCCCGCGCTCTCGGTATTACGTCATTAGCATAAGCCTCAGCTTCATTTTTTGATCTTTCTTTGTCTGCTCTAGCTGCTTGTACATCTCTAAATGCATCGATTACCTGACTTGGTGGATCGGCTTTTTGTGTTTGTACTTGAGTGATTTGGATACCAGATCCATACTCATCTAAAATATTTTGAGTAATCTCTTGCACTTCAATTTCAATGTTAGACCGTCCTTCAGTTAAAATTGATTGGATTTCACTTTTTGCAATTACTTCTCTCATAGCTGTTTCGGAAGTAGCTTTTACAGTTTCAACAGGACTTTGAATATTGAATAAAAATTTACCAGCATCTTTAATTACCCAGAAAACTGAATAATTAATATCTACAATATTTTCATCTCCAGTTAACATCAAGCTTTCTTCTGGAACCTCTCCAACGCCCGAGGATCTTCCACTATCGCTAGCTCCTCGAAAGCCAACATCTATTCTGTTAACTTTTGTTACTTTTGGCTTAAGAACTCTCTCAACTGGGAAAGGTAAATGATAGTTCAATCCAGGCTGTGTTGTGTTTACATACTTTCCAAATCTTAATACTACTCCTTGCTCGTCTGGTAGCACTCTGTAAAGACCGCTTAAAACCCAGATCACTAATAATATTATTAAACCCAAAATTATTGGTTTACCACCACCTGATTTTCCACCAGGCATAAATCTATTAATCTTGTTCTGAATATTTCTTATAAGTTCATCAATATTTGGTGGTTCTCTTCTTGATCCTGAACCGTTTCCGTTTCCACCCGTAGGACCTGAAGACCCCCAAGGTGATTGATTTTTGAATATACTTCCTATTAAACTCATGACACTTTATATAGTTACTTTTATTGTAAAAACAAGTTAAGTAATAGCGATATTATGACCGAAATACAGGAACATTATGAGTAAAAAACCGCCACCTAAGCAATTCGTAAAGACACCAATTAATGGAACTAAGTTTACTTTACTTATTTCAAGTGCAAAGGGTGGAGTAGGTAAATCTACAGTAGCGGTGAACCTTGCTTTTGCATTCAAAAATTTAGGATTAAAAATTGGTATTCTAGATGCAGATGTTTATGGTCCCTCACTTCCAAAATTGATGAATATTATTGAAAAACCAGAAACTGAGGGCGGCAAAGCCATAGTACCAGTAGAAAAATATAATTCTCAATGTATGTCAATGGGATTTTTAGTAGATGAACAAACACCAATGATATGGCGTGGCCCGATGGTAATAAGTGCAATTAAGACGATGACACAAAAAGTTTTGTGGAAAGAGAGAGACATTATTATAATAGATATGCCGCCTGGAACTGGGGATACACAATTAACATTTGCTCAGGAAGTAAAAGTTGATGGAGCTATAATTGTTTCAACACCACAAGATTTAGCTTTATTAGACGTAAAAAGAGGTATTCAAATGTTTGAAAAAACCGGAGTAAAAATTTTAGGCTTAATTGACAATATGAGCTTCTTTAAGGGAGATGACGGTAAAGAATATAAAATATTTGGAGAAGGTGGTGTAGAGAAAACTGCTAAAGAATTTAACAAAGTGTTCTTAGGACACCTTCCTTTACATCAAGACTTGAGAAATTCGGCTGATATTGGTAACCCACTTACTAATTCTCAGCCAGATCATGAAGTTTCAAAGTTATTTATAGATATTGCTAAAAAAATTAAACAATCTTTTCTTTAAAATCAAAAGAACTCATAAGTTCATTCCATTCTCTTTTTGAAAGATTAGAACCTTCAAATGTAACTTTTTCACCTTTAGCCATTTTTTGAATAACTTTTTTACCTTTAGAGGAAACATGAACAGCACCAACCCTATAGTCTAAAAATGCTGAGTGAGTTATGGGCACCCATTTTTTTAGTGTCTCAAGCATAACATCTGCATAAACCCTAATTTCATATTGAGCATGACTATCTGCTCTAAGAAATAAAAAATTTAACAAATTTAGTAGATCAGTTTTCCAATACCATTGAGTATATGAATTTAAAGTCAAATTCATTCTTGCTAACTCTCTCGCTAAGCCCGCTTTACTTTCATCAATGGTGGTTCCATCAAATCTTTCATTAAGCATTTTTTCATAGTTGTCATAAGTTCTTGTGGCATCGTCTTTTAATATCTTTAAAACTTCATCAGCTTGGTCTCCAGTGATTAAGTCGCCTCTCCCCTGTCGATTAGAAATGGATTGAGCTGACAATTGTTCTTTGGCAGGAATATAAAATTCTTTATCTAATATTGAATATCTTGCAGAATATTCATTAACGTTTGCTGTTCTATGTCTTATCCATTGTCTTGCAATAAATATTGGAAGTTTAACATGATATTTAATTTCACACATCTCAAAAGGTGTTGAATGCCAGTGTCTCATTAAATATTTAATTAAACCTTCATCTGTTGAAACTTTTTTTGTTCCTTTTCCATAAGAAACTCTAGCTGATTGCACTATTGATGTATCATCACCCATATAATCAACTACTCTTACAAAGCCATGGTCTAAAACAGGTAATGCTTCGTAAAGAATTTTTTCTAATTCTGGCGAAGTAACTCTTTTAGTCTGATTTTTTTGAGACTGTTGATCAGCTATTTCTTGCTTTTGTTCTTTTGTTAGTTTCATTTTGAATAAAGTTATTGAATCTCTAAAAAAGAGTTTTATATTATAAATGTTGGTTTTCCAACTATGACGATAAACGAATCTCGTAATAAACATTGCGGACGTGGGGGCAGTACCCACCACCTCCACCATTTACAACTTGAGGGGGTGAATTAGGCTCGACGGGTGTCTAAAAGTTTTTCTTTCGTCCGAGATAGTTCCGACGTAACGGGCTAATTATAAATGCAAATAATAAATTTGCACTTGCTGCTTAATTAACTTGTTAATTAAGTGAACGGGGTTTGGGGCACCTGGCAACAGAACGCCCCTGCGTATCGGCGTTAACACTTATTAATTCATAACTTTTTTAGCTTTGGGCACACATAGGACACAGTGAGAGAAGAAAATTTATTTTTTTTTAAAGTTTAACTCAGCTCCTTCAAGATAATAACATCTCCAGCCGAAATTCAATGCTTTCAGATTATCATTTTTTGATAACCATATTCTAGGGTATTCGCCTTTATAGTCTTTAATAACTTTATCTACTTTCCAGCCATCATAAACATATCGATATAAATCTTTTTCATCCGAACAATCTATCCAAGCTTGATCTTCTGGAATAAAGATTAACGCTAACGTGATTGCTATAAAGATTGGTAAGAAAATTGAATAGAAAAAATACTTAAAGATTTTAATCACTAAACTTTTTTAATATTTAACTTGGGCACAATTAGGGTCCAATTTGGACACAGCTGCCAAAGAAATTTGAGTATTTTAAACTCTAGAATTGTTGTATTACGTTAAAGGTTAAGGGCACCTGGCAACAGAACGCCCCTTTTCAATTTAAATATTTATCAAGATTTTTTTCCTTAGCCGCAACTAAAATATTTTTGAAATAACCACTCATATTCTCCATCAATATATTTGCCTCTATTTACGGTGCTAGTGGTACACACTACCTCGCACTAGCTCACACTACTTCACACTATTTATGCGGATAATTAAAATGTAATTTAATTAAATTTCCGTAAAGACTCATTAATTTAAGCACCAAACTAGGTACAAAACTAGAGGATATTTAGATAAATCACATACCATCGTAAATACTTTTTCCATTTCCAAAATAACTTGAATAAATATGTTGGTAAACTTTCATAGTATTAGATTCTATCTCGCGGTCAGCATAAACTGTTTGTGGAAGATGAAGTAAACAATCTCTAATAATTGTTTTAATTTGTGCTGTAATTTGCTGGCTTTCTCTCCATCTATCGATTTTAAGTTTTTCCTCTTTTAATATTTTAAGTGTTTTAATTGCAACTTCTTTAACAGTTTTAATATCTTTTTTATTTAAATTTTCTTTTTTTAACAAATCAAAAATTGCTAAGGTTTCTTCATCCAGATTTTCTCTTATACTTCTATTTTCTTCTTCATCGAGTTCATTTACAAATTTAATTAAATCTTCAAAAGCTTTACGAACAGCTTCAGCGTCTTTTCCTTCGTTATATTCTTGTATTATTTTTAAATATTTTTTATAAAAATCTGCTCTTTCTGGATTTTTTTGAATCATTCTTTTTAATTTTTTATCAATTGCATCTTTAAGATCAAATACAGATTTATTTAAAGTTTTTTTCTTAAACAGTTCTTTTAATTTTTCAAAATCGAGCTTACTAAGGTCTATTTCAATATTTTCTCTATTATTATCTTTTTTTATTTCAATAAATTCTCCTACATAATCTTGTAATTTTTTCATCACTTCTGTGATGTCTGTTTTTTTTATCTCTCGATTTAGGCTTCTGTAAATAGCTTCTATTGCATCAAATTCTTTGCTAAATTGTTTAATTTCTTTTTCAGGATAAAGTGAATTAAATTTATTAATTACTATCTTTGCTTTAATTTCAAATTCTGCTTTTGTATTATCATTTTGACAGACTGAATTAATAGCGTCTTGTATTAGTTTTAATTTTTCAACAGGAGAAGCCTCTATAAGTGAATCTAAATTAAATGATAAATCTAAGAGTAATTTTTTAAGGTCTTTAATGGAGTTTTTTATTTCAAAAACTAATTGCTCGATATTTCTAGTCGGTTTTTCAATATCATCTTTACCATCAGATTGGCTGTTGCTGCCTTCACCATAAATACTATAAGCTTGTTCTAGTTGTTTATAAACATTTCCATAATCTACTATCAAACCAAGTGTTTTCTCATCATCATAAACTCTGTTAGCCCTAGCAATAGTTTGCATTAATGTATGACCTTTAATTGGTTTATCTAAATAAATCGTTGATACACCTGGAGCATCAAAACCTGTAATCCACATGGCACAAACTATAACAAGTCTAAAAGGATTTTCATTATCTTTAAATTCCTCATCAAGTTGCCTACTAACCATTTTTCTTCTGTGTGTTTCAATATCAAGTTCAAGTTTTTTAAATTTATCTATTTCATTTTGCTCAGGGCTAACAACTACACAAATTTCAGTTTCAGATATTTTTTTTAATTTATGTTTTAATTCTAATTTTAATGTTTCATCAATTGTAGAGTTAATTTTTTCTTTTAACTCGATCAAATAATCTTTCCAATATTTCGAAATGTATTCATACATCTTAACTGCTG
This sequence comes from uncultured Pelagibacteraceae bacterium, assembly GCA_902579605.1. Classification (GTDB taxonomy): domain Bacteria; phylum Pseudomonadota; class Alphaproteobacteria; order Pelagibacterales; family Pelagibacteraceae; genus Pelagilacustribacter. The sequence goes on from CACHHD010000002.1 coordinate 85,554, forward strand.
TTGGCTTATCAAGAGCTACGAACATTGCTTTACCTTGATATTTACGATCATTAAAATGCCATACAACATCTTTTGCAATTGATCTTAATCTTTTTTCTGAAGTCATTATTGGATAATTGCCTTTAAGAGCCTGCTCTACTTTTTGTCTTTGGTCTTGATCTAAATCCTCTTTATTAATTATTTCGGTTAACTGATCGTCAATTTCTGGATTTTCGATATTTAACTTGTCCCCTCTATTTAGATATGTCAGAGGTAAGGTCGAACCATCATCTATTGAAGATTTAAAATCATATATAGAAATATATTCTCCAAAAATATTTTTAGTAATTTCTTCTTCGCCACTAATTATTGGTGTACCAGTAAATCCAATATATGATGCATTAGGCAAAGCTTGAAATCTCATATTTCTTGCATAAACTCCACCTTGTGTTCTATGAGCCTCGTCTGATATGACTATGATATCTTTTCTCTCACTTAATAATGGATATTCCTTTTCTTCTTTATTTGTCGAAAATTTATGAATTAATGTAAATACATATTTATGATTTTCTCTGAGAAGCTCTCTTAAATGATCTCTAGATTTAGCTAACAAACTTTTATCTTTAACTGCACCTACTGCCGTAAAATTTTTATAAATTTGTGTTTGTAGCTCTTCTCTATCAAGAACAATAACAATAGTGTAACTTCCATAAAATTTTCTATGAATTTTCTCAGCTAAAAAATACATAGAATAACTTTTTCCACTTCCCTGTGTGTGCCAAAAAACTCCTAATTTACCTTTCAGATCATCTACTGATTTAATGTTTCCTATTACATTATTAACACCATGAAATTGATGATTTTTGGCTAAAATTTTAATTATCTTTCCACCTGAGTCTTCATAGGCAATAAAGTTTTCAAATAAATCAATTAATTTTTCTTTTGAACATGTGCCTTTAATCATAGTTACTAGATCTATTTCAGGCTCATCATCCTCATTAATTTTTTTCCATTCATGAAAAAATTTAAAGGAACTAGTAATTGTACCTATTTTTGACTGAAGACCATTTGATAAAATTATAAAAGCATTAGTGTTAAATAAATAAGAAATTGTATCCTTATAATCTTTTAAATTATCATCATAAGCATGCAATAGGTCTCGATGTGTTGCCTTTAACTCTAAAAATACTAGAGGAATACCATTTACAAATCCAATTATATCTGGTCTTCTTAAATATAGAGAACCTTGTACCTCTAATTGTCTAACAGCTAAAAAATGATTATTTGATGGATTATCAAAATCAAATATTTTAATTTTTTTTTTTTCATTTACACCTTTAGAATTTATGAATTCAACATCTATGCCTGACTTTAACAATGAATATTTTGTCTTATTAATTTTGTTTAATTTTTGATCAGTTAATTTTTCACTAATTATAAAATATACATTTTCATAAACTGTGTCTGGAAGATTGGGGTTTAATTTTTTTAGAATTGGAATTAAATATTTTGATAAAATAACTTTTGACTTATCTTCTCTACCTAAAGTTCCATCAAGTCCAAATTTTTCTTGTTTGAATGCTTTTTTTACATCCCAACCTATATCCCTAAAAATATCAGCTGCAGCTTGTTCTACCAAGTTATCTTCGTTATAATCAAAACTCATAATCAAATTTTAATTTTATTTACGTCAATAATTCCTGTTAATAAACGAGTTAAAAAAATATCTCTTGCTTCTTTTAAATACATAATTTGATGATTTAAAATTTCAATATTTGAAATAATAACTTCAACTTTACTATCAAAGTTAATTAATGTTTCCTCATCTGGAACGACTATTTTTTGAAACTTAATAAATGCTTCCCAATTAAAATTAACAATACTGCTTGCACTTCTTATCTCAAAAACCTCCAAAGCTGTCGACTCTCTTAAAAAATTAAAAAGCAAATATAAGTAATTTGCAAAATATTCTTTTTTAGGTCTTACTAATTTACAAAAACTAGCACAAATGACATCATCGTTAAGTCGATGAAGTAAATTTTTAGAAACAATTAAAGATTTCCCCACTCCTTCAGTTCTACTGCCTCCTGAAACTTCAAAAATAATATCTTTATATTGTAATTTTCTTGATTGAAAGTTTGAAAGTTTGTGAAATCTAAGAGGAATTTCATCAATGCTTCCATTCATTATATCATCAATATCAGTACCTCTAATAACGTATGCTGGTTTAGAAAAAATATCTGTAATTGAATCATTCCCCCAACCACCTCCTATATATAATGAAACTAAAGATGAAATATCTTTTTCTTTCCATCCTTTTGGTATATTTTTTTTTTTATAAAATTCTAATGACTTTCCATCTTTAGTCTTATTTAAAAAAAAATTTTTAAACATAAGATTAGATGTCTTTCTTAAGTATTTAATTTTATCTAAATTATTTTTAATTAAATCATCATATATTGATAAAATCTTAACTATCTTTTTTTGATTTTCTAAGTCTGGAAGTTCAATCTGAATACTCATTAAATCACTTACTTTAATACTTGGCTGAGCAGCACCTCTATTTAAATTTAAAACTTTACCCCTGTAAAGTTTTAGATAATAATAAAGATACTCATTATCAATCTTTTTATCATTTATTTTTAATGCAATGGTGTTTTGAACAATTGCTGACTTAATATCAGGAGCTAATGAAACATTTCCAAAACCATTTCCAACTAAAGTAATTAATATGTCACCTTTGTTAATGTAAGTTCTAATAAAATTATGATAAACTGTTTCATCTAAAAATCTTTTTGCTTCGTAAAGATTTATGTATTTATTATTTTTGATCATAAAATTATCGATAATCGGAATACCTTCATCACTATAATAAGGTGGATTTTTTCCTCTATTATCTGCTATTTTTTTTACAACATCTTTAATTTTAGTTAATTGAAATTTAGTCATTAAAATTAATTTTATGCAATTTTTTTGTAAGCTCAGAGCTCTCTGTTGTAAGCTTTTCAATTTTTTTATTTAATTCTATTATTTCTTTCTTATAATCTAAATTTTTTTCAAATATCAGTTTATACCCCACATATCTGCCAGGCGTTAAACTGTAATCATTTTTTATTAATTCTTCATTTGTTACTATTTTACAAAGTCCTTCAACATCCTCATATTTACCTTTATTGAAAAATTTTTTTGCCCAATCATTTTTTTTAAAATCTACTTTTTCGTCTCTAAATGATTTTATCAAAGTAGTTAAACCAGATAACTGTTCTTCACTAAAATCATTAATTCTGTTATTTACTTTTCTAAAGATATTTCTTGCATCAATCATCAAAATTGAATTTTTCCTTTTTTTATTTTTATTTAAAAACCATAAATGACAAGGTAAACCCCTCGTGTAAAAAAAATTATTTCCTACTGATACAATTGATTCAATACAATCTGTTTCTATTAGTTTTTTTCTAATAATTTGCTCACTTTTACCAGCATCAGTTGCTGACGAAGTCATAACAAATCCTGCTTTACCGTTCTTATTTAAATATGAGTAAAAATACTGTATCCACAAATAGTTTGCATTATCTAACCTAGGTAGTCCAAACGGTAAACGAGGATCTTTTTTTACAAATTCTTTTTTTTTATCTACTTTATCCACATTAAAAGGTGGGTTAGCCATTACAAAATCACATTTTCCAATTAAATTATGTGGATCTGAATAAAAACTATTGTCTTCGATAATTTTTCCCTCTAGTCCATGTATTGATAAATTCATTTTTGCCAGTTTTGTATTATTTGTTTTAAGCTCTGTTCCAAAAATAGATATTTTTTCATTTATAGAATTCTTTAAATTTTCTTTTAGAAAGTAAGCTGTTTGAATAAACATTCCTCCAGAACCACATGCTGGATCATATATTATGCCTTTATCTGGTTGTAAAAAATTAACGATTAACTGCACAAGAGACGGGGGTGTGAAAAATTCACCACCTTCTTGAGCTCCAGCCCCTGACATTGAAAATTTCATTAGAAAAAATTCATAAATACGACCAAATATATCTCCTGATATTTTTTGAATAGACTCGCTATTAAAAATTCTAATTAATCCTCTTAATAAATCACTATCAAAACTTTGATAATTTTTAGGTAAAATACCTGATAAGTCAGGATGATCTTCCTCAATTAATCTCATTGCATTATTCACTGCCTCACTAATGTCATTTGACTCTGGAAGATTTGCTAAATATTCATATTTCGATTCTTCTTTAAGATAGAGAGATCCTTCTCCAATAAAGTGATCTTTGGTAATATCTTTTTTACCGGTTCTTGGATTAATTGGTATTTTTTTTTGAATCCTTTTAAAAGTTTCATTAAATCTATTTTCAGCAAACCTTAATAATATTAGACCTAAAACTGGATCTTTATATTCTGCTGCGGTTAACTTAGAGTTTGCTCTAAGATCATCAGCAGCCTTCCACAACTCATTTTCGACGTTTTTAATTTCTTCTGAATTCATTAATTAATCATATCCTGACGCAATTCCTGACGCAATACCGACGCACTGAAGAACAGTTTTGGGCTTTAGGTTGTAAAATAATTATTATATAACAAGGATTAACGAAATGAGGTTCAAGGCACCTGGCAACAGAACGCCCCTTACAAATTTATAATTATCTTTAATTAATAATACCGATCAGAATTATGCAACCTTATTGCACGTAATCTACACGTAATTATTTTTATTAACCCTTAGTGTTTAGAATATGCATCTGGGTAGTTAGCAAGATGCTCATCTGAAATTGGAGTCATTACAGCAGTTTCTATAACAGCTCCAGCTTCCCTTCTTTTCTCAGTAAGTTGCTTATCATCCTTAAAAGCTTGGAGTGCTTCCGTGTTTGGAAATTGCATTACAGTATGTAGTTTTGATGGATCATCTTTTTGCGTACCTGCAAAAATAAACTTTATTCCATGTTCTTTTAATTTTTCGTCTTGAGCATAAACCATCTCTTTCCAAGTTTTAAACCCTTTAGTGATTTTAATTTCGCCTTTGATTAGTATTGCCATATTAACCTCCTTATTTATATTTTAATTTTTTTCATGATCCGCGAATTTAGCATAAAATTTCACACGTAATCTACACGTAATCCACACGTAATCCACACGTAATTTTCATTAAAGTTTTAAATTCTATACAATTGTAAATGGCGTATAATAAGGAATAATGTTACAAAGTCTGGGGCACCTGGCAACAGAACGCCCCTAAATGCAAAAAAAGCCGCAGTGATTTTGTGATTTTAATCTTTATAGATACTAAAATTTTGATGAAAGGAAAAAAAATGAAAAACATTTTGGTAGCTTTAATTTTAATATTATTTTCTACATCTGCATTCGCTGGCTCTTGTCCGATGATGGCTGGAAAATTAAAGACAAAAATTGAACAAGCTCAAAAACTTCATGATGCTGGTATTAAAGCTCATTCTGATGGAGATCACGGAAAATCAGAAGAACTTTTGAACGAAGCTCTTGATCTTTTTAAAAGCTAATTACAAAAGGGGTTTGGGGCTCCTGGTAACTGGGCGCCCTATTAATTATTTAATTCTTTTGAACAGAGTCAAAATATTCTTTTGCTGAAATTGTTCTTGATTTAAAATCTGGTTTTGGTGCTCTAAATTTTATATTTGTAGTATCATTCCACATACCCACTAATGAAAACCTAATTTCATCTTTTGTTGAATTGTGTCCTGAACGATGAAACATATGGGGGTCAAAGAATAAAACCTCACCTTTTGACATTGGTATTTTTTTCTGTTTGTATTTTGCTACCACGTCTTCATTTACAATAATTTGTGTTGCCCTACCATTAATTTCATTCCAAGTTTGTTTGGCAATACCCTCTTTATGTGATCCTTCACAAACTTCAATAGTTCCATTTTCTAAGGTAGTATCTCTTATTAATGGGCACCAAGTTTGAATAAATTTTGTTTCTGGAATTGTGTAAAAAATTTCTTGATGCCATCCATAAGTTCTTCTTTCATCTTTTGGTGGGTCTATGCGCACTCTATGTGTCCAACTATAAATCGTATTCCTTTTACTTAATCCAAGTAATGATCGGGAGAAATCCTCAATATCACTATCTGATAAAATCTTTAGAAAACAAGATGAATAACTAACAGTGTCATATAGTTCTCCGATTAATTTGTGGTCAGTTTTTAAAATATTTAACAAAATTTTGTCAAGTTCTTTAAGGTCTTTATTAAAATCCATATCGTCAACTTTTTTTAATTCATAATCTATTTTTATTTTATTTCTTTGAATTGTGCTTACACCTAAATCGTAAAATAAGTAAAATAGTTCAGTATGATAACTATCTTTTATAAAATTTTTTTTAATAACATATCCATTGTTATCAAAAGAATTTTTATCAACATTATTTAACATAATATTCATATATATATTAAAATTATCAGAATTCAATGAAGTTTCAAATTACTCATCAGGGTATTTTAAAAAGTCTTAGTTTCTTTAATTATTTGAAGTAAGATAATAAAAATTTCATGAATTATAAGTCGCAGTGAAATATTGACTAAATCATCTATAATTTAGTTATGACAATAATTTTTATCATTACTCTTGCTTTGTTTGCTGCTTACGTGATTTTTAGACCTACTTCAAAAGAAGAGTTAAAAAGGTTCGAAGATAATGATAATTGGTCGAATATGGGTTTTTAAAAAATTAAAGTTACACTGCTACGTTCAATCTAAAATTTTCATAAACATCTGGAGAAACATAAATAAAATCCGATTGATAAACATATTCAGAAACTAAGCTTCCACCATTAGAAGTACCAAAGAATTTATATTTGTTAGGTATCAAAGTCTTTTCAATATCATAAATTTGAAGAGGCTTTTCATAAATTTCGGTAAAAATAATTTCTAATTGGATAAGTTTAATTCTTCTATTTTTAATTAATTTTTCTGCTCCAAGTAATACTTTATCCTCATAACCTTGTGTATCTATCTTTAAAATATCTATATTTTGAATATTATTTTTTTCTGAATAATCGTCCAGACTTATTAAATTTGTATAAACTTTTTTAGTTCTATATTCTTTTGGTTGTACTTTAGCCGTTTGACTTCTTTTTTTTAACCAGGTTGTATCTGGAATTAAATTTTTAAAACTCGAGTGGGTAGAATCTGCCATTATATTAAAATCCATCTTTCCCTCTTTTTCACCTACAGCGCAATTGTTCAAGAAAATTTTTTTTTCATTTTTATATTTTTCTTTCATATTATTTACTTCAACTGGATTTGGTTCAAAACTATGAATTTCTGGTTTACTAAAAAGTTTTTTATATCTTTCGATTGACTGACCTTTATTTGCTCCTACGTCAAATATTATTGGTTCCGGATTTTGAATTAAAATTCTAGTGATTTGATTTAAATCACTTTTATCAATCGATGAAACTTTAATAATTTTGTAACCAAATAAATTAATCAACTTATTTATAAGATTTTTCATATAAAATAAATTTTTTTTTAAACATGATAACAAATAATTTTATTATCTAAAATATATATTTATCCAATAGATAAAAAACTAGACCGATTGCTATTCCAGTGATAATCCAAAAAAAATAATCTTTCATATTTCTAAAAATTTAGACAAATCTGGTTTGAAATAATTAGGTCCCTTCATCACTTTGCCGCTATCATTATAAATTGGTTTTCCATCTTTACCCAATTTACTCATATTTGAGTCTTGAACTTCTTGAAAACATTTATCTAAATCAATTCCAAATGCATGTCCTGCGCCGTAAGTCACGTAAAGAATATCTGTTAACGCATCGGCTACTTCTTTAATATCTCTCTCCTTTAAAGCGATTTTGAATTCTTCAAGTTCTTCAGCTATTAAATCATATCTAAGCTTTACAATTTTCTCTCCTGGAAAATTAGCTTTATTTTTAACCTCTTGGCCAAATGTTTTCATGAATTTTCCTACTTTTTCAAAATTACTCATATTTCCGCCTTTATATTTTTTTAAATTAATTATAAATATAATATATCAAAGAGTCATAAATGAAGCATAGAAACGAATTTGATAGTATAGGTAAAATCAAAGTTCCTGGTGATAAGTATTGGGGTGCATCCACTGAAAGATCAAACAAGTACTTCAACATTGGTGATTTTTTAGTTAGACCGATAGTTATTCAATCTATTGCTATTATTAAAAAAGCTGCTGCTATTGTTAATAAAAAAAATGGTGACCTAGATGCAAAAATATCAAAATATATAATTAAAGCGGCAGACGAGGTGATACGAGGTAAATTGGACGATCATTTTCCTTTAAAAGTATGGCAGACGGGTTCTGGAACTCAGACAAATATGAATGTAAATGAAGTTATATCCAATAGAGCCATAGAAATGATGAAAGGTAAATTGGGAACAAAAAAACCAGTGCACCCCAATGACCATGTAAATAAATCACAATCAACAAATGATGTTTTTCCATCAGCAATGCATATTTCAATCGCTATTAAAACAACAAAAAAACTTTTACCGTCATTAAAGATATTGGAAAAGGAGCTTTTTAAAAAAGTAAGAGAATTCAAAAAAATTGTTAAAGTTGGAAGAACACATTTACAGGATGCAACGCCAATAACATTGGGGCAGGAATTTTCAGGATATCATTCTCAACTTAAAAAATGTATACAAAGAATTGAGAGTGCTTTAGAAGAAATTTATTTTTTAGCGCAAGGTGGTACTGCGGTTGGAACTGGATTAAATACAAAAAAAAAATTTGATGTGAAAATCATTAAAGAAATATCTAAAATAACAAAACTTCCTTTTAAGCCAGCTAAAAATAAATTTGCAGCTTTAGCAGCTCATGATGCCATAGTAAATTTTTCTGGAACAATGAATACAACGGCTGTATGTTTGATGAAGATAGCTAATGACATCAGGTTTTTAGGATCTGGTCCAAGAGCAGGTTATGGTGAATTAATATTACCTTCTAATGAACCAGGCTCTTCTATAATGCCAGGAAAGGTTAATCCTACACAATCTGAAGCGGTAACAATGGTTTGTGTAAAGGTTATAGGTAATCACAATGGAATAACCATGGCGGGGTCTCATGGACATTTTGAATTAAATGTTTTTAAACCGTTAATAATTCACAACATTTTACAATCAATTGAAATAATGGCTGACTCTTCAAAAACATTTGCACTTTATTGCGTTAAAGGAATAAAAGCAGATAAAAAAAGAATAAAAAATCTTTTAGATAGCTCGTTAATGATTGTTACAGCATTAGCTCCTAAAATAGGTTACGACAATGCGGCCAAAATTGCGAAGAAAGCTCACAAAAATGGAACTACTTTAAAAGAGGAAGTTTTGAAAACAAACCTTATCTCAGCTAAAGATTACGAAAAAATTATGGATCCTATCAAAATGACTAAGCCTAAATAGTCTCGAGTAATTCTTTTAAAATCAGGTATATATTTTTTTTATTAATTTCTTTATTAAGATGATTTAAAGAATTTTTATCAAAATAATTTTTAAGGGTTATCAGTTCTTCTTTGTTGAGTTTTTTTTTGTTAATTTCAATTTTATTAAAATAATATTTTTGAGCACTTAAATTTATATTTCCCTCAATAATTAAATCAACTTTAGCATATTTATGATTTTTTTTTAAATTTATTATTTTATAAAATTTATTGATATTATCTGATTTTATTAAAAGTTTATAATCTAAGTTATTATATGTGGGATATCTTTTTAAATAAAAATTCATTTTAATATCTAAATTAGCTAATGATAAATTCAATATTTTTGAAGAAATATTGCCATTTTCGAAAGTTATATCAATTTGATTATTTTTTCCTTTAATTTTATTAGTCAAATTATTAATTTTTATCTCTCCGTTTAATTTTCTATTCGATAACTCTTCTGAAATTAGATGATATATTTTATTAAATTTAAATTTTTCCAGATTTAATTTTTTTATATCAGTAAATATTATAAATTGAAAAAATGGATTAAAATTGATTTCACCGTCAAAACTAGCATGAATATTTTTGTTTTTATATACAGAGTTTTTAAATAGTAATTTATGATCGAAATCAAAGTTTATTAGCAAATTATTTTCTAAAACTTTAAATTTTATTTTACCAGAAAACTTGGGTGGTATTTTTTCATTATCCAAAAAAAATTTTGAGACAACACCTATATTTTTAACTTCAAAGTATAAATAATTATTATTTTTTTCAGGTAGATAAAAGCCAATTATATCGTTACCCAAAAAATTAGCAGTAAACTTTATTTTTTTTAAAAGTATTTTATCAGAAAAATATAAACCTATTATATTTGTATAAATTTTTAATTTTTTTATTTTTAAATTAAATTCTTCATTCCCAATAAAAATATTTGTATCTTTTATTTCTAGGTTGGGTTGTGGAAAAACTTTGTATTGAATATCATTAAAGTTTTTTAAATTTAGTCCATGCTGATTCTTTAAGATATAATTTAATTTGTCAATTTTATTAACATGCTTGAATAGTTTAGGTGTGATAAAAAGTACAATAATAGAAATAATGAAAATAAATATTAAATATCGAAGATAATACATAAGCTGTAAAATTTTTTTCATAAATTTTTTTTTTCTTATATTAGTAACAATCATCTTTTTTATTATCTTAAGTAGTGTATAAATTTATTTAAAAGTCATGTTGTCTGAAAATAAATTATTAAATAACTTAAATGCTGAACAAAAAAAAGCAGTATTAGACACAGAAGGACCTAACTTAATTGTCGCTGGTGCAGGCTCTGGAAAAACAAAAGTTCTCACTACTAAATTGGCTTATATAATAAGTGAAAAAAAAGCTTGGTCTAATCAAATACTATGTGTGACTTTTACGAATAAAGCTGCAAAAGAAATGCAAAATAGAGTTCTTCGATTTATTAAAGGTGAAAACAGTGCTGTACCTTGGTTAGGAACTTTTCATTCTATTAGTGTTAAGTTTTTAAGAAGACACGCTGAAGCCGTTGGTTTTAAAAGTAATTTCACAATTATTGATACTGATGATCAAAAAAAATTGATCAAAAAAATTTGTGAGGCAGAAAATATTGATGCTAAAAAAATTTCGCCTCAATTTATAATTTCTTTTATAGACAGTTGGAAAAATAAAGGTTTAATGTACGAAGATGTTAAAATAAAAAAAGGCAATTCTCTTGAATCTCAAATTTTAAAAGTTTACTCAATTTATCAAAAAAAAACTCAGGATTTAAATGCGATGGATTTTGGGGATTTAATTTTACTTACGGTGAAATTATTTGAAAATAATAATGATATTGCAGATATATATCGTAAAAATTTCAAATATATTTTAGTTGATGAATTTCAAGATACTAATTTTATTCAAAACAAATGGCTAAACTTACTAGTAAATTCAAGACAAAACATATGTTGTGTTGGAGATGATGACCAGTCAATTTACAGTTGGAGAGGAGCAGAAATTAAAAATTTTTTAACATTTGATAAAATTTATCCAAATTGTAAAGTGTATAAATTAGAACAAAATTATAGATCCACAAAAAATATTTTAGAAACCGCTTCGGTCCTAATTTCAAACAATAGCAGTAGAGTTGGTAAAAAACTTTGGTCTGCTGGAACTGGGGGAGAGCTAGTAAAGTTAAATTGCTACAGCAATGGAAAAGATGAAGCTGAGGGTGTGAGCGATATCATCGAAAAAAAAATTAAACAAAAATATTCATTAAATAACGTGAGTATACTTGTTAGAGCTATTTATCAAACAAGAGAATTTGAAGAAAGATTTCTAAAAATTGGATTAGGATATAGAGTTTTAGGTGGAATAAGATTTTACGAAAGAGCTGAAATAAAAGATGCAATAAGTTATTTAAGGATTATAAATCAAAAATTTGATGATTTAGCATTAGAGAGAGTCATTGGTTCACCAAAAAGAGGCATTGGTGATGCTACTTTAAAAAAAATATATGAGTTTGGGTCAAAAAAGAAAATGTGTTTAGAAGACTCAATTATAAAGTTGATTGAACTAGATCTATTTAAACCAAAAATTAAAAAGACGTTTTCTGATTTAATAAAAATGATCCACAAGTGGCGTAATGATTCAAAATCGATCAAACATTATGACTTACTTAAATTAATTTTAGATGAGTCAGGATATTCCTCAGTAATTAAAAATAAAAAAGATTTAGAAAATGAAAATAAACTTGAAAATTTAAAAGAATTGATTAGGGCAATGCAAGATTATGACAATTTACAAAATTTTTTAGAACATGTTTCTTTAGCAACTTCAGCTGATCAAGAGTGGGAGGGCGAAAAAGTAAATCTTATGACGATGCATGCAGCTAAGGGATTGGAATTTGATGTTGTTTTTTTACCAGGATGGGAAGAAGGTTTGTTTCCTCATCAAAAGTCTTTGCAAGAAAAAGGTGATTTTGCTTTGGAAGAAGAAAGAAGATTGGCTTATGTAGGCATTACAAGAGCAAAAAAAGAAGCTTTTTTATCTTTTGCAATGAGAAGAGCTTATCAAGGGGATTGGATGGAAGCTGTTCCATCTAGATTTATAGATGAATTACCTGAAACTAATATAGAAAAAAATGAAATTTTAGCAGACGAAACAAACGATGAATTCGATTTTAATCAAGATAATGCCATTGAATTTAGTAACGACTATAGAAGTCCAGGATGGGATAGACTTAAAAAAAGATTAATTAAATGGAAAAAATAAATAAACTCAAAAGCAAATTTAAAGAATATAATCTAGATGGTTATTTGATACCTAAAAATGATGAGTTCTTTAGTGAATATATATCTAATGACAAAGATGACTTAAAATATATTTCAAATTTTACTGGCTCTTACGGATTAGCATTAATTTTAAAGAAAAAAAATTTTTTGTTTGTTGATGGTAGATATACTATACAGGCAAAAAATCAAAGTGGTTCAATTTTTAAAATTATAACTCTACCATTTACACAAAAAAAAATAAAATTAAACATAAAAAATAAAATTATTGGTTTTGATCCAAAATTATTCAATGAAAAACTTTTAAAGCAATTAGAAAAAAAACTTAGTATAAAATGTACAGCTTTAAATATTAACTTAATTAATTTAATCAAAAAAAAGAAAATTTATAAGAAAAAAAATAATTTTTTTTATGATCTAGATAAATCTATAACTGGTGAAAGTGTCTTAAAAAAATTAAATAATTTGAAAAATTTTTTTTTCAAAAAAAAAATAGACGTTATGTTAGTAACATCTTCAGAAAATATTGCTTGGCTTTTAAATATCAGAGGTAATGACTCTGATTTTTCTCCTATTCCTAATGCTTTTCTTTTAATCGATAAACAAATGAAAATTTTTCTTTTTTGTGACACAAAAAAGATAAATAAAAAGTTAAGGAAAAAATTAAATTTTATTATAATTTTAGAAATTAGTGAATTAGAGAATTTTATTAAAAAAATTAAAAATAAGATCTTTTCAGTAGATGGGTCAACCTGTTCAATATTTTATAAAACAATTATAAAAAAAAATAATATTATTAAAAATGAAATAGATCCTGTTTATTATTTTAAATCTCAAAAAAATAATATTGAAATAAATAATACGAAAAAAATTCATGAATATGATGGTGCTGCCTTAACTAAATTTCTTTTTTGGATAGAAAAGAATTATAGAAAAAAAAAAATTACTGAATTAACGGCTCAAAGGAAACTTTTAACTTTTAGGAAAAAATTTAAAAAGTTTAAATTTCAAAGTTTTCCAGCTATTTCTAGCACAGGTCCAAACGGTGCAATTGTACATTACAATGCATCAAAAAAGACAGATAAAGTTCTTAAAAAAGGAAATATTTATTTAATTGATTCAGGCGGACAATATCATTACGGAACCACTGATGTTACGAGAACAGTTTCTTTAGATAACAAAAGTAAAAAGATTAAAGAAGTCTTCACAAGAGTTTTACAAGGTCATCTAAATTTATCAAATTATAAATTATCAAATAAAACAACAGGATCGACTTTAGACAAAATTGCAAGAAACAAATTAAATAAAATGAAATTAGATTATTCTCATGGAACAGGTCATGGAGTAGGTTATTTTTTAAACGTTCACGAAGGTCCTCAATCAATTTCTAAACTTAATAAAGTAAAATTAAAACCCGGTATGATACTTTCGAATGAACCTGGTTACTATAAAAAGGGGGAATATGGTTTACGTATTGAAAATTTAATTTATGTTAAAAAAGATAAATTAAAAATGAAATTTGAAAATCTTACATATGCTCCCATAGATAAAAGACTAATTGTTAAAAATTTATTGAATAAAAAAGAGGTGCTTTGGTTTAATAACTATCATCAAAAAGTTTATAATAAGCTTAAAAAATACATGAATCAAAGTGAGTTAATTCTCTTAAAAAAATCATGTTCAAATATTTAAAAACTTATACCAGTCACTTTCTGAATAAATCTTTATTTTGAGTTCTCTTGCTTTATCAATTTTTTTTTTTGTTGGTTTTGAGTCACCTACAACTAAAATATTTAGTTTTTTTGAAACTGATCCCAAAACTTTTCCACCTAGATTCTCAGTTAAAGTTTTAGCCTCTGATCTACTAATTTTTTTAAAACTCCCTGTGAACATTATATTTGTATTGCTTAATTTTCCTTTCTTATTAATTTCTTTATAATTTTCTATATTCAATTTTGTAATTAAATTTTTTACAATTTCAGTATTTCGACTATTTTTAAAAAAGTTTTTAATAGAAAGAATTTGTGTGTCTCCAATTCCATCTAGATCTTTTAAATTTTTTAGGATCTCTATTCTACTTGATTGTTCAAATAAGTTTGCAAAATGCTTTATAGATTTAAAAAAACCTCCTAAAATTTTAGCATTTTCTTGACCTATGTGTCTTATTCCAATTGAATATATAAATCTATTTAGAGAAATATTTTTTGATTGATTAATAGCAATTTTAAGATTTTTTACTGATAGATCACCCCATCCTTCCATTTTTTTTATCTTATCAAAATTAAGTACAAAAATATCTGAAGGATCTTTTATTAAATTTAATTTCCAAAATTGGTCTATTACCTTTTTTCCTAGACCATCAATATTAAACGCTTCTTTAGAAACAATATGTTTTAACTTTTCCTTAGCAGTAAAAGAGCAATCATAACCTTTATTGCACCTTCTAACTGCATCTTCTTTTTCAGTTGATAAATTGAAATCTTTTTTAATTTCACCACCGCATAAGCATTTATTTGGAAAAATATATTTATGTGAATTTTTTTTTCTTTTGTTAAGATCTACTGAAACAACTTGAGGAATAACATCTCCAGCTCGTTGAATTACAATAGTGTCACCTACTCTAATGTCTTTTCTCTTTATCTCATCTTCATTATGTAAAGTTGCGTTTGACACTACTACCCCTCCTACTGTTACTGGTTCTATCCTAGCAACAGGTGTGATTGCACCAGTTCTTCCAACTTGTATGTTTATAGCTTTTATTATTGAAATAGCTTTCTCAGAGGAAAATTTATATGCCGTAGCCCATCTTGGTGAGTTTGAAGTGCTGCCTAGTCTACGCTGTAAATTTAAATCATCAATCTTATAAACTATTCCATCTATATCGTAGTCTAAAGAAGATCTTATAGAATCGATTTTTTTATGGTGTTTTTCAATTTCTTCAACACCATTTACTAAATTGTTATGAGGATTTACTGTAAAACCCCAATCTTTTAACTTTGAAATAAATTCAGATTGCGTTTTATAAATCATAGGACTTATGACACCAAATCCGTAAGCAAAAAATTTGAGTGGTATTTTTTGTGTTATCTTAGGATCCTTTTGTCTTAAAGAGCCGCCAGCAGCATTTCTGGGGTTAGCAAAATTTTTTTTAATTTTTTTAAAATCATTTTTTCCTATATAGACTTCACCACGAATTTCCAAAATTTTAGGTAGATTATTGTCAGATATTTTTTTAGGAATATCTTTAATTGTTTTTAAATTTTCCAAAATATCCTCTCCAGTAATTCCATCTCCTCGAGATAAACCCTTTATTAAATTTCCATTTTCATAAGTTAAAGATGCAGATATTCCATCTATTTTTAACTCAGAAGAAAAATTAAAATTTTTTTCTTTAATGTTTAAATAATTTGAAACTTTACTTATAAAGTCATTCATACCATCAGCATTAAAAGTGTTTGATAACGATAGCATAGGTTTTGCATGTTTTATCTTTTTAAACTTTTTTGTAATTGGCGCACCGACTTGATCTTGAACAGACTTTTCTCCTATTAAATATGGGAATTCGTTCTCAAGTTCAATTATTTCTCTTTTGATAAGATCGTATTTATCATCAGTCACTAAAGGGGAATCCAAGTTAAAATAATGATGATTATATTTTGTGATTAATTTTTTTTGACTATTATATTTCTTTATAACATCTTTTTTTTTCATTTATTAAGAATTTTATTAATCGTTCTAGTAATAAGACCTTGTTCTTCTTTTTTCGATTTAATTTTTAAATTTTTTTGTTCTTTTTGATAATCTTTGTTCAATAATGAGTAAGAATTTTCATACCATTTACTAGAATTATAATTATAGCCTAAAATCTTCGCGGTTTTTTCTGCTTCATCTATTAAACCAAGATTATAGTAAATTTCTACTAATCTGTGTAGAGCCTCCTCTATAAAGATGGTCTCCTCATAGTCCTTAATAACGACTTTTAATCTATTTATTGCGGGTATCCATTTTTGAGTTTTGATATAATATTTAGCAACATAAATTTCTTTTGCTGCCAACTGATTCTGAATTAAATCTAATTTAAACTTTAAATCTAAAGTGTAATCAGTATCTGGATATTTTTTTATATATTCCTTAATTATTTTTTTTGAAGTAAGAAGAGGTTTTAAGTCCCTTTTTTCATCAAGAATTTGCTCGTAATTAGATAATGCAATAAGATAAGAAGCGTATTGGACATTTTTATCTGCTGGATATTTTCTTAAAAAGTTTTCTAAAGCTGCAATTGCTTCATCATGAAAATTAATTGAATAATAACAAAATCCAGTCATGAGTAGAGCTTTTGCTGATTGTTCGATGATAGGTAAAATTTTTTCTGCTTCTGAAAATTTTTTTGCTGCGAAGAAAAAATCTCCATTGTTCATTGCATCTAAACCTTCTTTATAAATTTGATAAGCTTCATTCTCATCTGGAGGTTTAACTGACAATTCATCTTTTTTCGCACAACCCAAAACAATTAAAAAAATTATAAAAATTGAAAATAATCTTCGATACATTTTTTATTAATATCAAATAAATTATAATAGGTAAAATTTTGTTTTATTATAAACTTGCTGATAGTTGTTTTTTTGATGTTTCTTCAATTTCCATTTCTTGACTGATAGATTTACCGGCTTTTAGTGACCAATTAGATTTATCAGAGAAAAATTTCAAAAGTAGCTTATTAGTAAGCGCGTGACCACCTTGTGAAGTAATTATATGGCCGATAATTCTGTTCCCCGACAACATTATATCACCTATACAATCTAAAATTTTATGATTAACAAATTCATGCCTATTTCTGAGACCATCATCATTTAATATTTCATTATCTTTTACTACCACCGCATTTTCTAATGATCCTCCTTTTGCTAGACCTTTGCTTTTTATAAAGTCAATATCTTCATAAAGACAAAAAGTTCTAGAACTGTATATGTCAGATATATTGTCATGGTTAAATTTAAATTCTTTTCTTCTAGTCCTTATTAAAGGATTTTTATAAACTATTTCAAAATCTATAATTAAATCATTATTTGATGGCTCAATCGAAATAAATTTTGTGCCCTCTTTTATTACAACTTTTTTTTCAACTTTTATAAAATTTCTAGGCGCTGATTGTTCTTTAATCCCAGCAGACCTTATAGCTTCAACAAATTCATTTGCAGAACCATCAAGTATTGGAATTTCTGGAGCATCTACTTCTACTAGAGCGTTGTCAATTCCTTCACCATAAAAAGCTGCCATCAAATGCTCAACAGTTGAAATTGTAGTACCATCGTTACTTGATATTTTTGTACAAAGAATAGGCTCTACGACATTTTTGAAATTTGCAGAAATTAATTTTTTTTTATTTAAATCTACTCTACAAAATTTAATACCAAAATTTTCTTCTGCTGGTTTTATAGTAAGGTTAGCATTTACACCATTGTGTAAGCCTACACCGTTTAGATTAATTTCACTTTTAATTGTTTTTTGATTGTAGGATAACATCACTGATGTATATAAAATTAGAATAATTTCCGTAAAACAAAAAATGTTTCAAAAAAAAACAATTATTCAAAGAAACTGGAAAACAACCTAGAAATCAATGATTTTCGTTTATTTATTACTGGTATTGCCTCCCTAGACCATCCTCTTCCTAGTAGTTCACCAAATATTTTTATTGAAGAAAAAGAATCTTCATCTTTAGGCTCATCAAAATAAAGATTACAATTATTTAAATTATCTTCAAAAATTTCTTTAAAATTTTTTATTATACTCTTGTCTTCAAAATTAAAATACAAAGGAATATCATTATTGTTCATAATATTTAAATTTTTATTTTTATTAAATATTATATTTACTATTTCTTCTATTCTAGCAGACGAAATTTCAATTATATTTTTTAAGCTAATTTTTCTAAAATTTTTTTCACCAAAATATTTTTTATCAACATACATATTTTTATCTGATATTTTAAAATTAGAGTCTGAAACTACTTTTCGGACTGTTTGTTCTTCAAGAGAACAGACCTTTGAAATATCTTTTAGGATTATATTTGACCCAAAATTAAATTTTTGAAAAAAACAGAATGCTGAGTCATAAAAAATTGTCAATTGTGTCTCGCTTTTATTTAAGTTAATTTTTATAAATGTATCTTTTTTACTTCTATTTATAATTTTAATTCCATCAGTAAAACTTTTTAAAATTATTTTGTTTACACTTAAATTACATCTATTAAATAACATTTTAATATTTTTAAGCTCATTATCATTCATCATCAAAAATGTAAGTTGATGAGAATAAAAATTTCCATATAAACCAATTGGTAAATTTTTAATTGACTTGTTATCTAAAAGATATTTTGTATTAAAAAGATGAATTATTGTTTTATCTTTTTCAGTCTCTTCAAGTTTTGATTTCACATCATTTAAAATATAAGAAATATCATCTGATAAAACTTGATTGCCATTTAATTTTTTGAAACCACTTACATTTATACAATCAAAATCTGTTTGATTGATTATAACGTTTACGTCTGAAAAAAAAATATTTGTCCTATGTTCAATTTTATTAATTATTTTTTTTATATTATCTACATTTACATCTAAGTTAGTTAATTTTCCGTTTTTAAAACCAGATGGTGTAAAAGATTCTTTTTCTATTATTTTAAAATTAAGTTCATCATCATGTTCACCAACCGCAAATAAAAGATTATTGTCATTTATTTCAATAAAAAGATTTTTATTTTTAAATTTGTACATTTAATTTAAAATTAACTGGTCTTTAATTCTATAATCAAAAATCGAATATTTTTCAAAATTATTCTCCTTACTTAGGTCTAAGAAATTCTTTAAACTGGATGTAAAGTTTTTAACTGGCAATTTTATAACTTTTTTATTTTTCAACATAATATCCCATCTACCAATATCAAAATAGTAAAATGATTTAATTTTTGAAATTGGAAAATCAAGTTCTTGTAGTGCAGAATAAATTTCTAAAAAATTTTTTTGTTTTCCAAAAATATTTGGTAATTTTTCTAGTGAAGGGTTTCGAAAAAATTCTATTTCTTCACCATTATTTGTTAAAAAAAACTTATTTTGTTTATAATTGATAATTGCTATTGTTTTCTTTTCAAAAATTTTGACCACGAGCTTTGATGGATAAATTTTTCTGAATTCAATATACTCAATCAATTCGTTTTCCCTCAAAATTTTATCAATTTTTTCTTTGTTTAAGATTAATAAATTAGATTCATAAAATTCCTCAATGAATAAGTTTTTGATTTTTATGCTATCCAAAATAACAATATTTTTTACCTCAATTTTTTTTATTTTAAAAAATTGTAAACCTGAGTAGAAATTACTAGGGTTAAATGTTGTAAGCATTACTATCAAAAGTATTGATGACAAAATAATTGAAAATTTTTTCATTTATTTAAGCTTGCATCTAAAATTAGCTTTAATACAAGTTTATCGAAAGAAATATTTTTGAAGTTTGCAATTTCTGGCACTAAAGACAAATCTGTCATTCCAGGCTGGGTATTTATTTCCAAAAGATAGAATTTATTTTTTGCAAATTTAAAATCAGATCTTGTAACTCCCCTACATCCTAAGATTTTATGTGTTCGTTCAGCAATTTTGAGTACCTCATTATATTTTTTCTCAGAAATATTGGCAGGCATTACATGATCCGTTTTTGCTGATTTTAAATACTTTGCCTTATAATCGTAAAATTTTCTCTTTGGTTTTAATTCAATAGCGCCTAATGCTTTACCGTTTAAAACAGCAACTTGAATTTCTTGGCCATCAATAAAATTCTCTAACATTAAAGTATCGTAGGTTTTTAACAAAGCTTTAACATTTTTTTTTAAAGTAATTTTATTTTTACATATTTTAACCCCTATGCTTGATCCTTCATTATTTGGTTTTACTACCAGCGGAAACTTTAACTTTTTATTTTTTATAAATTTCTCAAAATTTGAGAAATTATTTTTTTTTTTTTTTATAACGTTATATGGGGGTGTTTTAATATTGTTTTTAATAAATATTTTTTTGGAAGTTATTTTATTCATCGCTTTCATTGAAGACAAAACGCCAGAATGAGTATATGGGATTTCTGCATATTCAAAAAAGCTCTGTGCATAGCCATCTTCACCTTCTTCACCGTGAAGTGCATTAAAAATTATATCACAATTGTTTTTTTTGATATCAAAAAATGAGCTTTTCTTTGGATCAAATACTCCAACTTTGTAACCCAGTCTTTTGATCGAAGCTATACATGCTTTTCCGGTTTTAATACTAATTTCTCTCTCTCTTGAATTGCCTCCTAAAACTACTAAGATTTTTTTTTTAGCCATTCCTTAAAGTTTCGCCTATGATTTTTAATTCTAAGTCTAACTTAATATTATATTTTTCAAATACTTTTTGTCTTACAAAATTAATTAATTTTTCAATATCCTCTGATGTTGCCCCTCCTTCGTTTACAAAAAAGTTGCTGTGTTTATTTGATATCCTAGCCTTACCGAATGAAACAAGATTACAATTAGAATTTTTTATTAATTCCCAAGCTTTTTTATCTTTAGGATTTTTAAAAGTGCTTCCACAAGTTTTAATTTTACTCGGTTGTGTCTCTTTTTTTTCTTGAGAAAATTTTTTAATTTTTTCCTTAATCAAGTTTTTATCTCCAACATTAGCCTGAAGTTTAGCTGACAAAATTATAATATTCTCTGGTAAATTGGTGCCTCTGTAAAAAAATTGGATATCTTTTCTATCAAATTCAGTAACTTTTCCCTTAAAATCAATTGCTTTTATTGAAATTAAAATATTTGATATTTCATCTCCATAGCACCCGCTGTTCATTCTTATAGCGCCACCTATCGAACCAGGTATACAAGATAAAAATTCTAAATTAGCAATTGAATTTTCAGCTGCATAACTTGATAAAGTTTTATCCAAAGTGCCTGCACCAACTTCTAATATATTTTCTTTAAGTGATTTTATATATGAGAATTTAGAGCTTAACTTTATTACGACACCGCTGAAACCTCCATCCCTAATTAATGTATTTGAACCTGCGCCTAAACATATTATTTTTTGAGAATTATTTAATAGTTTTAAAAAGTCAGCTAGTTCTTCAACACTTTGAGGTTTAAATAAAATTTTAGCAGGACCTCCAAGATTAAACCAGCTGTATCTTGATAAATTTTCATCAAAAATAATATTTTTTCCAAACTTTTTTTTTAAATTAATATTTTCTATATTCATAAAAATTTCTTTAAACTTCTCATCCAATTTGATATGGATCCTGCTCCCATACCGATAATAATTTCATTTTTAATTAAGTTTTTTCTAAAGAAATTTTTCATATTTTCTTCATCCCTGATAATTATTACGTCTACATTTGAGTTTAATGAAATCAATTTACCAAATTTTATTAAATCGAATTTCTTATTTGTTTTTTCACCTGCAGCATAAATAGGACATAAAATAACTCTATCTGAAAATTTGAATGATTTAGAAAATTCTTTTTTTAATAGATTTACTCGGCTAAACCTGTGTGGTTGGAAAACTGAGGTAATTTTTTTTTTATTTGCAACTTTTTTAATACCCTCTAACACTGAATAAATTTCAGTAGGATGATGTGCATAATCATCATAAAATTCATTTTCATTTTTTTCAAATATTTTTGTCATTCTCCTTTGTACCCCTGTAAATTTTAATAAAGCATTTTTGATAATTTTAATTTTAATTCCTAAGTTTAAGCATACACTTACTGCTGCGACCGAATTTAATATATTATGTTTGCCTATAAGATTCAAAACAATGTTTTTAATAATCATTTTTTTTCCTAAAAAATTTTTAACAACAAGATCAAATTTACAGTTATTAATATTATATTTTGGTTTTATTATTTGATAGTCAGCACTTGAACTAAAACCGTATGTTAAGATATTTTTTGTTTTAATTTTTTTTTTAATTTTTTTAATATTTTTGTCATCAATACAAATTATACATTTTCCGATTGGGGGTGTTTTATTAATAAATTTAACAAAGTTATTTTCTAAATTTTTATAATTTTTATAATAATCAATGTGTTCCTTATCAATATTAGTAACTATGGAATAATTTATCGGAAGTTTTAAAAAACTGCCGTCAGACTCATCTGCCTCTAAAACAGCCCAATCACCTTTGCCTAGTTTTGCATTATTCTTAATAGAATTAATAACCCCTCCATTAATTATTGTGGGGTCTAATTTTGATTCTAACAGTATTTTCGATACTAGTGAAGTTGTTGTAGTTTTTCCATGTGAGCCGGAAACAATTATATTTTTTTTCAATGAAACGATATTAGAAAGCATTTCTACCCTTTCATAAATCGGCAATTTTCTTTTTTTTGCTTCTCGAACCTCTGGATTATTAATCTTTATAGCTGAAGATTTTACAAGAATTGTTGCTTCTTTTATATTTTTTTTTCTTTGTCCAAGAAAAAATTTTATTCCTAGTTTTTTACAATTCTCTAAATTTTTGTTCATGCTTATATCACTCCCTTGAACTTTAAAGCCCATAACTTTCATAATTTGAGCTAGCCCACTCATACCAATGCCTCCTAAACCAATAAAATGTATAATTTCTTTTTGACCAATATTAATTTTCATAAAAGAGTTTTATTATTTCTTTTTTAATATTTATAAAAACTTTTTTGTCAGAGTGTTTTTTCTGATTCACTTTAATTTCATTTAATATTGATTTATCCTTATCTATAGATTGAAGCAAATTAAATAGCTTAGTTTTTAAATCTTTTTCTTCAACCATTATACCGAAGCCTTTATTCATAAAATATTTTGCATTTTTTATTTGATGATTTTCAGAAGAGGTAGCTAGAGGTATTGAAATAATTGGAATTTTACTGTTTAAAAACTCTGCAAGAGCTGAAGATCCTGCTCTTGTAATAACAAGATTTGATAAATTATAATATTTTATTATATCAAAAGTAAAGCTAAAAAGTTCATTCTCGATCTTATTACTTTGGTATTTTTTTTTTAAATCTAATATTTGATTATCAAGACACTGTTGGTAAATTTTAAAATTAATATTATTTTTTTTACATTGAATAAATATATCAGGTAATATTTCAGCAAAAATCTTAGCTGCCTGGCTCCCTCCTAACACTAGAATATTTAAATAATTTTCTTTACGTGGTAAATCAATTTTAGAATTGTTAAGAATTGCTTCTCTTAATATATTTCCTATAACAACAATTTTATCTTTGTGTTTTTCATTTATTCCCTCAATATCTTTAAAGGAAACAAATATTTTTTTAGCAAAAGGAGCTAAATACCTATTCGCTTTTCCCACCAATAAGTTGTTTTCATAAATAACAAAAGGAATTCTCAAAATTATACTAGCGAAACATACAGGAAATGAAGCGTAACCTCCCATTCCAAAAATAAATTTTGGCTTAGTATTTATTAAAAAAATAGCAGATTCAAAAATAGCAATTAAATTTAAAAAAATAGAAATAAATATTTTTTTTTTATTTAATGATGATCCGTTAATCAATCTTATATTTTTTACAGATTTATTATCAATGAATTTTAAGCCTCTTTTGTCAGTAGTCAAAATTGGGTTGAATCCATTTTTATTAAAATAGTTAGCTAAACTTACGGCGGGAAAAATATGACCGCCTGTACCTCCAGTTGCAATTACTATATTCTTACTATCATTCATATTTAAATCTATTTTTTGTCAAATTCAAAATTGCTCCTGCTAATATTGAACTACCAATAAGTGAAGATCCTCCGTAGCTCAAAAATGGTAAAGTCATTCCAGTTGTTGGCAATAAACTTGTATTCACTCCAATATGTATAAAAACTTGAAAAATTAACAAAGATGATAGACCACAAAGTGAGATTTTTGAGTTTTCATCTGAAATTTTTATACAATTCTTAATTATTTTATAAGAGATATATAAAAATATAGTTATAACAAGAATTGAAATTACAGAGCCAAATTCCTCAGTTATTACTGCTATAATATAATCAGTATGTGCTTCTGGAACACTGTCTTTTAAAATTCCCTCACCCATGCCTTGACCTTTAAGTCCACCTTGTTTTATTGCAGCCAAAGCTTTATCGGTTTGGAAGTTATCTCCTTTGGTTGGATCAAAAAAAGTATTTAATCTTTGAGTTATGTACCCAAATTTTTCAGGAAATACTGCTAAAAGCGTGAATGAAAATAAAATCAATATTCCAAATAAAAGGAAAATATAGCTTATTTTAATCCCAGAAATAAAAACCAAGGACAACCAAGTTGTTATAAGTAAAATTGACTGGCCAACATCTGGTTGATTTAAAAGTAAAATTATAATTAGTGATAATACGAATAAACTTAAAGCATACGAATAGTTTAAATTTTTTTTTTTACTACTGCTTATTAAACTAGCGGTAATTAATACGAAGAAAGGTTTAGTAATTTCGATAGGCTGTAAACGGAAAAAGAAAAAATCTAACCATCTTTTTGCACCTTTAATTTCTACTCCCAAAAAAGGAACTAAAATCAGTAAAAATAGTGAAACTATAAATATTGGAAAAATTATCTTTTTTAAAAAGGATTTTTTCATATAAGAAATGATAAACATCACTGAAACAGCTATTATAGCAAATATTAAATGTCTCGAGAAATAATGATAAAAATCTTTATTTAATCTTTCACCAGCTAGTGAAGAAGTCGAGGAAAATGAAAAAAAAATTCCTAAAAAAAACAAAGCCAAAAAACTGAACAAAATATTTTTGTCAATATTTCGCCAATAGTCACTTAATCTCTCGGAATTAATAAAATTTTTTAACATTATATTTTACCAAATCTTTAAATTTATCACCTCTTTCCATAAAATTTCTAAATTGATCGTATGAAGCGCTAGCGGGACTAAATAAAATCGTAACCTGTTTTTTTCTATCATGGGACTTAAAAATTTTACTTACAGCTGCTTTTAAATTCTTACTGATTTCGAATTTAATTTTTTTACTAATTTGTTTTGCAAAATAAGCAGTATGATTTCCTATAATATATGCTTTAATAATTTTATCTTTAAATTGGTCAATATCGATTTTATCATTCTTTTTCGGCTGACCACCTGTAATCCAAATAATATTATTATTTGATTTCAAAGCATATCTTGTAGACTCAAAAGAAGTAGCTTTAGAATCATTTATGAAAGTAAAATTACCAAGTTTTAAAAAAATTTCGTGCCGGTGGGATAGTCCTTTAAAAGAGTTCAAAGATTTAACAAAGTTTTTTCTATTTATTTTGAAAAGTTTTGTTATAAAATATGCAAATTTAACATTTTCCTTATTAGCTTCAAGTTGGAGATATTTATTTATAGTTTTTTTCAACTTAATTGGATTACCTTTAATAATTTTAAGTTTCCCTAAAAAATTATGATTTCTATAAAGTTTAATTATTTTAGAGTTATTTAGTAATGCTATATCGTTTTCTGTTTGATTGTTAAAAACCTTAATTTTTGAATTTACATATTTTTTTTTTGATCCATGCCAATCTAAATGATCTTGAGAAATATTTAAAATCGCAGCGCAATATGGTTTGATAAACTTGGAATACTCTAATTGAAAAGAGGAGGCCTCAATAACATATATCTCATTTTTTACAAACTTTAAATCCAATATGGGTTTTCCAATATTGCCTGCTAATTTATTTTTAATATTGTTTTTTTTTAAAATATGGTGAATTAATGAGCAAGTAGTTGATTTTCCGTTTGTTCCAGTAATAATAATCGACTTTTTAATTTTGTTTCTTAAATAAAATAAATCTAAATCAGATATAATTTTGTTTTTATTCTTAAATAATATTTTTTTAAACTTTGATTTTTCAATGTTTATTCCAGGACTTATCACAATATAGTCAACTGAATTTAATTTTATTTTAAAAAGGTTTTTTTGTTTTGTATTTCTTTTAGTTAAATAATCGTCCCATGTAAAAATTTGATGTGCTTTATTTCTCTTTAGAAAATTAACAACAGATTTACCTGTTAACCCTAAACCATACACAGCGAATGTTTTGTCTTCGAAGTTAATTAACTCAGTCATTATCTTAATTTAAGCGTAGCAAGTCCAACTAAAGCTAAAATTATAGCAATGATCCAAAATCTTATGACTATTGTAGACTCAGCCCAACCTTTTTTTTCAAAGTGATGGTGAATTGGTGCCATCATAAAAACTCTTTTTCCTGTAAGTTTAAACGAAATCACTTGTATAATGACAGAAACAGTCTCTAGCACAAATAACCCGCCAATTATTGCAAGCACTATTTCGTGTTTAACAATTATCGCTACTGCTGCTAATGAACCTCCTAAAGATAGAGATCCAGTATCTCCCATAAAAATTTTTGCAGGTGGTGCGTTATACCAGAGAAAACCCAAACAAGATCCTACAATTGCTCCGCAAAAAACTGCAGTTTCTCCGACTCCCGGAATATATTGTATTTGCAGATATTCAGAGAAAATTATATTACCAACCACATAACTTATAAATGTAAAAGATAACGCCACTAACATTATGGGAACAGTTGCTAAACCATCTAATCCATCAGTCAAATTTACTGCGTTAGAGGAACCAATTATTACGAATAGACCGAATGGAATGAAGAATATTCCAAGATCTAAAATGAGATTTTTAAAAAAAGGAAAATAAATATAATTTATGTATTTATGATCTGAAAAATTAATTATAATTAGTAAAGTAGTTAATCCAATAATAAATTGACCAAAAAATTTAAGTTTAGAATTTAATCCAATAGAATTTCTATATTTTATTTTTAATAAATCATCAACGAATCCAAGGGTGCCCAAGCTAATAGAAATAAATATTAGAGACCAAACATAGATATTCTTTAGATCTGCCCAAAGTAGTGTGCTTGTTAACATACCAATTATAATTATAATTCCTCCCATTGTTGGCGTACCTGACTTTTTTACTATATGGTCAATAGGTCCGTCCTGACGAATAGGTCCGGTAATATCCATCTTAGAAAAAAATTTAATTAGAGGTCCTCCTATTAAAAAAACAATAATGAGTGAAGTCATTAAAGATAAACCTGTTCTAAATGTTAAATATTTAAAAACATTGAGAAATGAATACTGGTCAATAAGTGAGGTTAAAAATTCAAATAGCATTAATTCTTCCCTTAGTTAAATTTTTTGAAATTTTATGTAATCCTGTAGCATTAGAACCTTTTATCATCAAATAATCATTATTTTGTAAAATTTGAAGCAATATTTCTTTAAAGTCAGATTTATCTTGTAAAATATTACCTCGCTTATTTTTATTCACATTTTTATAAGTATTCATAATGTGCTTACCGTGGATAAATAATTTATTTATTTTTGAACTGTTTATAATTGGAGATAAATTTTTATGCAAAATTCTAGATTTTTTTCCTAACTCTAGCATATCCCCTAACAAAATATATTTTTGGTTATTATTTTTAATGTTTGATAAATTTAAAATTGATTGTTTCATTGAAAGTGGGTTGGCGTTATAGCTTTCATCTATCAAGTTAAAAGTTAAATTCTTATATTTAATTTTGCACATTTTACCTCTTCCCTCTAAAATTTTTATATTCTTAATTTTATTCTTAATTTTGTTTATATTTAGCTTTAAAACTTCTAAAACAGCTAATGCATAAGCTATATTTTTTAAAAATTGGTCTTTTATCTTAATTCTATATTGTTTATTAAATGATTTTATTGTTAATAATTTGTATTTATTAAAATTTTTTAATTTTCCTATTTTTATATCTGATTGACTATTATAACCGACTGACACTATCTTTAATTTTCTTTTTTTAGCTTCAGATTTAAAATAATTATAAAATTTACCGTCTCTGTCTAAAATTAAACTTCCCCCAGAAGAAATATTTTTAATTATTTCCCCTTTAGCTTTTGCTATTTGATTTAAATTTTTAAAATTTTCTATGTGGGCCTCGGCTATATTAGTTATTATTGCTACATCAGGTTTTACTATTTTTGAGAGGGTGTTGATCTCTCCTTTTTTACTCATTCCAATTTCGAAGACACCAAATTTATGACATTGTTCAAGATTACATAAACTAAGTGGAACTCCATAAGAGTTATTATATGATTTTGGTGAAAAATATGTCTCTCCAAAATTTTTAAGTAAATTTGCAACTAAGTCTTTAACTGATGTTTTTCCTGAACTTCCTGTAACTGCTATAATTTTACTGTTTGTATAATTTCTCTTTGAAATTGCTAATTTTTTTAGAAAGTCATAAGTATTAGCAACTTTAATGGTTTTTCTCTTTGAAATTTTATTAAAGTTTTTTGATATTACACAATTATTAGCTCCTTTAAAAACAGCTTCATTAATGAAATTATGGCCATCATTTTTTTTACCTTTTATTGCTACAAATAAATTTCCTTTTTTAAGTGATTTAGAGTCAATAGAAACTCCTAGAAAACCTTTCGTAATTTTATAACCAAAAATTTTATTTATTAAAAATTTATTTGACTGGGTATTTATTTCTATTTTATTATTATTTTTTTTAAATTTTAAATCTTTTACTATTTTAAAATCAGAAATTTTTAATTTCTTTTTTCCGTAATCTTGAGTATCTTCATGCCCCTTTCCAGCTAATAAAATTATTTCTTTTGGACCTGAATTTTTAATAGCTGAATGTATAGCCAAGGTTCTATTGCCTATCTCAGTAACTTTTTCTTTTTTAATATGTTTGATTATTGCTTGTCTTATTGTTTCTGGTCTTTCATTCCTTGGATTATCATCTGTTACAAATATTTTGTTACACAATTTATTTACTATTTTTCCAATCTTTTTTCTTTTGTTCTTATCTCTTTCGCCACCGCATCCAAAAACTATAGTTACATCCCTTTTAAAATGATTTTTAAGAGAATTTATTACTGTTTTAATTGCTTCAGGTGTATGAGCAAAATCAATAAAGACTTTTGTTTGATCAGGGTATTCCTTAACTAATTCAACTCTCCCTTTTACATTTTTTAATTTTTTAAAGCATTTAGAAATTTTTTTTTTATTTAACCCTATAATTTCACATGCTTTTGCTGCCATTATAAGATTTTTTTTTTGAAAATTTCCTATTGGTTTAAAATTTGAAAAATCATATTCCTTTTTTGTATAATCAATAAAAATTTTTTTTAATTTTCTTTTTTGTGTAATTTTTGAAATTTTTTGTATTGCTGGAATAGTTTTATCGGTAATAACGTAGCTATTTCTTTTTAATATTTTATTAAAAAGAATTAATTTAGAGTTTAAATAATTTTTCATAGATTTGTGATAATCCATGTGATCTTGAGTAAAATTTGTAAAAATTCCTGCCTTTATATTTATTCCATTTATTCGTCCTTGACTTAAACCATGACTAGAGGCTTCTAATAAAACATTATTAATTTTTTTATCTTTTAATATTTCAAGCTCTTTGTGTAAACTTATAACATCTGGGCTAGTCAGACTATTTTTTTTTATCTTTTTAGTTTTTATCCCTAGTGTTCCAATTGTTGCAACAGGTATATTATTTAAAGTAAGTATCTGATGAAAAAAATCCGCTACTGAGCTTTTTCCGTTAGTACCTGTCACAGCTATAATATTTTTTGGTTTATTAATATAAAATTTTGCGCAAATTTTTCCTAGAGCTTCTCTCACATTTTTGACTTTGATAATTTTATGATTTTCTTTTATATTTTTTGAAGAAATAATTGCAGATGCACCTTTATTAAGGGCTTTATTTATAAATTTTTCACCATTATTTTGCGATCCTTTTATCGCAAAGAATAGATCACCCCTTTTTAGCTTTCTTGTATCTGAAGAAAGTCCTTTAACTTTTATGTTAGAAAGTTTTTTTGGACAATTTTTAATAAGCTTTTTTAACAACATGATGATTAGGAACTTCTTCATTATTTATGGCTAAAATAGGTCCAATTTTTTCTATAATTTTGCCTGATGAGTAAACAGCGTTCCAACCTGCTTCATTTCTAGTTCCTTTTATCTTTACTCCTCTATAATCATAAATAAGATTTTTAGCTATCTGTGGGTCATCAAGCATTACTAAAAGAATATAATCCTTATTTGATGCGGTAAAAAAAGATAAAAAAGTATTAATATTTTTACTTTTATCATCATAATATTGTGAGGTCCCAGTTTTTCCTGAAACATTATATCCAAATATATCAGCTAAACTTGCTGTGCCTTTTTGTTCAGTTACAACTTTTCTTAATATGTTTCTTATTTTTATGCTAGTTTCTTCTGAAATAATTCTCGCATGACTTAAATTATTATTTTTATCCTTTTCTAAAGTAGGTGATATAATTTTCCCGCCATTGATTAAACTCGCATATGCTGCTGCAACTTGAAGAGGAGTTGTGGTTATACCATGACCATATGAAATTGTCTCAAGTTTACATTTGTTCCAATTAAAAGGGATTGGTTTTCCGATTTCATCTAGTTCAAACTTTGGGCTATTTAAAAGATTTAATTGATTTAAAAATTTCTTGTATTTTTCTTCTCCAATTTTTCTAGCAATTTTAACTGTTCCAATATTAGAAGACTGAACAAGAATATCCTCTACTGTCATATTTTCAGGAAATTGTTTTATATCTGAAATTTTATGTACAGAACACTTAATACTATTTTCAATATTTTTTATTACTGTTTTTGTGTCTACTATTTCTTCTTCAAGGGCTAAAGCTATAGTGAACGTTTTAAAAATTGAACCTAATTCAAAAACACCTTTCGTGATTTTATTCATAAATTCTTTATCTCTCACGTCCACTCTTTTATTAATATTAAAATCAGGAAGTGAAACCAAAGATAAAACTTCTCCATTTTCTGAGTCCATTACCAAAGAAGCAGCGCCTTTAGCCTTAAAGATTTCTAATGCTTCCTCTAGTTCTTGTTTAACCAAATACTGGATATTGGTATCTAGTGAGAGCTTTAAAGGTTTGTTAATATTTTTTTTGTTTCTCAAGTAATTATCATAATAATTTTCTACTCCAGAAATACCGTAATTATCATAATCTGTTTGACCAATTATGTGGCTGTAAAGATTTGATTGAGGATAAATTCTTGTTTGAAACGGCTCAAATACAATAGCCTTTTCACCAAGTTTCCATAATTTTTTTCTTTGGGTCTCAGTTAGTCTCTTTTTTAGATAAAAATATTTTTTATTTTGAAGATTTTTATTTAAATTTTCAGTATTAATTTCAGGTAAGGCTAACTTAATTTTAACTAAAAATTTCTTCTTATCATTTACAAGATTTGGTTTTATTGCAGCATGATAAGCAGTAATATTTCTTGATAGTAAAATTCCATTTCTATCTAATATATCGTTTCTTAGATAATTTGATTTATGCTTATAAACCAAGTTTTCAACGTTATTTGCATGCTGCAATGAAATAAATATTATTTTAAAAGAGAATATAAGTATAAGAGAAAAAAAACAAAAAAAAAGTAAATAAACCCTGTCTTCGTTTATGATAAATTCTTTTTCTTTTCTTAGTTTTTGATTTGTGCTCAAATAATCTTCGAAATAAAAGCTTTGTTGATTTTTATTGAGATATTTTTTTGTTTTTTTTTTTCTCATAAACTATTTTTTTGAAATCTTATTGTTTTCCAAAATAAAACTTTTGTAATCTGGATAAATTTTGGAAATAGACATGTATTGATATTCATCATTTGATAAAAAGACTATTTTTTCTTGTAAAATTTTTGGGGATGTTAAATAATAAAACTCTATTTGGCTTTCTTTAAGTTCCTTCTTTAAATAATAAATTTTATCTTTATGAACTTCTATATTTTTTTCAATCACTCTTGTTTTATTTTTAATAATTGACGTGCAAAAAAGTAAAAATGAGAAAACAAAAATTGAAATAAACAGTTTCTTATTGAACATTTTTTTTCTCCAAATCAGTCAAATTTTTAAATTTAGTTTTAAATTTTTTAGGTTCTCTAAAAACTTCCCCGCTTCTTACAGCTGTTCTTAATTTGGCTGACCGTGATCTTGGGTTATTTTTAATTTCCTCTGAGGACGCCCTGATAATTCTATTTTTATAACTTTCAAATAAATAAAGATTGTTTTTTTTTATTTCTGGAAAATATTTATTACTTCTTGATTGATTTTTAGAAAAATTTTTAAAATAAAATTTTACTATTTTATCCTCAATAGAATGAAAACTTATGACAACAAGTTTTCCACCGGGCTTTAGTAATTTTGTAGCTTTTGATATTCCGTCAATAAGTTCAGATATCTCTTGATTTACAAAAATTCTTATTGCTTGAAATGTTTTTGTGCTCTCATCAATTTTTTTCTTGTAATCCTTTTTTTTTGATTGTTTTATAATTTTAACTAATTCATCTGTATTTTGTATTTTTCTAATTCCTCTCTGTTTAATTATATTCTTTGCAATAGTTGATGCTTCATTTTCTTCTCCAAAATTTTTAATTATGTCTTTTAAATCATTTTGATTTAAAGAATTGATTACTTCAAAGGCAGATATATGAGAAAGCCCCATAGACATGTCTAATTTGTTTTTTGATTTAAATGAAAACCCCCTTGATAAATTATCTAACTGGTCTGAAGAAATACCTAAATCAAATATAATTGCATCAAATTTTTTATTCGAAAAACAGTCTAAATTACTAAATTTGTCGTTGTGAAAGGAAAATCTTGACTTAAATTTATTTTTTAGTTCACTTGCAAAAGGTCTTACATTTTGATCTCTATCTAGTGCAATTACTTTCGTGTTTTTGTGTTTTAATATTTCTCTCGAATAACCTCCTGAACCAAAAGTGCAGTCCATAAAAAGCCCTCCATTTCTAGGGGAGCATATCTCTAAAACCTCATTAAGCATCACTGGAAGATGTTTTGCTTCCAGTGATGTATGGGGTAATTTCATTATAATTATTCGAAATTTTCATCAATATTTTTGTTTCCTTAAGAATGCAGGTATTTCAAATTCGTCGTCATCTGAGTGATTTTGATCAAATAATTTATCATTTTGTTGAGTTTCAACTTCATGATTATTTTCCTCAGTATCACTTTTAGCTTCTGAAAAAAGCTGCGGGGTATATTCTTCTTCCGTTACAGGGTCTTCAAATTTATTTTCAACTTCAAGATTATTTTCTATATATGATGCGTTTTCAATTGAAACCCCAGCTGATCCTAAATTTAAATCACTAGTAACGTTTTTGGATGATGTTTGCTCTAACTTTTCATTTTCTTCATTAACAGGAGGAGTTTTAATCTCTACACTCTCATCGAGCTTTAAAGCTGTAGCTCCGTCAATTGAACTAATAGGGCTATGCTCAACATTTGTTTTTTTAAAAATATTATCAGAGTACCCCGGGTTTCGGTTTTGAATTCTATTAACCATATTTAGAATGGTTTTTGACTCTGGTGTTTGTCCATCTAAAGATGTAGCAACTATAGAAACCCTCATTTTTCCATTCAAACTTTCGTCTTGAATTGCCCCAAATATTAACTCACATTCAGGGTCAACCTCTGCTCTGATTTTATTTACTGACTGATCTACTTCGAACAAGGTAACATCCTCACCTCCAGTAATGTTTACTAAAAGGCCTTTTGCACCTTTTAGAGAGTATTCATCTATAAGAGGGTTATTCAAAGCCATTTCTGTAGCCGCACTTGCCCTATTTTCACCCTCAGCTTCACCAGTTCCCATCATAGCTTTTCCCATCGAGCTCATAACAGTTTCGACGTCTGCAAAGTCTAGATTGACCATTCCTGGTCTAACCATTAAATCAGTAACACTTTGAACACCGTGTTTTAAAACATCATTTGATAAAGTAAATGCTTCTTTCAAAGTAGTGCCTTCATTTGCTATTTTAAAAAGATTTTGATTTGGAACTACAATAACAGTGTCAAGATGTTTCTTTAATTCTTCTAATCCAGCCACTGCTCTTCTCATTCTTTTCGGCCCCTCATAAGAAAAAGGGAGTGTAGTGACTCCAACTGTTAAGATATTCAATTCTTTTGCAGCGCGAGCAATAATGTGAGATGCGCCTGTTCCAGTTCCACCACCCATACCAGAAGTTATGAAAATCATATTACTACCTTGTATATAGCTAACTATTTCATTTAGAGACTCATCAGCAGCTGCTTGGCCGATATCATGTTTTGTACCTGCGCCCAAACCTTTAGTTAAATTCATTCCAATTTGAATTTTTGCATCTGCTTTATTTTTACTTAAATCTTGTGCATCAGTATTTACAGCAACGAATTCTACACCGCTTAATCCTGACTCAATCATTGCATTGATTGCATTTCCGCCAGCTCCACCTACACCCATTACTAGTATTCTAGGTTTTAACTCTTTTAATTCACCTCCACCAACATTTATACTCATAATCCCCCCTCTTTTTTGTTTAATTATTATCCCATTTAAGTTTAGATCTATTTTGTAAAGCTTTTTTTCTAGCAAATGATCTAAATTTCTCAAAGTTTTTAGGACTCCACACTTGAAAAGTTGTTCCCAAACCTACAAATAAAATATTTTTTGTAACTTTTGCGTAATCTAAGAGTTTTTTGGTAAATTGTACTCTTCCTTCAGTATCGAAGATGAGATTTGAACTTTCAGAAAGAACTGATGTAGCAAAATAATCTCTTTTTTCTTCAAACGGATTTAAGGTATCAATAGAATTTGAAAGTTTTTCAATTCTGTCTTGTGTGCAACATTCTAATGCTTGGCTACTGAATGACGGGTAAGAGATAAATCCATTGTAACCTTGTGATGTTAAAAAGGATCTAAAAGCTGCGGGTACTGAAACTCTTCCCTTTTTATCAATGTTATTTTCGTAAGTTGACAAAAACATATTTTTAAAAATCTTTAATATTTCTCTTATCAATTAATCCTCCATTTTGGGATTATTTGGGATAATATGGGTTTTAATACATTAGTCAATAGAATAGTTTTTCTTTAAAGAGTACAAAAAAAGAACATCTATTTAAGTTGGTGTTGCTAGATAATCTATAAGCCGGGTTCTGTCATTTAAGAAGTCATTTATCTAGGCATATTCTTGCAAATATGCTCAAGCGGCTAACCCGAATGATTAACTAAAGACGGTTTTTAGTGTTCACACACAATATCATCCCTATTTAGCCTTGCTCCACTTGGGGTTTACCTAGCGATTTTTGTTACCAAAAACCCGGTGTGCTCTTACCACACCGTTTCACCCTTACCTTGATTAGGCGGTTTATTTCTGTGGCACTAGCCCTAAGGTCGCCCTCGCCAGCAGTTAACTGGCAAGCTGTCTTTAAGGAGCCCGGACTTTCCTCTATCAAATTATGATAGCGACTATCCAATTATCTAGCAATAAGTAGATAATATTTTAAAAAGAGAAAATCAAGTCAAATTAGATTTACGTGCTAATAATTGGCTAATTTTAAAGGTTTTATCGGTTATTTTACCGCTTATGTCTCTTGGCAAAAATCTTCTTTGAAAAGACTTTATAACCATATTATCATTTTTCGACTTTTTCGAAGAGTTAAAAAATCTATATCCAATTTTATGGATATTTCTAAAGAAAATTTTTCTTTTCATTTTTGATTTATTTCTGTTTTTTTTAAATTTAAAATTTTCATACCATAATGCTAAACCTTTTTTACTTAGTAATTTCCAAGGAAAATTTTCACCAGGATCTATTTTTCTTAGTGGTGCAACATCTGAATGCCCGAGAATATTATTTTTCTTAATTTTATATTTTTTTACTAGAATTTTAAGAAGTTGAATAAGGGCACTAATTTGTTTTTTTGTAAATTTTTCATATCCGAATTGATGACCTTTATTTTGAATTTCAATTCCTAAGGAATATTTATTTAAATTGGTTTTATTCTTCCATTTTGATTTGCCCGCATGCCAAGCAACTTTATTATCTTCAACCATCCTATATATAACCCCATTTTTTGTAATGAAATAATGACAACTGACTTTGCTTTTTGGATTTTTCAGTCTTTGTAAAGAT
Organism: uncultured Pelagibacteraceae bacterium; assembly: GCA_902579605.1. Lineage (GTDB taxonomy): Bacteria > Pseudomonadota > Alphaproteobacteria > Pelagibacterales > Pelagibacteraceae > Pelagilacustribacter. The sequence goes on from CACHHD010000002.1 coordinate 122,353, forward strand.
ACACGTGTAGATTGCATTCCTGTATAATGAATTATTAAGAATTTGATGTTTTTCAATTTTCTGCTTTTTTTTGAATAATTTAATGATTTATTGAGATTTATAAGCATTACATAAGTTTTTATTGATAGTTTAACTAAATTTATATGTAAAATCCTTTAAAATAAAGCCATGATTTATGTTTAATTTCTTTATAAATTCTATATATAGCGATTATGATTTTAAAAAGATTAAATATTACAATTTTATCTATTCTGCTTAGCATTGGTATAAACTCTAATGTTAACGCGGAGACTGAAAATGAGTGCTTTGAAAAAGTAAGTAGAGGAATATTTAAATTCAATCAGGGGTTTGACAATATTATTTTAGAACCTGTAGCTAAAGCCTATAACAGACTTCCAGAACCAATTAGAAACGGAACAGGTAATTTTACTTCCAACATTGCCACTTTACTATCAATCCCAAATCATCTTTTACAAGGTGAAGTGAAACTTGCTGGACACGCTACTGGAAGTTTTTTAATTAACACTACCGTAGGAGTTTTGGGGTTAGGAAATCCGGCTGCAGCTCTTGGCTTGAAAAATCAAAAAGAGGATATTGGTCAAACTTTAGGAACTTACGGAGTAGGTGGGGGATGTTATTTTGTTTTACCAATATTAGGTCCAACTACCGTGCGAGACGGTGTGGGTATGGTAATTGATAATAACTACTTAGATGCTTTTGCAAGAATAACGTGGCATGAAGATAAAATTAAAGACGTATCAGGTAATAAAATTGATTATTTAGGTGTTAAGGCAGCATCTGCTGTTGATTTTAGAGGTGATAATATGACTAATTTTGAAAGCCTAGAAAAAAATTCAATCGATTTATACGCTGCAACAAAAAGTCTTTTTTTACAGGATAGATTGAAAAAAATACAAAATTCCAAGACTTCAGATGAAGAATCTTGGGGTGAATTAGATAAATAAAAAATTTTTTCGATGAAAAAGAAACTATTTTTTACAATAATTATTTACTTACATTTTATTTCCCTTTTTGCAATTTCATATAATTCAGAACCAAAAATATTTATTCAGGAATTAGTTGATGATGCAGTCAAAACTTTGAGTGATAAGTCAATATCGGTTGAAGAAAAGAATGAAACAATAGTAAAGATAGCTAAAGAAAATGTAGATATAAACGCACTAAGTCTTTATACTTTAGGAAGTATAAGGAAAAACTTAGATCAAGAAACTCTTTCAGAGTATCAAGATATTTTTGAAAAATATTTTTTAAAAAGTCTCACTTCAAGATTAACAGATTACTCTTCCCAAAAATTTGAGGTTATAAAATCTGATCAGAAAAGTTCTAATTATACGATAGTAAGCTCAAAAATTGCAGAGACAGTGAACTCTCCAGAGATAAAGATTGACTGGAGAGTGTATACAAAAAATCCTCAAAAACCATTAATCAGAGACTTAATTGTTGAAGGCCTTAGTCTTGCAAAAACTCAAAAAGAAGAGTTTGCATCAATTCTAAATTCTAATAATAATGATGTTAAAGCTTTAATAAAAAAATTAGAGGAATTTGTATTTAATTAGTCTTTGGTGGGCCCGCCAGGACTCGAACCTGGGACCAATACATTATGAGTGTACTGCTCTAACCAACTGAGCTACAGGCCCATTACTATCTTTTACATTAGAAATAATTATTTTTCTAGGAAACTTTTAAGTTGTTTTGATCTGCTTGGGTGCTTTAGTTTCCTTAGTGCTTTTGCTTCTATTTGTCTTATTCTTTCTCTTGTAACTGAGAACTGTAAACCGACCTCTTCTAGTGTATGGTCAGTGTTCATTCCTATGCCAAATCTCATTCTTAAAACTCTTTCTTCTCTGGGTGTTAATGATGCTAAAATCTTTGTTGTGGACTCACTTAGATTTGACTGAATTGCTGTATCTAAAGGTTGCAGAGCATTTTTATCCTCAATAAAATCTCCTAAACTACTATCTTCCTCATCTCCGACGGGAGTTTCTAATGAAACCGGTTCTTTAGCAATCTTTAAAACTTTTCTAACTTTTTCTAAAGGCATCGCTAATTTTTTTGCAAGCTCTTCTGGAGTAGGCTCTCTACCAAATTCACTCATAATTTGGCGTTGAGTTCTCACAATTTTATTTATTGTCTCAATCATGTGCACTGGTATCCGTATAGTCCTAGCTTGATCAGCAATAGATCTGGTTATTGCTTGTCTTATCCACCATGTTGCGTAAGTAGAAAATTTATAACCTCTTCTATATTCAAATTTATCAACTGCTTTCATCAAACCAATATTGCCCTCTTGGATTAAATCTAAAAACTGTAAACCTCTATTAGTGTATTTCTTTGCTATTGAGATTACTAATCTTAAATTAGCTTCAACCATTTCTTTTTTAGCAACTCTTGACTCTCTTTCTCCTTTTTGAATTCTACTAACTAATCTTTTAAATTCTCCAACTGACAGCCCAATTTTTTTACTGAATTCGACTAATCTATCTCTAATTTCAGCAAAATCCTTTTTAAACTTCTTAAAGAAGGCTTTCCAAACAGAGTTTTGATTTAAAAAAGACTCAAATTTCGGATTTATCTCGTTTCCAATATAATATTTTAAAAATTCCTCTCTTGGTATTTTATTATCCATAGCTAAACGCATCAAAACACCCTCTAAAGAAACAATTTTTTTATTCTCTTTGTAATGTGATTGTACAAGTTCTTCCACAACATTTGGTGCTAGTTGTAAATTTTTAAAGTTATCTACTAAAATTAATTGTATTTTTTTAAAATTTTTATTTTTTGAAACTGAAAGCTCTTTTCCAGAAAGAATACATTCTAAATTTTCTTTTTGATATTTTTGTAACTTCAGATAATTTTTATTTAATGATTCTAGTAGTTTTAATATCTTTGGCTTAATTTCCTCTTCCATTTTCGCTAACGATAAATTAAATTCATCCTCTTCTGTAACTTCTACCTTTTCTTCAGGATTTTTTTCTTCATTTTCATCTTTTGTTATAATCTTTTTTTCTGTTTCCTTTTTATTTTTTATTTCATCATCATCTGAAGTTTCAAAATCTTCGTATGTTGAATCAATATCAATTATATCTCTTACTAACATTTCTTGATTTTCAATTTTATTTTTCCACTCTGATATTTTTTTTCCAACTATAGGGCTTTGTGTGAGGGCATTTATCATAACATCTTTTCCAGCTTCTATCCTTTTTGCAATAGCGATCTCTCCTTCTCGAGATAACAACTCAACACCACCCATTTCTCTAAGATACATTCTAATAGGATCATCACTCTTTTCCGAAGTTTTCTCTTCGACGTTAGTATTTGCTTCTTTCTTTTTATTTGATTGAAATTCTGATTTTTTTGAAACTAAAGTTATTTTATTGTCAGCGATTATTAAAAATGCACGTTCCGTATTTTCAAAAGATCCGCCTCGTTTACCTAGTGATTTACCCAATTCTTCATATGTTATAAATCCACGGTTTTTTCCTTTTTCAAGGATTCTTTCAAATGATTTTGTTATTAATTTTTCACCCATAAGCAGAAGTAAGCAGTGAAGTATATATAAACACTAAAAATCAAAAATCTATCCTTAATTAATCCCTATTTATTTGACTTTTAAGCTTAAGAAGCTCAGAGAAAGCTTTTTCCTCTAAATTATTTATTAGTTTCTTTTCTAGAGATTCTATTTTCCTTTTCTGCTCAGTTTCTTCAAGATCATAAATCAAATCATCATAAATTTCTTTTATTTGATTATAATTCTTTTTTTTGAGTATTGTTCTCAAATTTGAATTTTCGTTAATATCTTTAGTTAGATTTGGTTGAATCTTAATAGCCTCTTTTTCTATATCTTTCTCTTTAATACCAGATTTTATAAGATCTATTAATTCATTTTTAAATTTTTCATTTTCGTTGTTTGAAAAGGAAATATTTTCTATTTTACTTAATTGATTTCTTATAGACCCACTGTAAAAAATAATAATATGTAAAATAGAAAATTCTATTAAATTTTCTCTTGTGAGATCTTTTTTTTGTAAATGTATTTTTTTTGTTTCGTTCAAAACCTTCGACTCTACGCGTTTTTTGAAATAAGGATAAAGTTTTGTATTTACATTTGGTGTCAAAGTATTAATTTTATTTAAAAAATCCTCTAATATATATTTTTTTAAAGTATTATCCTTTATAAACGAACATAATTTTCGCATTTGTTTCTCAAATTTTGTAATCTCGAAAGGATTATTTTTGTTAATTTTACTTACATAAGAATCCCAAATGAAAGATTGAATTATTAATTTTTTTTCTAAGATTTTTAAAAAACCAAATTTACCTTTATCTTTAATAATATCATCTGGATCTTTACCTTTATCTAAAATTGAGAAGAAAATTTTGCTTTCCTCGTTTATTAATGGAAATAATCTTTCAGCTATTCTGATCGCTGCTTGTTGACCGCTATAATCTCCATCTAAACATATAATTGGATTAGAAAAAAATTTCCAAATTAAGTTTATTTGATTTTCAGTTATTGCAGTGCCAGAATTTGATATTACATTTTTAATACCGTTAGAGTATAAGGATATTACATCCATGTATCCTTCCACAATTACCACTTCTTTAGTAGAGCCCCTTTCCTCTTTAGCGAAATTTAGATTAAATAATTGCCGTCCCTTTTTGTAAAATTCTGTCTCTGGTGAATTTATATACTTTGCAAGATTATTGTTGTTAATAATTCTTCCTCCAAAAGCAATAACATCATCTGAGAGATTATATATTGGAAAAATTATTCTGTTGGAAAATCTATCTAATAATTTTTTATTTTTCTCAATAATATAATAAAGACCTGTGAGTTTAATATCTTCTAAAGAAAATTTTTTAGAAAGTTGTTCAATAAAATTGTTATTTTTTGGCACAAATCCAAGTCGGAACTTTTTAATTATTTCATCTGTAAGACCCCTTTTCTTAAGATAGTCCAAAGCAAAAAAATTTTTTTTCTCAAACAATTGATTATGAAAAAATTCATTATAGACTTTTATAATATTTTTGTATTTATCAAACCTTTCCTGCTTTTCTTTATCATATTTTGAAAATTTATATATTTGCATTCCAGCTTCAGAAGCTAAAGTTTTAACTGCTTCTCCGAACCTAAGAGATTTTGTTTTCATCAAAAAATCAAAAATGTTTCCGTGTTCTCCTGTGCTAAAACAATGATAAAAACCTTTGTCATCATTTACAGTAAAAGAAGGAGTTTTTTCATTTTTAAAAGGAGATAACCCTATAAACTCTTTACCTCTTTTTTTTAATTGAACATATTTTCCAACCACTTGTGAAACTTTTAATCTTAATTTAATTTCTTCCAAATATTCTTTAGGATATTTCATTATCATTTGAGTATTTCTTTAATTAACTTACTTACTTTAGAAAAATCTAAAACATCTCCATAATCCTTTTTAAGAATTCCCATAATCTTTCCCATATCCTTAATTGATGAAGCGCCAACTTGCTTAATAACTTTTTGACAAACAGTTTTTATCTCTTCTTCGCTCATCTGCTTTGGTAAAAATTCATTTATTATAGAAATTTCTTCCTGCTCCTTTTTGAGCAAATCTTCTCTTCCTGCTTTTTTGTAAGCTTCGCACGAATCATTTCTTTGTTTAGTCATTTTTTTTAAAATTGAGGTGATTTCCTGATCTTTTAAATCTTGCTCTTTTATCTTTGAGGCAATTTTAAAATCTTTTATTGCCGAAATTATTAGCCTGAGAGTTGGAAATACTGTTTTGTCTTTATTTTTAAGACTTTGGTTTAATTTTTCCTCAATTTTTTTTTCTAGGGACATTTTTTTTCTTAAGTTTAATCACAAATTATATTTAAAATAAAAAGATCTTTCTTGACGATTTTTAAAGTTTTTCATATGTTTCGCAAAATCATGTTTATAAGTTTTTTACTTTAACTCATGAGTTGTATTTGAAACAGATTTATCAAAATATATACTCAAAAAACAATCTTAAAAAGATCGATGGTACCGCTATTCTAGTTCTTGAAAATGGAAAATTCTTTAAAGGTTTTGGTTTAGGGTATGAGGGTTCTGCCACTGGTGAAGTTTGTTTCAATACTTCAATTACCGGTTATCAAGAAATAATTTCAGATCCGTCATACGCTGAACAAATAATTAATTTTACATTTCCACACGTTGGCAATGTAGGAACAAATAAAGAAGATCATGAGTCTGATAAAGTTTGGACAAAAGGTGTAATTTTAAATACTGAAATTACAAGTCCTTCAAATTATCGTTCATTAAAACATCTCGATTTTTGGCTAAAAAAAAACAGAATAGTTGGCATCACTGGTATCGACACAAGAAATTTAACTAACTTAATAAGAGATAAAGGAGCGCCAAAAGGCACGATATCCTTTTTAAAAAATGGAAAATTTAATATCAGAAACATTCTTAAAATTACTAGAAAATGGACTGGTTTAAAAAATTTAGATCTAGCTAAGCAGGTTACTACTAAAAGAAACTATATCTGGAAAGACTTCAAAACATGGAAAAAAGGAGAAGGTTTTATAAAAAATAAAAAAAAATTATTACATGTAGTAGCGATTGATTATGGAATTAAAAAGAATATTTTAAGATATTTTTCTGATTTTAATTGTAAGGTGACAATTGTGTCTTGTAAAACAAGTGCCAAGGAAATTTTAAAGTTAAAACCTAATGGAATTTTTTTATCAAATGGTCCTGGCGACCCTGCTGCAACTGGAAAATATGCTATTCCTATTATAAAAGAATTTATAGAAAATAAACTTCCTATATTTGGAATTTGTCTTGGTCACCAATTACTTGGTTTAGCTTTGGGGGCAAAAACTAAAAAAATGAGTTTAGGTCATAGAGGCGCTAATCATCCTGTAAAAAATATGATAAAGGGAAACGTTGAGATAACAAGTCAAAATCATGGTTTTGAAATTGTTAAACAAAGTTTACCAAGAAATATTCAAATAACACATCAGTCACTTTTTGATAAAAGTATTGAGGGAATAAAACTTAAATCTAAACCAGTATTTTCAGTTCAGTATCACCCAGAATCTAATCCAGGGCCGCAAGATAGTGTTTATTTGTTTGAACAATTTATTAAGAGTATGAAAAAAAATGCCAAAAAGAAAAGACATTAAAAAAATTTTAGTCGTTGGAGCAGGACCAATTATTATTGGTCAAGCATGTGAATTTGATTATTCAGGCACTCAAGCTTGTAAAGCTTTAAAAGATGAGGGATATAAAGTAATTCTAATTAATTCAAATCCAGCAACAATTATGACTGATCCTAACATTGCTGATAAAACTTATATAGAGCCAATTACATTGGAAGTTCTTGAAAAAATTCTAATTAAGGAAAAGCCAGATGCTATCTTACCAACTATGGGAGGGCAAACTGCACTTAATTTAGCAATGGAAGCTGAAAAAAAAGGAATACTTAAGAAATATAAAATAGAATTAATAGGTGCGAACTCAAAAGCAATTTCAAATGCTGAGGATAGGAAAAAATTTAGAAAAAATATGATTGAAATCGGACTAGACTTACCAAAATCTAAAATCCTAAATAATTTTAATCAAGCAGATAAGGTATTAAAACAGATAGGATTACCTGCAATTATAAGACCAGCCTTTACATTAGGAGGACTTGGAGGAGGAATTGCTAAAAATAAAAAAGAATTTTTTAAAATAGCAAAAAACGGTCTTCATGAGTCTCCGGTAAATCAAATTTTAGTTGAGGAATGTTTAGAAGGTTGGAAAGAATTTGAAATGGAAGTTGTCAGAGACAAAAAAGATAATTGTATTATAATTTGCTCAATAGAAAATTTAGACCCAATGGGAATTCATACGGGAGACTCCGTTACAATAGCTCCAGCACTTACTTTAACTGATAAAGAGTATCAGGTAATGAGAAACGCATCTATAGCCTGTTTAAGAAAAATTGGGGTAGAAACTGGTGGTTCAAATGTTCAATTTGCTATTAATCCAAAAAATGGAAGAATGGTAATCATTGAAATGAATCCAAGAGTGTCAAGATCTTCAGCCTTAGCTTCTAAAGCAACTGGTTTTCCAATCGCAAAAGTAGCTGCAAAATTAGCAGTTGGATACACTTTAGATGAATTAAAAAATGAAATTACAAAAGTTACACCGGCCTCTTTTGAGCCTACAATTGATTACGTTGTAACGAAAATTCCAAGATTTACCTTTGAAAAGTTTTCAACTTCTGCTGCAATTTTAGGGACATCTATGAAATCTGTTGGTGAAGCCATGGCAATTGGAAGGAATTTTAAGGAGTCATTGCAAAAAGCTTTGGTATCACTTGAAACAGGTTTTTCAGGTCTAGATCAAATATTTAATTTAAGTACAAAAAAAATAGAAAAAAAACTTAGAGAAAATGTTCCTAATAAAATTTTACTTGTAGGAGAAGCGATAAGGAAACAAATCAATTTAAATAAAATACATAAACTTTCAAAAATTGACCCCTGGTTTTTAAATCAGATTAAAGAAATTATTGATAATGAGATTAAAATTAAGAAAAATGGTCTCCCAAAAACATTTAATGAATTCAATTATATCAAATCAATTGGTTTTTCTGATAAAAAATTGTCAGAACTTACAAAATATTCAGAGACATTTATCAGAAAAAGAAGAGAGGTATTAAAAGTTTTACCAGTTTATAAAAAAGTAGATACTTGTGCTGCTGAATTTAAATCTTTCACTCCATACATGTATTCAACTTATCAAAGAAATTTTTCTTTAAAATCTTCGTGTGAGGCTAATCCTTCAAAAAGAAAAAAAATAATCATACTTGGAGGGGGTCCAAATAGAATAGGTCAAGGAATAGAATTTGATTATTGTTGCTGCCAAGCCAGTTTCGCGCTCAAAGAAGCTAAATACGAAACGATAATGGTCAATTGTAATCCAGAGACCGTGTCAACAGATTATGATACAAGTGATAGATTATATTTTGAGCCATTGATTGATGAATATGTTTTTAACATTATTAAAAGAGAAAAATCTCATGGTAGTTTGAAAGGTGTAATTACTCAATTTGGTGGACAAACACCAATTAAACTAGCTAAATTTTTACATGAAAACAAGCTTCCAATTTTAGGAACTCAATATTCTTCAATTGACCTTGCAGAAGATAGAGATAGATTTAGAGGTCTCTTAAAAAAATTAAATCTTAAACAAGCCGAAAGTGGTATTGCAAAAAATTTTTCGCAAGCTATAAAAATTGCAGAAAAAATTGGTTTGCCCTTAATGGTAAGGCCGTCTTATGTTTTAGGTGGAAGAGCCATGGAAATAGTTTATGAAAAAAGACAGCTTAAAGATTTTGTTAAAGAGGCCTTTAAGGTAGCAGAAAAAAATCCAATTCTGATTGATAAATTTATTGATAATGCGATGGAGGTAGACGTTGATGCAATTTCTGATGGTAAAAATGTTTTTGTAGCAGGCATAATGCAGCATATAGAGGAAGCTGGAATTCATTCTGGTGACTCGGCTTGCAGTTTACCGCCAGTGTCTATTAAGCCTTTTTTAATAAAAGAAATTGAAAATCAAACAAAAAAATTAGCTTTAGCACTGAGGGTAAAAGGTTTTATGAATGTACAATACGCTATCAAAAATGACCAGATATACGTTATTGAAGTTAACCCTAGGGCAAGTAGAACAGTTCCATTTGTTTCTAAGGCAAAAAATTTACCGCTAGCTAAGATAGCTTCAAGAGTTATGGCTGGAGATAAATTATCTAAATTCAATCTAAAAAGTAAAACTAAAAATATGTTTGCGGTCAAAGAAGCTGTATTTCCTTTTAACAAATTTCCGAATAGTGATCTTTTACTAGGGCCAGAAATGAAATCTACAGGTGAAGTTATGGGTTTCGATAAAAATTTTGGAATGGCGTTTGCTAAAAGTCAAATCGCTGCTTCTAATTCCCTTCCTAAAAGCGGCTTAGCTTTTATATCTTTAAAGAACAGCCATAAAGAAGAGGGTGTACAATTAGCTAAGCAATTAATTAAATTAAGTTTTAAACTTTGCGGAACTAGAGGAACTGCTGATTATATAAATCAACACGGTATACAATGTAGAAAAATAAATAAGGTGAATCAAGGATCTCCTCATATTGTGGATATTCTTAATGCAAAAAAAATTGCTATAGTTATAAACACCGGAGGTGGAAACAGCGAAACTCAATTAAGTGATGCTGTGGCTTTAAGGAGAGCTACCTTAGCTAATAAAGTTCCTTACTGTACCAATATGTCAACTGCTAAAGTTTGTTTGGAGGGGATAAAGTCTTTGAAGTACAAAGATATTAACGTAATTTCTTTACAAGATATTTAGTTATTGACTTTCCAATCAGTCTTAAAAGTTACATAGTTAATCTGAATACATCTTCTCTCTTTTTTAATCTCTTTTTTTTCCATACCATGCCAAGTATTAGGTCCACTAGTGAAAAAGTATCCATAATTATGTTTATAAGGAACAGTTTTAACTTTATTTAATTTTTTATCATAAAAGTCTGTTCCTAAATTTTCTGACTCATTGTGTAAATTTACAAAAACAATTGATGACATTAATTTTTCTTCAATGTCGCAGTGTGGTTTTAACCAAAAACCCTCGCGGTCACAAATAACTTCTAGTCTAACATAAGAATTGCTTAGATCTTTACCGATTAAAGATCCTATTTTTTTGTAAACGTCGGGTGATCTAAGTTCTTCAATAAATTTTGCTAAATTAGGAAATTGATTAGAATTTTCTTTTGTAACATAACATCTTAATTTTTTTGCTTTTCCACCATCTTTAATTCCTGCTCGAAAAGTTCCTTCACCTCCATCTAAAGCCCTAGTACCATCATAATTTAAATTTTGTTTTCTTGGATCAGCAATTTCAGCATTACTAATCTCATCTATAGCGCTTTGAGTTAATGGTTGATTTATTTCAAAATGTTTAAAGGGATTTCTAAATAATTTTGTTCTTGTCTCAAGTGATTTAAATAATTCCATTTTTTTTTATCTTTTCATTAATTATCGGTGATATTCTATTTACCTCATCTAGTCTATCATAAGACCACAAATCAATTTTATCTGTCAAATCTTTTATAATATTTAATTGCTTAAATTGGGAGAAAAATTTTTGAAATCTTTGATTATTTTTTTTAGCATTCATTTGAGCAACATATATGGGTTTTCCCGTGATAGCAGCTTCAGAAATCATAGACGTAGAGTCGCAAGTAACAACAATATAGTCAGAGATTGAAAGTGCAGACAAATAAGCTTTTTTATCAACTTCTTTAATTACCATATGATCATGTCCAAATGAATTAAAAGCTTTTTTTATAATATCAGAAGGAGTTCTATAAGATGGCAAAACAATCATTTTATATTTATCTCTAGTAAAAATAGTTTTTATTCTATTAAATAAAAAATCTATCTCTTTATGTGAAAAGTTATAATACTTATTAGGCCCACCAAGAATAAAGGCAATTATTTTTTTATTTTCTTTATCAATTTTTAAATAATTTTTTTCTCTTAAAATTTCTTTATCAGTTAAATAGTGGATCGCACCAGTTGTTTTTATAACATTGTTCCCCTCTAAATCGTCATGCTCAGGACATACGATTAAATCAAATTTATCTATTGAAACTTTTGGGTCTTGAATATGTATCGTAAAAATTTTGTCTTTATATTTTTTTTTTAAAGCAATTGATGGAATAACGCTTTTTCTCCCACAAGAAATTACTACTTTCGAATCAAAAATAAATTTAGACTCAAGAATGTTAAGGGTTGGGGGGGTTAAAAATGGTGGTATAAATTCCCAAAATTTTTTAAGTTTAATTTCTTGGTTTTTATAGTTTAAATTCAAAGCTTTAGCCAAGCCTTCAACCTGGCTAATCATACCGTGCATACCTTGCGTTAAAAGGAGTGCTTTTAATTTTGACATTTGTTACTATATATCTTCATTAGAATGAATAATAAATCACCTAAACATACAAAAGTGTTGATTCTTGGATCTGGACCTGCGGGCTATACAGCTGCAATATACGCTGCTAGAGCCCTACTTAAACCAATATTGGTTTTTGGATCTGAGCCAGGTGGACAACTTACAACAACAACAGATGTTGAGAATTTTCCTGGTTTTGCAAAAGTGATTCAAGGACCTTGGTTAATGGAAGAGATGAAGGGCCAAGCTCAAGCTGTTGGTACTGAAATGATACAGGATCATATTAAAAAAGTTGATCTTTCAAAAAAACCATTTTCAGCTCATGGTGATAGTGGCCAAATTTATACTGCTGATAGCATTATAATTTCTACGGGAGCTCAAGCAAGATGGTTAAATTTAGAGTCTGAACAGAAGTTTAGAGGATTTGGAGTGTCTGCTTGTGCAACATGTGATGGTTTTTTCTTTAAAGAAAAAGAAGTTGCAGTAGTTGGGGGAGGAAATGCTGCAGTAGAGGAAGCGATGTTTTTAACTAAATTTGCCTCTAAAGTTCATCTAATACATAGAAGAAATGAGTTAAGGGCTGAAAAATTATTGCAAGAAAAGCTTAAAGCTAACAAAAAAATTCAAATTATTTGGGATAATGTTGTTGAAGAAGTTATGGGAACAAACGAACCCAAAGGAGTTAATGGAATTAAAATAAAAAATGTCAAAACTAATAAAATATCTGAGCTTAAAGTTGATGGTTTATTCATAGCAATAGGCCATGACCCAGCAACATCTTTGTTTAAAGATCAATTAAAAATGGATAAAGAGGGTTATTTGATCACTAAACCAGACTCAACTATAACTAATGTTCCAGGAGTATTTGCTGCTGGAGATGTGAAAGATAAAATTTTTAGGCAAGCAGTAACTGCTGCCGGTATGGGTTGTATGGCTGCGCTAGAAGCTGAAAAGCATTTGTCAAGTAAATAAAAGTGAAAAACAATCTACATGTATTTTTGGGTTCTACAGTTGCTGATGCAGCTGCAAGACCTTTGCATTGGGTATATAATCAAAAAAAATTACGAACTTATATAAAAGGAAAAAAGGATTTCACTTTTTTAAAGAGAAATAAGAGCCCTTTTTATAACATTAAGACCGGCAAAGTTTCTGGTTACAATGATATTGGTCAGGTAATGTTCAAAACTTTAATTGAAGGACATGAAAATATTGAAAAAAGATTTAAAAAAAACATTCTAATAAATTTTGGTCCTGGAAGCATATATTGGAAAAATTATAATCTAAGAGCAAAATATAGAAAGGTTAGAGATTGGCGTGGAATAATTAAAGGTCCTTGGATACATCAAAATATAATCGAAACAGTTCAAAATATAAAAAAGGACAAAAAATTGACGGGTGGAAGAAAAGTAAATGAGTCGGATGGTTTCTGTGCTGCACTACCTTACTTTTTATATGGTTATGGTTTTAAAAATTTAAAAAAAATTATTTCGTTGGTCACAGTTTCAAAAATTAGTATAAAGTATGCTTTAGCTAAATTTCATTTAATAGATTTGGCTCTAAAAGGTTCAAAAGATCCTATAAAAGAATTTACTTCAAAATATAAAAATAATACATATTTTAAAAACATTATTAAGAACATTAATAAAATTAAGAAATTAAAAAAAAAACCTCATCCACAAGTAGTAAAAAAACTTGGAATGGCTTGTAGTTATCCCGGTACCTTTGAGAGTTCTGTTCATTCTATTTTAACCTCTTCTAATTATAAAAGCGCTGTTTTAAAAACAATTAAAGCAGGAGGATGTAACTGTTCCAGAGCAAACTTTATTGGCGCATATTATGCGGCGTTAAAAGGAGTGGGATCTATTCCAAATACGTGGGTAAAAAAAACAGATGTAGCTAAAAGAATTTTGAGTCAAAATTAGTTATTTAAACTATCACAAAAATCTTTAATTCTTGTTATGGCTTTTTTTAAATTTTCCATAGAAGTTGCATATGATATTCTAAAATAACCATCTAATCCAAAGGCTGATCCTTGAACTACAGCAACCATAGATTTTTCTAATAATTTTTGAACGAATTCAGTGTCAGTTTTAAGTTTAGTTTTTTTATTTAAGAGCCCTTTGCAGCTTGGAAAAACATAAAATGCTCCATTTGGATTTAAACAACTAATTCCTTTTATACTGTTTAAACTATTCACAACAAAATCTCTTCTCTCTTTAAAAGCTTCTGCTCTTTCTTTGATAAAATCTTGTTGCCCATTTAATGCCTCAACTGCTGCTGCCTGGCTAATAGATGAAGGATTTGAAGTAGATTGAGATTGTATCTTTCTAATTGCATTAATTATTTCTTTAGGACCCGCCGCATAACCGATTCTCCAACCTGTCATAGCGTAAGACTTACTTACTCCATTCATGGTCAAAGTTCTCTCTTTAAATTTTGAAATTTGAGCAATTGTAAAAAAATTAAAACCATCATATCTAATATGTTCATAAATATCATCGCTCAGTATAAAAATCTTTTTATGTTTTAATAAAACTTTTGATAAATCTTCTATTTCTTTTTTTGAATAACCTGCACCTGTTGGATTAGACGGTGAATTTAAGATAAGCCATTTTGTTTTTTTTGAAATAGCTTTTTCTAATTTTTTTACTGAAAGTTTAAATCCATCTTTCTCCTCGCACTTAATTACCTTTGGAGTTCCACCTGCTAATAAAACCATGTCTGGATACGAGACCCAAAAAGGTGCAGGGATAATTACTTCATCTCCTTTGTTCAACGTAGCCATGAAGGTGTTATATATAACTTGTTTTCCTCCAGTGCCGACTGTAATTTGATCAGTTGTATAACTTAAATTATTCTCTCTTTTAAACTTTTCTACAATTGCTTTTTTTAACTCTGGCGTTCCGTCAACCGCTGTATATTTTGTATCACCTTTTTTGATAGCTTCTATCGCTGCCTCTTTGACATTGTCTGGAGTGTCAAAATCTGGTTCTCCGGCACCTAAACCAATAACATCCTTGCCACTTGCCCGCATTTCCCTTGCTTTTGAGGTAACAGCAATGGTAGGCGACGGTTTTATACGTTTTAAATTGTTGGAAATTATGCTCATTGAATTTTATAATGTTTTTTAAATTATTAATATCACAGAATGCAAAATACGTATCAAGAAAAAATATTAGATTTAGAAAATACTAACAACTCTATAAATAAAAAATTAGAGGGAGGTATTAAGTTTAAATTGAAAAGTAATTTTCAACCTGCTGGAGATCAGCCTCAGGCTATCAAAAAGTTAATTGCTAATTTAAAAGATCAAAGAAATGAGCAAGTCCTACTTGGTGTTACTGGATCTGGAAAAACTTTCACTATGGCAAAAGTTATCGAAGCATCTAATAGACCAGCTTTGGTGCTCGCTCCAAACAAAACTTTAGCTGCTCAGCTTTATGGAGAGTTTAAAAGTTTTTTTCCTGACAATGCAGTTGAATATTTTGTATCTTATTATGACTATTATACTCCAGAAGCTTATGTACCTAGATCTGATACCTATATAGAGAAAGAGGCATCTATTAACGAACAAATAGATAGGATGAGGCATTCGGCAACAAGATCTTTATTAGAGAGAGACGACGTTATTATTGTTGCAAGTGTTTCATGTATATATGGTTTGGGGTCGGTTGAAGCGTATTCAAAAATGACAATAACCCTTAAAAAAAACTATGAATATGATAGAGACCAATTAATTAGGGCATTTATAAATTTGCAGTATAAAAGAAATGATCAAAATTTTTTTAGAGGAACGTTTAGAGTAAGGGGAGAAAATTTAGAGATATTTCCCTCACATTTAGAAGATAGAGCTTGGAGAATAAGTTTAAATTTAAATAAATTAGAAAAAATTGAAGAATTTGATCCTTTGACAGGAGATAAAACAAATGATTTTTCAATAATAAAAATTTATGCAAATAGTCACTATATCACTCCTAAGCCAACGATTGATCAGGCTATTCAAGAAATTAAAAAAGAATTAGAAGTCACTCTTAAAAAACATCAGGATAACAATAAATTACTAGAGGCACAAAGATTAAGAGAGAGAACAAAATTTGATTTAGAAATGATTGAAGCTACTGGAACCTGTGCTGGAATAGAAAATTATTCAAGATTTTTATCTGGAAGAAACCCTGGCGAACCTCCTCCAACATTATTTGAATACTTTCCTGATAATACAATTATTTTTGTTGATGAAAGTCACGTAACTGTACCACAGCTAAACGGAATGTACAAAGGAGACAGAACTAGAAAAAGCACATTAGCTGAATATGGTTTTAGGCTACCATCATGTATGGATAATAGACCTTTAAAGTTTGAAGAATGGGATTTAATGAGAACTCAAACAATATTCGTATCTGCTACTCCTGGGCCATGGGAATTGAAACAAACAAAGAATGAATTTATAGATCAAATTATCCGTCCTACAGGTTTGATAGATCCGCCGGTAGAAATAAGGCCAGCAAAAACTCAGGTAGACGATTTAATGCACGAAGCAAAAGGAATCGTAAAAAAAGGTTTCAGAATTTTAGCTACAACGTTAACAAAAAAAATGGCTGAAGATTTAACCGAGTATCTTCATGAAAATGGATTAAAGGTTCGATATATGCATTCTGACATCGATACACTGGAGAGAATAGAAATTATTAGAGATTTGAGATTGGGTGTATTTGATATCTTAGTTGGAATAAATTTATTAAGAGAAGGATTGGATATTCCAGAATGCGCGCTGGTCGCAATACTTGATGCAGACAAAGAGGGCTTCTTAAGATCAGAAACATCTTTGATTCAAACTATAGGAAGAGCTGCTAGAAATGTAGATGGAAAGGTAATTTTATATGCTGACAAAGTTACAAAAAGCATAGATAAGGCTATCAAAGAAACTGATAGAAGGAGAAATAAACAATTACAATATAACAAAAAAAATAAGATTACAGCAGAGTCTGTTAAAAAAGAAATAAGCGATATTTTAGAGTCAGTTTATGAGAAAGACTATGTAAAAATAAGCGAAGGTTCAAACGTTGGTGGAAATCTTAAGAAACATTTAAAAGCCCTTAATAGAAAAATGAAAGAGTCCGCTGCTAATTTGGAATTTGAAGAAGCTGCTAAAATTCGTGATGAAATAAGAAAATTGGAAGCAAATGAGCTAGAGATATCTTTAAATCCAAAAATAAACCAGTACAAATTAAAAAATAAAGTATACCCTAAAGGCAGATCAACAATGGGAATGCCGGGCACTAAGTCTAGAAAAGCAATAAAAAAATGGAAGCCAAAAAGATAATTATTACAGGTGGTGCAACAAGAGTTGGAGCCGCTATTGCAAAAAGTTTAGCAGGTTACGATATTAATATCACAATTCATTATAATAAATCGAAAAATCTAGCTAATAAACTAAAAAAAGAATTAGAAGATTTAGGTAGCATTGTATTCTTAATTAAGGCCGACTTAAATAATTCTAATCAAGTAAGAAAATTAATAAAAAATGCTTTTAATAAAATGAAAGGTTTAGACTGCCTTGTTAACAATGCTTCAGTTTTCGAAAATGATAACATCAATAACCTTAGCGATAAAAGCTTTTCAAGACACATGAATGTTAATTTAAAAGCCCCAGCCTTATTAACTCAAAATTTTAAAAAATATGTAAAAAAAAACTATGGAATTATCCTTAATATAATCGATCAAAGAATTGAAAAATTAACACCTTATTTTCTATCCTACACTTTGAGTAAATCAGCTTTAGGAACTCTTACTAAAACTTCAGCCATGAAATTAGCTCCAAATATAAGGGTGAATGCCATTTCTCCTGGTCCAACACTTAAGAATAAAAGACAGTCAGAATCTCATTTTAAGAAACAATGGAAATCGGTTTTATTAAAGAAGCAAGTAGATTTAGAAAACATAAACGAAACAGTAAAATTCCTTATAAAAAATGATAATATAACAGGTGAAATAATAAATGTTGATAGCGGCCAAAGACTTGCGTGGTTAACTCCTGATATTATAAATATTAAAGAATGAAAATAATTAAATTTAGAGATAAAAAAAAATATAAATATAAAAGAAAAGTAAGTATTAAAAACTTAATACTAAAAATTTCAGTAGGTCTCCATGATTTTGAAAAAAAGAGGAGACAGAGAGTAAGATTTAATATTGATATTTCAACTGACTCTAATATTAAGCCTGATAATAATAATTTGTCATCTATAGTAAACTATGAGGATACTATAAATAAAATAATTTATGTTACAGAAAAGAAACACCATGAGCTTTTAGAAGATTTAGCAGAAAATATTTTTGATATAATTTTTGAAAGTAAGATAGTAAAAAAAGTTAATCTTAAATTAGAGAAATTAGATATTATAAAGAATACAGAATCTGTGGGTATAGAGGTTTCAAAAAGTAGAGATGAAAAATAGTTTAGAATTAGGCAAGATAATTATAAAAGAAAAAATTCCACTTATACCGAAAAATCCTGGTATTTATAGAATGATAAGTGTTTCTGGAGAAATTTTATATATTGGAAAGGCTAAAAATATTCCTAATAGACTTAAGAGTTACGTTTCCGACACAAACTTACCAATAAGAACCGAAAGAATGCTTTCTCTAACACATAACCTTGAAGTAACTACTACTAATAATGAGAGTGAGGCTCTCCTTCTAGAAGCTAACCTTATTAAAAAACATAAGCCAAGATTTAATATTTTGTTAAGAGATGATAAATCGTTTCCGTATATTTATATTGGTAACAAAGATAAGTGGCCTCAACTAACTAAACTTCGAGGAAAAAAATCTAGAAATGGTTATTATTTTGGACCTTTTGCTTCAATTGGATCTGCAAATTGGACAATAAAAATTTTACAAAAAATTTTTCAAATAAGAGTTTGTGATGATACTGTTTTTAAAAATAGAGAGAGACCATGTATTTTATATCAAATAAAAAGATGCTCTGGTCCATGCGTAGGACATATTGAAGAGTCTCAATATAAGAAAACAGTGAAAGATGCTATAGATTTTATTTCTGGTAAATCAAGAAGAATACAAAAATCTTTATCGAAAGATATGGAACTGGCGAGTAAAGAATTAGATTTTGAGAAAGCTGCAATAGCTAGAGATAGAATAAAAGCCTTAACTCAAATTCAGACTTCACAAAAAATAAATCAAACAAATTTAAATGAAGCAGACGTTGTAAGTATTTATAAGGAGTCAGGAAAAACTTGTATACAAGTGTTCTTTTTTAGATCAAAGCAGAACTGGGGAAATCAAGCCTTTTACCCTAAGCACGATACAGATGATAACGTTAAAGAAATCATGACTTCTTTTTTAACTCAATTTTATGAAAATAAAGTTGTACCGAGCATGGTAATTACAAATACTGATATTCAAGATTTAAAACTTCTAGAAAATGCCTTTTCGCTAAAAGAAAAAAGAGATGTCTTAATTAAAAAAGCTAAGAGCAAGGATGAAGTAAACATTTCAAAATTAGCTGAAAAAAATGCTAAACAAGCTTTAACCCAAAAACTTTATCAAACTGAAAGTAACAATAATTTAATAGAAAGCTTAACCAACAAGTTTGATTTGAATAATAATATTAATCTTATTGAAGTTTATGATAACAGCCATAATCAAGGAAGTGATTCTATTGGAGCTTTAATATGTTTTGGTAACGAAGGTTTTATAAAAAAAAGGTATAGAAAATTTAATATCAAGAATGAAAAAGTAAAAAATGATGATTACGGTATGATGAGAGAAGTTTTATTTAGAAGGTTTTCAAAAGCAATAAAAGAGAAATCTGGTTCTCTTTCTCTGCCAGAATTAATTTTGATAGATGGTGGTAAAGGTCAATATTCAGTTGGTAGAGAAGTATTAAATGAGCTGGGTTTACATGATTTACCAATATTAGCTGTTGCGAAAGGTAAAAACAGGAACGCAGGTGAAGAAAAAATATACCATGAAAATAAAGAATATATTTTGAAAAAAAATGATCCTTTGTTATTTTTTATACAAAGATTACGAGATGAAGCTCATAGATTCGCTATAAGCACTCATAGAGCAAAAAGGAAAAAAGGATTGAGTAAGTCCTTATTAGATCAAATTGATGGGATAGGAAAACAAAGGAAAAGATCTTTATTAAATCATTTTGGGTCAGCAAGATCAGTAGAATCTGCTAGCTTGGAAGATTTAAAATCAGTAGAAGGTATTGAAGAAAGTGTGGCAAAAAAAATATATGATTACTTTCATGAATAAAAATGAAATTTAAAATTCCAAATATATTAACAATAGGAAGAATAATAATAGTTCCTATATTTATATTTACTTTCTTTTTACCTGGATTTTTTGGTGATCTAATCCCTTTTTTTCTTTTTGTTTTAGCAAGTTTCACAGATTATTTAGATGGGCTTCTGGCCAGATTATTTAAAGAGGAGTCTAAACTGGGAGAGCTATTAGATCCTATTGCTGATAAAATTCTTGTCTCTACTGCCCTCCTTTTACTTATAATGAACGGCACAATAAAAAATTTTGAGGTAGTAGCAGCTATTATAATTATTACACGTGAAATTATAATTTCTGGTTTAAGAGAGTTCTTGGCTAAGGGGAGTATATCTATGCCTGTAACAAGCTTATCTAAACTTAAAGCGTTTATACAAATGTTCGCAATAGCTGTTCTTTTAACAGGAGATTTTGGTAATAAAATTATAAACTTTCAGGACTATAACGCCCAGACTATTGGAATTATTCTTTTGTGGTTGTCAGCAGCTATAACTTTATACACAGGTTATGGTTATATGATTAAAGGTATAGATCATGCTTTGAGTGAAGACGAAAAACCTTAAGCTGCAGATTTTTTTCTTACTAAATTTTGGTAGCTCTCACTAAGATCTTTAATTAAATCACAAACCTTAAAATTAAAATTTTCAATTTTTGAAACTGGCGTTATTTCTGCGGCAGTACCTGTTAGAAAACATCCAACAAATTTCTCCATTTCATCAGGAGCAATTTTTCTTTCATTTATTTTTATATTTTTTGACTTAGCTATTTCTATGACCGCCCTCCTAGTAATACCATCAAGAAATGAATCAGGTATAGGAGTATGAAGCTGTCCATCTTTGGATTTAAAAAAAATATTTGCTCCAGTAGCTTCTGCAATATTTCCCTCAAAGTCTAACATTAAAGAGTCTGTAAAACCCTGTTCTTCTGCCTCATGTTTTGATAGTGTGCATATCATATAAAGTCCAGCGGCTTTGGTGTCCCAAGGAATAGTATTTGGGGCTGGTCTTCTCCATTTAGATATATTTAATTTTATACCCTCAATTTTTAATTTTGGATCAAAATAAGATCCCCATTCCCAAGTAGCTATAGCGACGTGAATTTTATTTTTTTGAGCAGATATAGCCATCATTTCACTTCCTCTCCAAATGACTGGTCTTACATAACCATTCTTTACTTTTTGTATATTAACAATATTTTTACAAGCATCATTGATTTCTTTTTGACTATATGGAACTTCTATCCCCATCCTTTTGGCAGAATAAAACAATCTCTCGGTATGCTCTTCTAGTTTAAATATTTCTCCGTCATAAACTCTCTCTCCCTCGAAAACACAACTAGCATAATGAAGCCCATGATTTAAAACATGGATTTGTGCATCTTTCCAATTTACTGCTTCGCCATTAAACCAAATTTTACCGGATCTTTTATCGTAAGGTATCATTTCCATAGAAAAAAATAATATATCTTTTTTTTTGTTAGAAAAAAGTATATTTCTTATTAGAATAAGTCAATATAGCTGACCAAATATGAGAGACTTACTTTATCTTAAAGACGAGCAAATTAAAGATTTTATACAATTACTTTATTATGCATATAGGGAAACATACTCCGATCCTAAAGAAATTTTATCAAAAAGATTTTTTGGACCTGCTCACTTAAGAATATTAAATCTTATAGAGAGAAATCCCGGTATTAGTTTAGGTGATTTAATTTACAAACTCAAAATTACCAAGCAAAGTATTAATAGAGTTATAAGAGATTTATTAAAATCAAAAATGATAAAACAGTTAAAAGATAACGCTGATACAAGAAAAAAAAAACTTTATCTCGATAAAGAAGGAAAAATTTTTTTTGATACTGTCTATAAAAAACAAAAAAATAGAATATTCAATGCGCTTAAAAATTCTGAACCAGAATCTGTCATTAAATTCAAAGAGGTTTTAAAAAAAATTATAAATGGATAATTTAAACCACATATTAGTAGTAGATGATGATGATCGTATAAGAAGTCTTTTAAAAGAATTTCTTAATGAAAAGAATTTTTTAGTTTCTACTGCAAGTAACGCGGATGAGGCAAAAACAAAGTTAAAACATTTTAAATTTGATTTGATTGTTTTGGATGTAATGATGCCTGGTAAAAACGGATATGAATTGACAAAAGAGATTAAGAAAGAAAATTGTCCGCCTATAATACTTTTGACTGCGAAGGGCGAAGTAGAAAATCGAATTATGGGGCTGGAACTTGGAGCAGACGACTACTTGGGAAAACCATTTGAGCCTAAAGAATTACTTTTAAGAATTAAAAATATTATATCGAAAAAAGTGAAAATTGATTTTGGAAAAAAATATTCTGTTGGTAAAGCAGTTATAGATTTAAATAAAATGATTATACAATTAGAAAATAATCTGAGAAAAATTAATGCTACAGAAAAAAAAATTCTAGTAGAGATGTTATCTAATCCTGGCAAGACATTTTCAAGATTTCAAATAGGACAATTGTCCGGAATTCAACAAGAAAGATCTATTGATGTTATGATTACACGTCTAAGACAAAAAATAGAGATAGATCCAAAAAATCCTAAATATTTACAAACTATGAGAGGCTCAGGTTATGTTCTCTGGATTGAATAGATTTTTTAAAAAATTTTTACCTAAAGGTTTATTTTACAGATCTCTAATTATTGTTGCGGCACCCATAATACTTTTACAACTCATAGTCACTATTGTTTTTTTTGATAGTATATGGATTAAAGCTAACAAAGGAATGACACGTTCATTAGTTGGTGAAATAAAAACTTTAAGTGATGTATATATCAATGGGGATAAAGAACAAATTTTTTATTTTACAGATATATATAAAAAAAACTTTGATTTCGTAATTAATTCTTTAGACGAAACTTTTCCTAAAGAAAACTTTGAAAGAAGATTTAGTCCCATGGATAGATCATTGAGGCGTGAACTAAAATCTACATTTGGTAATGATAATTATTGGTTTAACACCGTAAACTACTTGGATATTGTAGAAGTAAGAATAAGATCTGGAAATAACCATTTGCAGTTTTTTTTTCCAAAAGAAAGAGTTGCTACATCTTCGGTACGCCTATTTGTCTTATGGATTACTTTGCCTTCATTAATTTTAATCTTGATTGCAATACTTTTTTTGAAAAATCAGACAAGACCTATTACTAATCTCGCTAAAGCAGCACAAAGATTTGGTAAGGGAGATTATATTAACGAATTTAGACCCTCAGGTGCTAGAGAAATCAGGAATGCTGCTTATGAATTTGATAGAATGGCAAAAAGAATTAATAGACATCTAAATCAGAGATCTGAAATGTTGTCTGGTATCAGCCATGATTTAAGGACTCCGCTTACTAGGTTAAAACTTCAAATAGCCATGATTAGTAACAAAGATATCTCAAACAATATGTCTAAAGATATTGATGAAATGGAAAATATGTTAAATGACTATCTACAATTTGCTAAAACTCAGGCAAAGGAAAATACTGAAAAAATATCTCTAAAAAATTTATTTCACAATATTGAGAGTAAAATAGATAATTCTAACCTCATAGTAAAAATTGATAATGAATCCACTTTATACGGAAGAAAAAACTCACTTGAGAGATGTTTCTCCAACATAATAAATAATGGTTTAACCTATGGGAAAAAAGTAAAGGTTTCTTATCAAAAAAGTTCGAATAGAATTGTTTTTTTATTTGATGATGATGGACCAGGTATTCCCGCTGAACATTATAGAAATGTGTTTAAACCATTTTTTAGACTTGATAAAAGCAGAAGTTTAAACAAATCAGGAGTTGGGTTAGGACTAGCAATTGTTGAAGATATAGTTAATTCACATGGAGGAAGTGTTCAACTATCAAAAAGCAATATGGGTGGATTACAAGTTAAGGTTTCTTTGCCTTTTTAGCTTTTTTTATCAATTTATCAATTTTTAAGTCTTGCTTTTCAATGATTTTTTTAAGAATTTCAAATTCCTCTCTAGAAACTAGATCTAATTTGCTAACAATATTCTGTTTTTTAAATTTAAAATTTGTGAGTAATTCTTTTTTAACATCGTTAACCGTTAAAATTCCTGTTTCAAGTAAGTCTGATAGTGTTTTTAATATTTTTTCTTTGTCCGTCACACCACATCTTATTTGATAAGTAAAATAATTTCAATTATGTTATTATCTTTATAATGTATATTCATGATCTTAACCCAATAATTTTTGATTTCGGCCTCTTATCCTTGAGGTGGTATTCTTTAGCTTATATTATTGGTATTTTGTTTGGTTGGTGGTACGGAAAGAAAATTATTTTATTTTTAAATGACCAATATAATAAAAATTATAAATTGGCTTTATTTGATGATTACATTTCTTATGTAATCATTTCAGTAATTATTGGTGGTAGATTAGGTTATATCCTATTTTATAACTTAAATTATTTCTTTTCAAACCCTCTAGAAGTTTTTTTTATTTGGAAGGGCGGCATGTCCTTTCATGGAGGTCTTTTGGGTATAATTATAGCTACAATACTTTTTTCCAAAAAAAAGGAATTTGATAAACTGGTTTTACTAGATATTGTCTCATGTGTTGCTCCCATTGGTATATTTTTTGGTAGGATAGCAAACTTTATTAATGGCGAACTTTATGGAAAATCTACAAACTTGCCTTGGGCTGTTATTTTTCCGATGGTTGACTCGGAAGGAAGACACCCATCTCAAATTTATGAGGCTCTCCTTGAGGGCATGCTATTATTTTTAATTTTAAATTTAGTAATTAGAAAAATGCCTTATAAAAAAGGTAAGTGTGCTGCTTTATTTTTAATATTTTATTCAGTCTTCAGGATTTTATCAGAATTCTTTAGAGAGCCAGATCCACAAATTGGATATATTTTAAATTATATCAGCATGGGATCTTTGTTAAGTTTTCTTATGTTTAGTATAGGAATTATAATGTATCTTAGAATAAAATGATTAGTCAAAACGGAATTTACTCGGTTGATAAATTTATAGAAAAAGCTTTATATGACAAAAAAATTGGTTATTACTCTCAAAATAATCCTTTTGGTAAAAAAGGTGATTTTATTACAGCGCCATTAATTTCACCGTTGTTTAGTGAAATGATAACTGTATGGGCAATCTCTTATTGGATAAAACTTGGAAAACCAAATAAGTTTTCTTTTGTTGAATTGGGTCCAGGGGATGGCACATTCTGTAAAACATTTTGTAGAGTTTTAGAAAATTTTCCTGAGTTTAAAAAATCAGTAAAAATATACTTATTCGAAAAAAGTACAAAATTAATTAAAATCCAAAAAAATTTAATTAATAATAAAAAAGTTGTATGGATAAAGAGTTTAAATGAAATTAAAGACGGACCTGTGCTTTTTTTTGGAAATGAATTTTTTGACTCTATTCCTATAAAACAATTTGAAGTTAAAAAATTCAAAATTTATGAAAAATTTTTGCAACTTAAAAAAGGTCAATTTGATAAATTTATTTTAAAAAAGACATCACAAAATATGACTAAAAAGCTAAGTGATTTAAATTTAATTAAAAAAAAAGGAATTATTGAATATCCTGAACAGGGCTTAAAGATTTTAGATCATATAATAAAAAAGATTCACAGTCTCAAAGGGGGTATTTTGTTAATTGACTACGGGTACATAGAAGCGAATGGAAAAGATACATTACAATCTTTAAAATCTCACAAAAAAAATATTTATTATAAAAATATTGGAAAAGCAGATATTACATATCTTGTCAATTTCCAACTTTTAAATAAATATTTATTAAAACAAAGGCTATTGTTAAATAAAATTGTAAGCCAAAGTTTTTTTTTAAAAAAATTAGGTATAATTGAAAGAGCTGAAATTTTGAGTAAAAAAATAAGTTTTAAGGAAAAATCTGACTTATATTACAGAATTGAAAGGCTTCTGAGTGGAAAAAAAATGGGTAAGTTGTTTAAAGTTTTATTTGCTTCAAATAAGGAAACGAAATTTAACCTGGGTTTTAAATAATGTTTTACTCAAAAAAATTAAAAAAATATAAAAATATAAATCACTGTTTTTTTTCAAGAAAAGGTGGTTTCTCCAAAGGAATTTATAAGAGTCTAAACTGTGGTCGAGGATCAAAAGATAGAAGAATAAATATTAAAAAAAATTTAGCTTTTGTTGAAAAAAAAATAAAGATCGAATCAAGAAAACTTAAATTAATGTATCAGACGCACAGTAATAAAGTTATTGTGATAAATAACAAAAATAAAAATATAATTAAATTTAATTCTGATGCTTTAGTTACAAAGATAAAAGGAATAGCTTTGGGCGTTGTAACTGCTGATTGTGTTCCTATCATTCTTTTTGATTCGCAAAATCAAATTATTGCAAGTATTCATGCAGGATGGAAAGGTGCCTTCGCAGGAATAATTGAAAATACCGTAAAGAAATTCAGAAAATTAAATTCAAAAAATAAAATTTGTGCTGCTGTAGGTCCTTGTATAGGTACTGCAAGCTACGAAGTTGATTTACCTTTTTATAAGCAATTCATTTTAAAATCAAAAAAAAATAATACCTATTTTATAAAGAAAAATGGTAACAAAAAATTATTTAATTTAAGAAAATATGTCAACGATAAGCTGGTTAAATTGAATGTTGAGATTGATAACATTAATAAAGACACGTTTAAAGAAAAGAGTATTTTTTTCAGTTACAGACGATCTCAAAAACTCGGTCACAAGGATTATGGGAGATGTATTTCAGTGATCACTTTGACAAAGTTTAGCCAAAATTAATCATTATATTAATAGTTGTTAAAGCTCTTTAACGTAAAATCTTCAACAACAACTTAACTATGAAACAGCTGGAAAAGATTAAAAAATAATTGTATAAATAATTACATTTCATGAAAATTTTATCTGGAACTAGTAATCCCAAACTCAGCAAGGAAATTTCAAAACTTCTAAAGCTAAAACTTGTTAATACAAATATAAAAAGATTTTCTGATGGTGAAATTTATATTGAAATAAACGAAAATATTAGAGGAAACAGCGTATTTGTTATTCAATCAACATCTAATCCTGCTAATGACAACTTAATGGAATTATTACTTTGCATTGATGCATTAAGAAGATCTTCAGCAAAAAATATCACTGCTGTCATTCCTTATTATGGATATGCAAGACAAGATAGAAAAGTTGTTCCTAGAACTTCAATCTCTGCAAAAGTAGTTGCAAATTTAATTACAAATGCTGGCGCAAGTAGAGTGGTCACAGTTGATTTGCACGCTGGGCAAATACAAGGATTTTTTGACATGCCAGTAGATAACCTTTTTACAACTCCTTTGTTTGCTAGATATATTAAAAAAAAATTAAAAAACAAAAAATTAATTTGTGTTTCACCAGACGTGGGAGGGGTGCAAAGAACAAGAGGTCTTGCAACAAAAATAAAAGCAGACTTAGCAATTATTGATAAAAGAAGACCTAGGCCTGGAAAATCAAAAGTAATGAATATAATTGGTGACGTAAAAGGTAAGACTTGCATTATTGTTGACGACATAATTGATAGTGGAGGGACAATAGTAAATGCAGTGGATGCTTTAAAAAAGAATGGCGCTATTGATGTCTACGTATTTATTACTCACGCAGTTTTAAGTGGAGACGCAGCTAATAAAATTAAGAAGTCTAAAATTAAAAAATTAGTGATTACAGATACAATTGATAACTCCCAAAAAATAAAGAATAACAATAAAATAGAGGTATTATCAGTCTCATCCTTAATGGCAGAAGCGATAAAAAGAATTTCAAATTCAACATCTGTGTCAGATTTGTTTAATTAACACTTGTTTTATTTTTAAAGTTGAGTTAAATATCCCTCGAATTCAACAAATTTATGATTAATATTAAAGCTAGCAAAAGAGAAAATTCTTCAACTGGACATACAAATAAACTAAGGTTAGATGGTTTCATCCCAGCAATTTTATATGGTGGAAAATTCAAAAACGAAAAAATATCAATAGCTAAAAAGGACCTAAAAAATTATATACAAAATGAGTCATTTCTTTCAACAGTTTTTGAGATTGAATTGGATGGCAAGAAAGAGAAAGTTTTACCACGTGACGTAGCTTATCACGTTACTACTAATGAACCGATACATTTAGATTTAATGAGAATAGTTTCAGGTGCAAAAATTATGATAGAAATTCCTGTAAAATTTATAAACAATAATGACTCTCCTGGACTAAAAAGAGGTGGTGTTTTAAATATCGTTCGAAGAAAAGTGGAGTTAAAATGTCCAGCAGATAATATACCTGAGGATATTACTATTGATTTAGCCGGCACTGATATAGGTACTAGCATCAAAATATCCTCTGTTAAATTAACTGAAAACGTCACGCCTACTATAACTGATAGAGATTTTGTTATAGCAACTGTGGCAGCTCCAACAATTATAAAAGAACCAGAAAAACCTGCAGAGGGTGAAGCTGCTGAAGGAGCTGAAGGTGAAGCAGCGGCTGATGGAACTACACCGACTAGCGAAACAGCAGGTAAAGATGGTGAGCAAGCCAAAAAAGATGAGAAAGGCAAAGAGGCAGCTGGTGATAAAAAGCCAGCAGACAAAAAACCTGCGGAAAAAAAACCTGCAGAGAAAAAACCTGCAGAGAAAAAATAAGAATATATGCTTTTACTAGTTGGATTAGGAAATCCTGGACCTAATAGAGAGAATAACCGTCATAATATAGGGTATAAAATAATTGACGCAATTAATTCTCATTTTAAACTTTCAAAACAAAAACCAAAATTTAAAGGCCTTTTAACGACTGGAAACATAGAGTCTAAAAAAGTTTATGCAGTTAAACCTTTAACTTTTATGAATAATTCAGGCACTGCAATAAAAGAGTTAA
Organism: uncultured Pelagibacteraceae bacterium; assembly: GCA_902579605.1. Lineage (GTDB taxonomy): Bacteria > Pseudomonadota > Alphaproteobacteria > Pelagibacterales > Pelagibacteraceae > Pelagilacustribacter. The sequence continues at coordinate 151,536 of CACHHD010000002.1, forward strand.
TAGATTATTTCAAAATTGACGCAAAAAATGTAATAGTTTTCCACGATGATCTTGATATAGACTTTGGTAAAGTAAAAGCAAAAATTGGGGGATCAAGCGCTGGTCATAATGGAATTAAATCTATCGATAAATTTATCGGCACAGATTATTCAAGAGTCAGAGTAGGTATAGGGCATCCTAAGGAAAAAAAGAGTGTAAATAATCATGTACTCGAAGACTTCAAAGATGATGAAGAAGAAAAAATAAAAGAAATAACAGAGAGCATTGTGAAGTTAGTTCCAACTTTAATTGATAGAAAAATGGATCTATTTTCAAGTAAAGTTAATCAAAACTTAAATGGGATTTAAATGTGGTATTGTTGGTTTGCCTAATGTAGGCAAATCGACACTTTTCAACGCTTTAACAGCCACTAAAAATGCCGAGGCAGCAAATTTTCCCTTTTGTACTATTAATCCTAATATAGGTATAGTGGAAGTTCCAGATGAACGTTTAGACGTATTAGCAAAACTATCAAATTCCAAAAAAAAAATTTATACTACAATTACTTTTGTTGATATTGCAGGTTTAGTAAAGGGAGCATCTAAAGGTGAGGGACTTGGAAATAAATTTCTTTCTCACATTCGAGAAGTTGATGCAATTGTTCATTTAGTCAGATGTTTTGAGTCCGAGAAAATACAACATGTTAATAATAAAATCGATCCAGTTGAAGATTTTGAGACTATTAAAACTGAAATTCATTTATCAGATATTGAAACTATTCAAAAAAAACTTGAAAAATCAAAAAAAAAGTTACTTTCTCAAAAAGAAATAGATGCATTAGAAAAGTCACTTGAAACGCTTAATCTAGGAAAAGATCTAAATACTTTAGGAAATTCTCTAACTCCTTTTTTGAGTCAAATTGGATTACTTAGTTTAAAGCCTAAAATAATTGTCTGCAATGTTGACGAAGAAAACTTAAACAAGGGGAATGAGCATACAAAAAAAATCGAAAAAAAATATCCGAACGAAAAAATTATTACAATATGTGCTGATATAGAGGATCAGTTATCAAGTTTAAATTTAGAAGATAAATCAAAATTTATGCGAGAAATAGGACTTGAGAAAATGGGTATAAGTAAATTAATCAAAGAAGGATACGAGCTGCTTAGTCTAGAAACTTTTTTTACCTCTGGAGAAGAAGAAAGTAGAGCCTGGACAGTTAAAAAAAATACTTTAGCTCCTCAAGCTGCAGGTGTAATTCATTCTGATTTTGAAAAAAACTTTATTAGAGCCGAGGCAGTTGACACGAAAGACTTCATCAAATTTGGAAGTGCTGAAAAATGTAAAGAAAATGGCAAATTAAGAATTGAAGGAAAAGATTATATTGTTAAAGACGGTGACGTTTTATATTTCAGGGTTAACCCTTGACCATATTTTTTTCATACTTAAAAAAACTAAAATAGTTAATAAAATTAAATAAAGAATTACTTTAACTCCGGTTTTATGTCTTGTTTCCAGCTCCGGCTCTGCTGCCCAGCTTAAAAATGTAGTTACATCTTTCGCCATTTGGTCTATAGTAGCTTCTGTACCATCTGCATATTCCACTAAACCATCGGATAAGTTATTGGGCATTTTGATTTTATTGCCTATCATATATTTATTATAGTAGACGCCTTCATCTAAAACTACACCCTCAGGTGGGTCCTCGTAACCAACCAAAACTGAATAAATATAATTAGCTCCACCTTTTCTAGCTTTGACAAGTACTGACATGTCTGGAGGATAAGCTCCTCCATTCGCGGCTGTCGCAGCATTTACATTTGGATAAGGACTAACAAATTTATCAGATGGCCTTCCAGGTCTTGTGAACATTTCTCCTTGAGCATCTGGGCCATCTATCACCTCAAAACCAGCTGCAATGGCTTTAACTTCTTCTTCAGAAAATTCAGGGCCACCAGGCTCCCCAAGATTTCTATAACTTAAATACTGCATCGAATGGCAAGATGCACAGACTTCATTATATACTTGGTAACCTCTTTGTAATGATGACCTATCAAATTTACCGAGTAAACCTTTAAAGCTCCAATCCACTTTAATTGGATCAATTTGTTCCGCCGATTTAAGATTATTGAAAATGCTGAGAGTTAAAATTATAGTTAATAATAATTTAAATTTTTTCATTATCCTTCTTGGCCATTGAATAATCAGCTGATCCAGTAAGGACTGGTTCAGAAATACTTAAAGGAACTGGTTCAGTTTTTTCAAAATATCCAACTACTGGCAATATCACAATAAAATGCAGAAAATAATAAATAGTACCAACTCGAGCTAAAACTAAGTAAATTCCTTCAGCTGGCATCGCACCTACATATCCAAGAACTAATACATCAACAACTAAAATCCAAAAAAATTGTCTGTAAATTGGTCTAAACACTGCTGATCTTACTTTTGATGTGTCTAACCAAGGTAATACAAATAAAATGAATATTGCGCTAAACATAAGTATTACGCCTCCAAGTTTATCCGGAACTGATCTTAAAATTGCATAGAAAGGCAATAAATACCATTCAGGAACTATGTGCGCTGGAGTAACCATTGGGTTAGCTTGTATATAATTATCTGAGTGTCCAAGAACATTAGGAGCAAAAAACACAAACCCAGCAAAAATAATCATGAACAAAAGTAATGCAAATGCATCTTTAATAGTAATATAAGGGTGAAAAGGAACAGTGTCTTTAGATGGTTTCTTAATATCTATACCAACTGGATTATTGTTTCCTGGAATATGTAATGCCCAAATATGTAAAACCACTAAACCTAAAATTAGGAAGGGTATTAAATAATGTAAACTAAAAAATCTCGTTAAAGTGGGATTGTCAACAGAGTATGCACCCCATAACCATGTGGTGATGCTGTCTCCGACTAAAGGAATTGCACTAAAAAGGTTTGTAATAACCGTCGCTCCCCAAAAACTCATTTGACCCCATGGCAAAACATAACCCATAAATGCAGCTGCCATCATAAGAAGATAAATCATCAAACCTATTATCCAAATAATTTCTCTTGGAGACTTGTAAGATCCATAAAACAAAGATCTAAATATATGGATATAAACTGCTAAAAAAAACATTGAGGCACCATTGCTATGGATGTATCTAATTAGCCATCCGTAATTAACATCTCTCATAATGTGTTCAACACTTGCAAAAGCTAAATCTGCATGTGCAACGTAGTGCATTGCTAATACTATCCCAGTAATAATTTGGGTTAATAAACAAAACGTCAGTATTCCTCCAAAGGTCCACCAATAATTTAAATTTTTAGGAGTTGGATAATCTGTTAAATGCGACGCCAATGATAGCAAAGGCAGTCTATCATTAAACCACTTTCCAGCTTTTGATTTAGGTACGTACTCGTGTTCACTCATAAATTTTATCCAATCTTAATTGTGTTAGCGTTAACAAATTCATATTTTGGTATTTCCATATTTTTAGGCGCCGGACCTTTTCTAATTCTTCCAGAAAGATCATAATGTGATCCATGGCATGGACAAAACCATCCCTTGTAATCTCCTTTATTTGAAAGAGGAACGCATCCTAGGTGTGTACAAACCCCCAACATAACTAACCATTCATCTTTTCCACTTTTAACTCTTTCTTCATCTTTTTCTGGATGAGGAAGTTCATCTAAGGAAACTGATCTAGCTTCTAAAATTTCTTCTTGCGTTCTTCTTTTTAAAAAAACAGGCTTTCCTCTCCACAATACTGTTATAGATTTACCGGGCTCTATTTGGCTTATATCAACTTCTGTTGTAGCTAAGGCCTTTTGAGCTTTATCGGGATTCATCTGATCCACTAAAGGCCATATTACTGCGCCTAAACCAACCGCTCCAACTGTATAGCTTGTGGTAAATAAAAAATCTCTTCTGGTTGTTATCTTTTTTTCTGATTTATCCATATTGATGTTTATACTCTTATTTATTAAATAAGACAGAAAATTAAGATTTTCTAGGGTCAGAATGACACATAATATTATTGATAATGATTAGTATTGCTCTCTATAAACCGGATATTCCACAAAACACAGCATCTATTTTGAGACTTTGCGCTTGCCTGGGATTAAAAACACAGATTATTGAACCATGTGGTTTTAATTTAAATGACTCTAGGTTTAAAAGAGTTGTTATGGATTATATTTATCAGAGTAGTATTATTAAACATAAAAATTTTGAAGAATTTTTAAATAAAAATAAAAAATCAAGAGTTATTTTAATGTCTACAAAAGCTAAAAAATCATTATTTAAATTTAAATTTAAAAATAATGATGTCATACTTTTGGGTAGGGAAAGTAAAGGAGTGCCAGAACAAATTCACAAAGATCTCAAAAATAGATTAAAAATTCCAATGTCCCCAGCCTCTAGATCTTTTAATGTTGCTGTTGCTGCCTCCATTTCCGCTTCGGAAGCTCTTAGACAAATAAAAAAATTTTGATATGAATATTGAAGATAAAAAAATGTATTTAGATAAATGGTTTTCATATTTACAATCGCAAATATGCAAACAATTTGAAAAAATTGAAAAAGAGTCTAAAGGCTTACAAAAATTTGTTTCAACGAATTGGCAAAAAAATATTAAGGGTGGTGGTGGAACATACAAAATACTTAAAAATGGAAAAATATTTGAAAAAGTGGGTGTAAATAAATCCACGGTTTCTGGAATTTTTTCAAAAAAGTTCCGTAAAAACATCCCTGGTTCTCAAACGAATGGTAAATATTGGGCATCTGGAATTTCAGTAGTTGCTCACATGAGAAACCCAAGAATTCCTGCTATTCATTTTAATACAAGATTTATAGTGACTACTAAAAGTTGGTTCGGTGGTGGAATAGATTTAACACCTTGCATCAAAGATCTTAAAGAGGAATTATATTTTCATTCTGAATTAAAAAAAGTTTGTAAAAAAAATGGAAAAGATTATCAAAAATATAAAAAATGGTGTGATAGATATTTTTTTTTACCACATAGAAATGAGCCTAGAGGAATAGGTGGTATATTTTTTGATTACGAAAACAATAATTGGGAAAAAGACTTTAAGTTTGTAAGAGAGGTAGGGATGAGCTTTATTGAAATTACAAAGTGTATTATAAAGAAAAAAATTAAACTTAAATTTAATGATAAAGATAAAAAGAAACAGCTCTTTAAAAGAGGTAGATATATAGAATTTAATTTACTATATGATAGAGGTACTAAGTTTGGATTAAATTCTGGGGGTAACACTGAAGCAATTTTAATGTCATTACCGCCTTTAGCTAAATGGTGAACTAGATGAATAAAGAACCAATTACAAAACAAGGTCTAGAAAAATTAAAAAAAGAGTTAGAAAATTTAAAAAGTGTTGAGCGCCCAAAAATAGTTGCAGCTATTTCCGAAGCAAGAGCTCATGGTGATCTAAAAGAAAACGCCGAATACCATGCTGCCAAAGAACAACAAGGTAAAATAGAAGGAAGAGTGCTATCTATTAATGATACGATCGCAAGAGCTAACGTAATCGATGTAACAAAACTAGATAATAATGGTAAAGTTATATTTGGTTCAACAATTACAGTTGAAGACTTAGAAACTAAAAAAAAAATTCAATATAGATTAGTTGGAAGAGATGAAGCTGATATTAATTTAAATTTAATTTATTTTCAAAGTCCTATTGGAAAAGCCCTGATAGGCAAAGAAATTAATAATATGGTCAGCGTGAAAACACCTTCTGGAGAGAGAAATTTTGAAATTTTAAAAGTAGAATACATCTAATTAGATAAAGTATTTTTTTTTATTATTACTTCAAAATCTTCTAAAGATAAATTAAAATTATTTCGCGCCCAAAGTTTTTCCGCCTCCTTAAGAATTGCTCCAATTTTTTTTCCTTCTTGAATACCTCTTTTAATCAAAAATTTTCCATCAAAAGGAAATTGAGGAATTGAAATTTTATCAATAGCTTTAAAAAAATCATTATCTTTGGCTAAAATCGTTTTCTTGTCTAATAAGTTTAAACAAAACAATATTTTAAAATTATCAATCCCAATATTATATAGATTGCTTTTTAACCTTTTTTTGAAAAACTCTTTATCAATTTTACTATCTTTAAAGTAAGAGCCTATTAAATTTAAATGATCGCGAATTTTATTCGATACCTTATATTTATGGCAAAAATATTCATGATTTCCTTTTAAGTCTACCAAAAGAATCGATAATATTAGTATTTCTGATTTTTTAATACGATTGCTAATTAGCATAAAATTTTTAAGTCTATATATATTTTTAAATTCAGGAAAAACTAAATTAAATATTTCAAATAATTCTTTATTTTCAAATATTTTTAAAAAATTTTCTAATTTTAAGATTTTTAATAATTCAGATAAAACTCTTTCTTTTGAAAGATTTTTAATACCATTTAGTTTCAACTTAATTGCTCGGATAGTAGAGCGCTCTACAGCAGAATTATATTGTATTGTAAATCTTATAAATCTAATTATTCTAAGAAAGTCTTCCTCAATTCTAGTTTGCGGGTCTCCAATAAACTTTACAATATTGTTTTTAAGATCATTAGTTCCTTGTTGAGGATCAAATATTTTTCCGTTTTTATTTAAATAAATAGCATTCATAGTGAAATCCCTTCTTTTGGAGTCTTCTCTCCAATCGTCTATCGTTTCTATTTCGGCATGTCTACCATCTGTTTTTAAATCTTTTCTTAATGTTGTTAATTCAAATTTTTTATCGTTCAAAATTACCGTCACCGATCCATGGACAATCCCAGTATCAATAATTTTAAATGATGAATGTCGCAATTTTTTTTTCAGTTCCTCAGGCGTTAAGATGGTTGCTATATCAATATCATCAATTTTTTTTGACTTTAAAAAATTTCTAACACAACCACCAACAAACATTGCGATTTCTTTATCCTTTGGTTCACCATCTTCTAAATTTTTAAAAAGAAATTTAATATCTTTAGAGTTATAAAATGGGAAAAAATACTTATTAATAGTAGTAATTAATTTTTCAATTTGTTTTTTCATTTTTTTGGCTGGGGCACTAGGATTCGAACCTAGGATGGTGGTACCAAAAACCACTGCCTTACCGCTTGGCTATGCCCCAATACTTTGCTTGATATATCATAATTAATTTAATTTAAATAGTTTTAGTAATAACGCACCAATATTTAGGGTATTTTTTTTTCAGATTATAAAATGCAATTCTAGCGGTTCTTTGGGATTTAAAAACTCCATAACATGCCGATCCTGAGCCTGTCATTCTAGAAAAGATGCACCCGTATTGTTTTTTAATTGATTCTATTAAGTGTTTGATTTTAGGGTATTTTTTAACGACTATTAATTGAAGATCGTTTCTTTCTTTAGAAAAAGCTTTAATATTTTTAAAATTTTTATTCCTAGAGGAACTGCTAAAATTTCTTACTAAATTGTAAATATTTTTTGTTTTACAATGTATATTTGGGAAAACAACAATGCAATGAAATTTGAGATCAATTTTACTTTTCTTAACTTTTTTAAATTTTTTTTGTTTAGTGTGATTGTATAAAAATAGTCTAAAGTCAGAACCTATTTTTTTTTCAAATTTAACAATAAGTTTTTCACTCAATTTTTTTTTGACAAAATATTTTATTAAGCTAACAGCATTTCCTGTTCCTCCACCTAAACCTGCGAATACAGGGATATTTTTTTTGATTACTACTTTGTAGTAGCCTTTAATTATTTTTAAGTTACGCAATAAGCTAAGACTTTCCAAAATAGTATTATTTTTTGAATTAATTTTTTTTTTGAACTTTCCTTTAAAGATAGTAAAGTCTTTTTTGCTCTTTTCTATAATTAGCTCGTCAAATAACCTTAATAGTACTGCACTAGTTTCAATATCATGAATTCCACTTTTAAGCTTTTTTAAAACTCTTAATGATAAGTTAATTTTAGAATAAGATCTTATTCTCATCAATTGACTAAGCTTGGACCGTTTATTATTTTATCATTAATTTTGTTCTTTAGATCTTCCTTTGTTTCTTCAAGACTCAATACATACTCCCAATAATATCTCGCTTGTAATTTTTTTCCATTCATCCAAAGTACATCTGCGAAATGATCGTTAACAATAGGATCAGACGGCATAAGTTGAACAGCTTTTTGCAAATAAATCTTTGCATCGTCATATTTTTCTAATTTATATAGTGCCCATCCCAAGGAGTCTGTTATATATCCATCGTTTGATCTTAATCTATTTGCTTCTTTCAGCATTTTTAAAGATTCCTCAATTTTAATTCCCTTTTCAATCCAAGAGTATGCTAAATAATTTATAACATAAGCTTGATCTGGCTTTGCCTCTAAAGAGTCCAAAAAATCTTTTTCAGCTAGTTGCCAGCTGTCAGTCCTCTCAAAAGCTATCCCTCTTCCATCTTTAGCTTTAGGATAAAGTTCATGTGTTTGAGAAATATTTCCAATAACTTTTGAATAATATTTAATTGATTTTTCAAATTTCTCATTATTTTTTAAAAGATTAGCAAAATCATAAATTTGATATAAATCAGGATTTTTAATTTTTTTAAAATTTTTTTCTAATACTTTTAAAGCTTTCTCTATCTCTTCATTTTCAATTTGAATTAATGCTTTTTGTTTAGCAGAATACCAAGAATATGTTTCCCCTATGTTTTCCAATACTGAATAAATCTGATTTGCGTTTTTGTAATTTCCAATCATTACAAAATTTTCAGCTAGTAAGGTATTATATGAGATAAAATCTTGATTTAGGTATTTTGCTAAATTTAAATAAAAATTTGAATGAGAGTACATTTCTTGTGAGGACAATGCATTTGCTGTTATATAAAATAATTCGGCTATAATGTGTGAAACATTTTTACAATCAAAATTATTATATAACTGTTTCTGATTATTTTTTTTGATGTCTGTCTTAAGTTGATTTAATAATAAATTTCTCGGAATTTTTTTAAGTTGTTTTTCTAAAACTAAATTTGCTCTAGTTTTTAAATTTTTTTTTAAAAGATAATTGACATAAAAATAAGTGTACCTTGAAAAATCTGTTGTATCGTTATTTATTAAATTTTGAAATTGTAAATCCGAGTTTACAGTGTCATAATAGCAGTTTAAAAAAACATCATTAATTTTATTAATATTTTTAAAACGCGGATCTATATTAAAAGTTTTTTTTGATTGCTCGTAATTAAATTTAGATTTTTCAATATTTACCCAATTATTGATTACTTGACTAATTAAATTTTCTAAAGATGTATAATAAGTTTTATCAATTAATCTTAAATATTCATGAGCATTATCGAATTCATTATTTTTAATAAGTTTACTAAGAACAACTAAATCGCTTTTAAAAAAATTTTGGTTTTTGAATTTTAATTTATTTGAATATTTATAAGCTTGATTTATTTTTGAATTGTTTACTAGCGAATATAAAAGAGAAGTCGAGTATTTTGAGTGGGCGTTTTCTAAATTTTGAAGACCTTTGAAAAAAAAGTAAGATTTTTCATATTTATTATTACTTAAAGCTACAACGCCAGAAAAATACCTTGATAACGATTCACCTTTATAGATTTTTTCTATACCCATTAGTGAATTGATAGATAAAATAGTGTAGATTAAAAATGTTTGAAAAATAATTAGATATAATTTAAAAATTTTATTCATAATGTCAAAAAATATAAATACCAAATTAACTAGGTTAATTAAATACTATAGTTTGATAAACCACAATTTAATATTCAGCAATAAATCAATAAATCGATATAATCGGAACCAGACAAGTATTAAAAAAAATAAAACTAAAAAGTTGGAAAATTTAAGGGAAAAAATAGACAAAATTAAAAATTGTAAATTAAAAGAATTTGCCACTAATCTAGTCTTTTCAGATGGCAATCCTAACGCTAAAATAATGATAATTGGAGAAGGTCCTGGGGCTAATGAGGATAAGGAGGGTTTTCCGTTTGTAGGAAGAGCAGGACAGCTTTTAGATAAAATGCTTCATGCAATTAACCTTAGTCGAAAAAATGTCTATATCACAAATGTTGTTAATTACAGACCACCAGAAAATAGAAAGCCCACAGAAAAAGAAGTTGATAGATATCTTCCTTATCTAAAAAAACACATAGAAATAATAGGGCCCAAAATTATTTTACTTTTGGGCAGTACTGCAATGAATGCGATTTTACACAATGCAGATGTAATATCAAAAATGAGAGGCAAATGGTATGAAATTGAAATCAATAATTTAAAAGTTAATTCCATTGTATCCTTTCACCCAGCTTATCTTTTAAGACAACCGGATCAAAAAAAATTCTCTTGGATAGATTTAAAAATGATAAGAGATAAACTTAAAAAATTTTGATTAATGTGAAAACTTATAAGCTAATAGCTGGAGTTGATGAAGCAGGAAGAGGATGTTTAGCGGGTCCAGTTGTCTCCGCTGCAGTAATTTTTAAAAAAGAAGCTGTGCTTAAAAATATCAAGGACTCTAAGAAGCTCAGTTTTGAACAAAGATTAATTTTATCAAAAGATATAAAAAAAAATTCATTTTACTCAATCGGGGTGGCATCTGTTGCGGAAATTGAAAAAATTAATATTTTACAAGCTTCACTGCTATCAATGAAAAGAGCAATTTTAAATTTATCAAAAAGACCAGACTTAATTCTCGTAGATGGTATATTTGCTCCTAGAATTAATAATAAATGTAGGACGGTTATAAAAGGAGATGAAAAAATTAAGTGTATAAGCGCTGCATCTATTTTAGCTAAAGTTTATAGAGATAAAATAATGATTAAAATGTCCAAAAAATTTAAAAAATATTTTTGGGATAAAAATTTTGGATATGGAACTAAACAGCACATTGAGGGTTTAAAAAAGTATGGAATAACAACAATGCATAGAAAAAATTTTAGACCAATACACAACATGTTGTTAAAATAATTTCTAAACAACTAAAATTCTTTTTTTTCACGTAAAATAAATTGACCCTAGATTCAATTTAAGGTTGAATCTAATAATGTCAAAGTTTTTAAACAAAATTGTTAATGGTGATTGCCTTAGAGAAATAAAAAAAATTCCTGATAAGTCTTTTGACCTAGTTTTTGCTGACCCTCCTTACAACATGCAAATAGGAGAAAAGTTAACTCGTCCAGATGCAAGTAAAGTTAATGGAGTAAACGATAAATGGGATCGGTTTAACAGCTTAAAACATTATGATGATTTCTGCAAAGCATGGCTTACTGAATGTAAAAGAATTTTAAAAAATAATGGAAGTATTTGGGTAATAGGTTCTTACCATAATATTTTTCGTTTAGGTTACCACTTACAAAATTTGAATTATTGGCTCCTTAATGATGTGATTTGGAGAAAAAACAATCCAATGCCTAATTTCAGAGGTACCAGATTTACTAATGCTCACGAAACCCTTATTTGGGCATCAAAAAGTAAAAAGTCAAAATATACGTTTAATTATCAGTCTCTTAAATGTTTGAATGATGATTTACAGATGAGGTCTGATTGGACATTTCCAATTTGTAATGGGAAGGAGAGATTAAAAAAAAATGGAAAGAAAGTTCATTCTACTCAAAAACCAGAGGCATTACTTCATAGAATTATTCTAGCTACTTCAAATAAAGGGGATAGCGTTTTTGATCCCTTTTTAGGTACTGGAACAACCGCTGTTGTTGCAAAAAAATTGGGTAGAAATTATTGTGGAGTAGAAAAAGAGATAAAATATTTTAAAGCTGCTAGTGATAGAATTAAAAAAACAAAAGTTATTAATGATAGTTATCTCGATACAATTGAAAATAACAAATCTAAGCCTAGAGTGCCTTTTGGCTCACTTGTGGAATTAGGCATGTTAAAGCCTGGAACGTCGCTTTTTGATTCTAAGAAAAAGATTAATGCAAAAATAATGGCTGATGGAAGCATAAAATATAAAAAGTCCGAAGGTTCAATTCATAAAGTTGCAGCTAAAATAATGGGTACTGATAGTTGTAATGGTTGGACTTTTTGGCATTATAATTTAAATGGTTCAACTATTTTAATTGACAATCTGAGACAAAAGTTTTTTGTTCAAAAATAAATTTAGTTTTTATAAACTGTGCCTAAATAAGAATTAATAAAACTTTTTCTTTTTATTAAAAATTTCATAAAAAAATTTCTAATCATTTGCATAAACTTGCTTGATAAGTGAAACACAAAAAAATTAAAGTTTGATCTTCTTCTTACTATTTTTGCTCTCTTTGACCTTTCTTGAAAATAAATATTTTGTATATCCCCTCTTTCATCTTTAATTAAATTAAATAATTCATAAGCACTCTCTATTGATTGCCCTGCACCTTGAGCTAATGTTGGTAAAAAACCATTGAATGCATCTCCGATATAAAAAACTTTATTATTTGTAGAAGGAAATATTTTAGGTGTTGTAAACAAAGGCCACGATGTTAAATCTCCTTCAAATATTTTTTCTAAATTAGAATTTTGTTTTACAACTTTCTGTATTAAAGTTTTGATATTATCAGGATCGTATTTATTATGCCTCACTATACAAACAAAGTTTAGCTCTTTCCTTTTGTTAATTGGGTAAATGACCAAATGGCAATTTTTACCCATCATGAGGCTTATTTTAGATTGATCAATATTTAGATCAGATGTGGATTTTAGAATTCTTCTTACAGCGATAGCATTTTTGAATATTGGTTTATTTTTTTTCTTTTCAAAGAACGAACGAGTATTTGAAAAAATTCCGTCTGCTCCAATTACAAAATTAACAAGATCATTCGTGTTATCATCAAATTTAATAAGTACTTTTCCTTTTAATTCAGAAACTTCTTTTATTCTTTTTCCAAATCTAATGTGCTGAGTATAAATATCGTCTTTTAAAAATTCGATTAAAGTTGACCTCTGTAAAGTTGTATACTTATTATCGTTAAAATTTAATTTAACTAAATCCAAGTCACATATTTTTTCATTTTGAATATTATAAATATCTACCCCTTTAGGATGATATATTTTTTCACTATTAATTTTATTAAAATTGATCTGGTTTAATATTTTAATGCTGTTAGTTGAAAGTTGAATACCATAGCCTTCGTCAAGTGGTAAGCTTTCATTTTTTTCATAAACCATAAAATCAAGTTCTTTTTTTTTATATAAAAAGTTTGCCAAAGTTAACCCGGCGATACCAGAGCCAATAATTGCAATTTTTTTTTTCATTAAAATAAAACTGAAACTTGTTTGAATATTTTTTTGGTAAAAGAAGGCATAAAGTCTTTATTTTTTTTTATAGAATACCATGAATAGTCTAATGGTATATTTTTTGAAAACTTATAATATAAATTAATATTTAATTTTTTGTTTGAAATAGAATTTTTATATTTTGATAATAATTTCCAGTTCTTAAGTTTTTTTTTGTTTTTTGTATTTTCTATTTGTGGCAAATTGAAAGTGTTTAGAAAACCTAAGTTATTTTTTTTTGTTAAAGCTATTTTGCCCTCTTTAGATAAATAACATAAAATATTAATATTTTTTTGAATCATAGTTTTTTTTAAATGTTTTATTTTTTTAGTCGAATTAAAAAATTCGCATTTTTTTTTTATAGGACATACATTACATTTTGGAGTTTTAGAGTTGCAAATTAAAGCTCCAAATTCCATAAGAGCCTCAACAAGATCAGAGTTTCTTTCCGTATTAAATATATTTTTTTTATTTAGTTTAATAAATAATTTAAAGTCTATTTTATCTAAGTTTGTATTTATTAATCTTGAAATAACTCTTTTTACATTTCCATCTAATGCTAGTGTTGGCCTATTGTAAATTAAAGCAATTAAAACGTTTGATGTATAATCTCCGATACCAGGCAAATTTTTTATTTCATCTACATCTTTTGGTAATTTTGAATTATATTTATTAACTAAAATTTTTGATGTTGCTAAAAGATTTCTTGCTCTTCTATAATATCCTAAACCCTCCCATAGTTTTAGAATACTTTTCTCTTTTGAATTAGCCAAAGATTCTAAGTTTTTATATTTTTTAGTAAACTTATAAAAGTAAGGAATAACTGTAGCAACTTGTGTTTGTTGAAGCATAAATTCACTTAGAACCCTGTAATAAAGTAGATTACTTGATTTTTTACTAACACGCCAAGGTAAACTGCGCCTGTTATTATCATACCAAGCCAAAATTTTTTTTGTTAAGTTAAAATTTATATGCATAAAAAAATTAATAATAGTTTAACTAAAAATTTCATTCAAGGGCTTAGGCCGTTAGCTAACACTTTACCTCAACAAATAAAAAAGATTTTGAAGAAAAATGGTTTCAATTTATCTTCGCTTGTTGATAATTGGACTAAAATTGTTGGTAAGGAAATCTCAGATAAATGCTATCCATTAAATATCAAAGCTCAAAGAAATTCCAAGGACGTAGCTTTAATTTTAAATGTAATTCATGGTAAAGAAATAGACATTGAATATAACAAAAAAAATATTATAGAAAAAATAAATTCATATTTTGGTTATTCTTTTGTTAAAAATATAAGTATTAAAACTATAAATATAAGATATGCTAATTTAAAAAAAAAGAATTTAGTAGAAAAAAATAAAAAAAATTTTGAATCTCATTTAGAAAAAATAAAAGATTTAAATTTAAAAAATAAACTAGAAAACTTGATCAATGCTTTTAATAAAAAAAAATAAATACATTTTTATTATTTTTCTTTTAATTCAATTTTTAATATCTGGAAATTTATCAAGTGAAGCTTTGAAAATTGGTAGCCAAAATGCCAAGGTAACCATCAAAGTTTTTTCATCTTTAACTTGTCCTCATTGCGCATCTTTTCATAAAAATATTTTTGAGAAATTAAAAGAAGATTATATTGATAATGACAAAATTAGATTTGAACATCACGCTTTTCCTTTAGATCTAGCAGCACTTAATGCTGAAAAAATTGTAAGATGTGCATCTAGTTCTGAGTCAAAGTTTGAATTACTTCATAATGTATATGAAAAACAAAAAAAATGGGCCGTTGGTTCGGATATAAAAAAGATTAACGAGTTTTTAATTAAAATTGGAGTTGATTCTAATTTAAAAGAAATTGACCTAAAAAAATGTTTAGAAAATGAAACTGTTCAAGAATTGATTTTAAAAGAGCGAATCGAGGCACAGAAGGAGTATAATATAACTTCTACACCGACTATTTATATTAATGATAAGAAATATGAGGATAAACACGAATTCAAATCTTTCAAAAAACATATAGATAAATTATTATAATAACATGAAGTTTAAAAAATTGGAGTTGACTGGCTTCAAGTCATTTTTTGATAAAACAACTTTTTTAATTGAGGATGGTTTAACAGGTATTGTTGGTCCTAATGGCTGTGGAAAATCAAACATTGTTGAGTCTTTAAGATGGTGCATGGGAGAAACATCAGCCAAAAGTATGAGAGGAGCTGGTATGGAGGATGTTATATTTTCTGGAACATCTAATAGACCAGAAAAAAATTTTTCCGAAGTCTCTTTATTAATAGATAATAAGGACAAGGATGGTCCGGAGCAATATCATAAATTAGATGAAATTTTGATAACCAGAAAAATTGAGAGAAATAAAGGATCAAAATATTATTTAAATGAAAAGGAAGTTAGAGCAAGGGATGCTCAAACTTTTTTTGCTGATTTATCAACTGGGGCTCATTCTCCCTCTTTAATTAGTCAGGGCAAAATTGGACAACTTGTTACGGCGAAGCCTGTAGAAAGAAGAGCAATTTTAGAAGAAGCTGCAGGTATTGCGGGCATACATGTCAGAAGACATGAGGCTGAAACAAGATTAAATGCAGCTGAGAATAATCTTAAAAGAGCCGATGAGCTTAAAAAACAACAACAAAAACAATTAGACAATTTAAAAAAACAAGCAGAGGAAGCTACAAAATATAAAGAAATTTCCAAAGAAATTAAAAAGGCAGAAGCAGGGTTATATTATTTAAAATTGTTAGAGATTGAAAAAAATAAAAAAGAAATCTTAGAAAATGTTAATGAGCAAGATGATGAGATAAGTGCAATCAAAATCGACTTAAATCATAATACAGAATTACTTAATGAGGAAAGTGCTAAATTAACACCTCTTAGAGACAGGAAATTAGAAAGTTTGGCAACACTTCAAAAAATAAATTTAGATATGACTAATTTAGAGGAAGAAGAAAAAAGAATCAAAAAATTATCTACAAAACTTGAGAACTCTTTAATTACTATCGAGTCTGACTTAGAAAGAGAGAAAAGTATCTCATTAGATGCATCTTTAAACGAAAAAAGAATTTTAGAAGAAAAAGATGAGCTGTTAAAAACAGAAAAATCATTTGGTGCTAATGAGATTGAAATAAATGAAAATTTAGAATTATCTAAAAGAAATTTAAACAGTTTAAAAAAGGAACTTGATGGCTTGATCTTTAAAATCAGTAAATTAATTGAAGAAGAGAAAAGAATATCTAAAGATTTATTTAATGATCTTAAAAACATTGTTGATAAAATAACTTCTGCACATGAAAATTATGCTGTTAATTTTAGCAAAAATGAAACGATTAAGAGCGATTCTATAAAAAGAATAGAGAGAATTAAAAATATTGATATTGAATTGGAAAATTGGAAAAATTTAAAAGTGAACTCAGAAAAAATGATAAATGATTTGCAAGAAAGAAAAAAGAAAATCAATAATGAAATGAGAGAAAATCAAAAAAATCCCGAAATCATAGCTACTACTAAAGGTCAAAATATTCAAAATTTAGAGAATACAAAAAAAAGGAGTGATGAGCTTGAGGAAGAACTTAGCTTGGCTGAGAAAAGATATAATAAAATCAATAATAACATTAAAAATGTTCAAGAAAAACTTACTTTATTAAGAGAAAATAAAGCTAGGAATGAAGCAACACTTGAGGGTATAGCAGCAAGAAAAAAAGATTTATTTTATTCAATCAACGCAGAATTAAACGTGTCAGATGAGAATAAATTATTATCTTTGTCTGAGATTAACATGGAAGAGCTGCCATCAATAGATGATCAAATTTTAATCGTTGAAAAGATAAAAAAACAGCGAGAATCTATGGGTACTGTTAATCTAAGAGCGGATATAGAAACCAAAAAAGTTTGAAGACGAAATTAAAAAGATGGAGGATGATAGAGCAGATCTTTACTCAGCAATAGTTAAACTAAAATCAAGCATTGAAGAATTAAATCAAAAAGGTAGAGAAAGACTTCTTGAAGCCTTTGAAAAAGTAAATAGGAAGTTTAATGAAGTTTACACAAAGCTTTTTAGTGGAGGAAGTGCTAAACTAGAGTTAGTTGACTCAGACGATCCTTTAGAAGCTGGATTAGAAATGTTTGTTTTACCTCCTGGTAAAAGATTACAATCTATCACTTTGTTATCTGGAGGAGAACAAGCGCTGACTGCTTTATCTTTGATTTTTGCAGTTTTTTTAGTTAATCCATCACCTATATGCGTTTTAGACGAAGTTGATGCACCACTTGACGATGCAAATGTCACCAGATTTTGTTCGTTGCTGGATGATTTAACAAGCATCACTAAAACAAGATTTATAATAATTACTCACCACGCTTTAACGATGTCAAGAATGCATAGACTTTACGGAATTACGATGCCTGAAAAAGGAATTAGTCAATTAGTTGCGGTTGACCTAGAAAAAGCTGAAGAGCTTGTTGCTTAATTAAATGGAAGATAAAGATTTTAAAACTCGCCTCAGGATTGCAAAAAAAGAAATTTTAAAAAATAATTCAAGTGAGGACAACAAAAGAGGACTTTTTATGGGTTCGGCCTTTCGACT
>CACHHD010000003.1 GCA_902579605.1 uncultured Pelagibacteraceae bacterium
TAAAAAAAGTTTTAACAAATTTAAAAGAAAAAAAATTAAAATTAGCAATTCTTTCAAATGGAACACCGAAACTTCTTGAAGAGCTTGTAAAAAGCAATAATTTAAATAATTTATTTGATGATCTTTTTTCTGTTGAGGAAGTAAAAATTTTTAAACCTAATTCTAAGGTTTATGATCTTCCAATTAAAAAGTATAAAGTAAAACCTGAAGAGATAACTTTTTTAAGTGCAAATACCTGGGATGTATCGGGTGGTGGAAACTACGGATATAACTCAGTCTGGGTTAACAGAAATAAATCTCATTTTGATAATCTTGATTATCATCCGAAGAATGAAATTGGCAACTTAACGCAGCTACTTGATATAGTATAAACTTAAGATATATTAAATATATGTCACAAATAGAAATAAAAAAAATTATTAAAGCTATTAATGCTTCGGACGGTGCTGGCGTAAAGTTAAAAAGAAGCATTGGAACTCCAGAGGCCGATTATATTGATCCCTTTTTAATGCTCGATGAGTTTGGTTCCGAAAATAAAGATGATTATATTGCAGGATTCCCTCCTCATCCTCATAGAGGAATTGAAACAGTTACTTATATGCTGAATGGTGAATTTGAACATCAAGATAGTACTGGTGCAAAAGGAATAATGGCTCCGGGAGATGTTCAATGGATGAAGACTGGAAGAGGAATTATTCACTCAGAGATGCCAGCAATGTCTGGAGGAAAATTATTGGGTTTTCAACTTTGGATAAATATGCCAGCTAAATTGAAAAAAAATAAACCAGAATATATTTATATTAAAAGTAAAGAACTTGGTATTCACTCAGATAATGAAAAAACTATAAAAGTAATTGCAGGAAAATATGCGAACGTGGAGGGGCCAGAAAAAAACCATAATGTTGAGCCAATTTATTTTCATGTAATATTGAAAGAGGGAAAAGAGTTTAAATGTGAAGTGCCATCTGGTCATAATTCTTTTGTTTATATTCTTAAAGGGAGTTTAAAAATTGGAAAAAAAAATCACGAAAAAGCCAGTGACTCAAACTTAATTTTATTAGAACGGGGAAATGATCTTAAAATTAGTGCAGAAAAAAACACTGAGTTTTTATTCATAGCAGGTAAACCTATTGGAGAGCCTATTGCAAGGGGCGGTCCATTTGTAATGAACACGAAAACAGAGATACTTGAAGCTATTCAAGATTATAACAACGGAACATTTGCTAAATACTAAAAGTTAAAGTACGTTTCCGTTAAAAATGCCAAAATCAATTATTATTAAAAAAAATGGTGGACCCGAAGTTCTAGAGCTTCAAAATATTGAAGTTGGATCACCTGGACCAGATGAAATTAAAGTTACAAATCACGCAATAGGATTAAATTATATTGATACTTATCATAGATCAGGTTTATACCCTATTAAGTTACCGAGTGGGATCGGGTTGGAAGCGGCTGGAAAAATAGATGCAGTAGGTTCTAATGTAACAGAATTTAATAAAGGTGATAATATTGCTTACGCTTCACTTCCATTAGGAGCTTACTCCCAACAAAGAATTATTCCTTCCAAAATTGCAGTAAAAGTGCCTGAAGGAATTACTCATGATTTAGCTGCAACTTTAATGACAAAAGGTTTAACTACAAATTATTTACTTACTAAAACTTATCATCTTAAAGCTGGTGAGACAGTATTATTTCATGCTGCAGCAGGTGGTGTCGGACAAATTTTTGCGCAATGGGCTAATAGTATTGGAGCAAATGTCATAGGAACAGTCGGATCAGATGAAAAGATTAAAGTTGCAGAAGAAAATGGATATTCTCATGTGATAAATTACACTAAAAATGATTTTGCAAAAGAAGTTTTAAAAATAACCAAAAATGAGGGAGTTCCTGCAGTCTTTGATGGGGTGGGGAAAAAAACTTTTAATGGATCTTTGGCTTGTCTTAAAACTAGGGGAATGATGATAAGTTTTGGTAATGCGTCTGGTCCGTTAGATCCCGTGAATGTTCCAAAAGATATACAGCCAAAAGGTTTGTACTTAACAAGGCCTTCGATAGCTCAGTATTTTACTAATAGAAAAGAACTTCAAGATGGTGCGGACTCAATTTTTGAAAAAATTAAATTTGGAAAAATTAAAATTAATATTTCAAAGAAATACAAGTTAGCTGATGCGAGGCAAGCTCATGCTGATTTAGAAGCAAGAAAATTAATGGGTCCTGCAATCCTTATTCCTTAATGAATAAAAAAATTGTTTCTCCGTGTATTAGTATTTGTAAAACTGATCCTGTAACGGGTTATTGTTACGGCTGTGCTAGAACTGAAGAAGAAAAGAAAATTTGGAAAGATGAAAAAATAAATGATGAGTGGAAAAAGAAAAATTTGGAAATTATTTTTTCAAGAATGAAGGGATGGCAGTTGACTACCTTCAGGGAGTCCTATGATCACAAAATAAAAGAAGGTGTTTCTTTATTTAAAAAAAATTTGCTTAAAAAAAAATTATAAATCTCTTTTCATTGACTCCATGTCACTCAGATGAAATTTTAATGCTTCATTAGAAAGTCTTATCTCTTGTAAAAACAAAAATATTGAAATTATCATGCAAATACAACATGATGCAAAGCTTAGTCTGGCGTAAAAAACTAGATCTAAGTATAGTAACAAAACTGTTAGCATATTAAAAAGAAAACCAAATGCAGAGAAGCCCATCACAAATTTTAAAAAATTAGTCCTTTTATTTAATACATGAAGTTGGTTTTCCCACTCGGGTGGAACCTTTTTTTCAAAAGTATATTGGTCGTGTATTTTCCTTATCAGAGCACTTAATGTGTGAAATCGATTACTATACATTGTCATCATTAAAGGAATTGCTGGAAACATTAATGCTGCAACTGTGTAATCAATATCCATAACGAATCAAATTGATTATGTATATTACGTTTGATATTTACAAGACATATTTAAATGAAAGATTTAAAAATATTTATCAATCTAACAAGATTAAACAAACCTATTGGCTATTTGTTATTGTTTTGGCCTTGTAGTTGGGGATTAGCTTATGCACATTCTGTAAATCAAAATATAAATATTTTTCTTGGTTATATTTTTTTATTTCTATTAGGTTCAATTTTAATGAGAAGTGCAGGATGTATTGTTAATGATATAGTTGATAGAAAATTAGATAAAAAAGTAAAGCGGACAAAAAATAGACCGCTGGCAGCTAATTTAATATCAATCAAAAAAGCTTTATTTTACGTAATTGTTTTATGTGGTTTTGCTTTTTGTATTCTAATCCAATTTAATTTGTTAACGATCACTCTTGGTTTAGCCTCTATGTCTCTCGCTTTTTCTTATCCATATATGAAAAGAATAACTTACTGGCCCCAACTTTTTTTAGGTTTAACCTTTAATTGGGGATTAATAATGGCTTGGACATCAATCAATAGTAATTTAACCTTTGATATTTTCATTCTTTATTTAGCGGCCATATTTTGGACATTGGGCTATGACACTATTTATGGAGCTCAAGACATTGTTGACGATGAAATAATAGGAGTAAAATCAACGTCAATAAAATTTAAAACAATGTTAAAAAAATTTGTCCTTATTTGTTATTCGACAAGTTTAATTGTGCTTTCTGTATTTTTTTTATTTAATATGGATTCTTTATACTTTTTAATTCCTTTTTCTGCTTTTTCTCTAACTTTATTTTATCAAATTTTATCATTTGATAAGAAAAAACCAGAAACTTGTTTGAACGCCTTCAAAATAAATAACTTTTCCGGCTTTTATCTATTTTTAACATTCTTAACTTTATCTCTATAAAATGGAATTTAAAGAAATTAAAATAATTTTAAAAAGGTTATATAGAGATCACATAAATAGATATTTAAACAGAATATTATTATCCTTATTTTTATCAATTATAGTATCTTTAAGCACCTCAGCGATAGCTTGGTTACTAGACCCAGCTGTAAAAAAAATATTTATTGAAAATAATCAAACCTACGCTTGGACGATCCCATTAGCAATAATAATTGCATTTTCTTCAAAAGGAATTTGTCTTTATATTGCTAGAATTTTATTAATAAAAACTGGGCAAGAAATATCTGGAGAATTACAAACAAAAGTTGCTCGTTATATTTTAAGCACAGATATTGCATCGATAGAAAAAAAACATTCTGGAAAGTTTATTTCAAATATTAATTTTGATGCTGGGCAAGTAAATTCTTTGTGCAGCACAGGAATTCTTAACTCAATGAAAGACTCTTTAACCTTAATTGCTTTAATTGGTGTGATGGTCTATCAAAACTGGAAGTTAACTTTATTTGCTTTAATAATGATGCCACTGGCTGCAGGATTGGCTAAATCGCTTGGTAAAAGAATAGGTAAAGCTGTAACTGAGGCAGGTGAGATTTCTGGTCGTTTGACGTCCCACTTATCAGAAATTTTAAAGGCTTCAAAAATGATAAGAATTTATCAAAAGGAAGAAATCGAATATCAAAAGTCAAAAGATATAATTACAAAAATGGTTAACAAGGCTGCTAAAATATCCTCTATTATCGTAAGAGCTACACCTCTAATGGAAATATTAACCGGATTTATGATTGCAGGATTTATTTTTTTTTCTGGTTCATTAATTTCCTCTGGTGAATTGCAAGTAAATCAATTCTTTTCTTTTTTAGCCGCTATGATGCTGGCATATCAGCCTATTAGATCGTTAGCGACTATCAACATGGTGGTTTTTTCAGGGGCAGCAGGCGCTAAAAGAATTTACAATGTTATAGATCAACCTATCAAGATAAATAATAATGAAAAGCATCCAGCTCTTAAAATATCTAACGGAAATATCAAATTTTCAGATGTAAGCTTTAAATATGAAAGTTCAAATGATAAGGCAATAAGCAATATCAGTTTTGAAATTGAAGGTGGTAGTATGGCAGCATTCGTAGGTCATAGTGGAGCAGGAAAGAGTACTATAATAAACTTATTGCCAAGATTTTACGATCCTCAAAATGGTGATATTTTAATTGATGGACAAAACACGAGGTCAGTTAATTTGAAATCCTTAAGAAAATCTATATCTCTGGTCAGCCAAGATGTAATACTTTTTGATAGCTCAGTTAAAGATAATATTTTATATGCTAACACTAAAGCAACAGAGAATGAATTTTTTGAATCATGTAAATTTGCTGCAGCTGATGAGTTTATTAATGATTTACCTTATAAACATGAGACTATGATAGGGGAAAATGGTGTAAGACTTTCTGGTGGACAAAAACAAAGGCTTTCTATAGCTAGAGCAATACTGAAAAAATCTCCAATTATTCTTTTAGACGAAGCTACTTCTTCTTTAGATTCAGAATCAGAACAAATTGTTCAAAGTGCAATTAAAAACTTAACAAAAAATAAGACTACGCTAGTTATAGCCCATAGGCTATCAACTATTCATAATGCCGATAAAATCTTTGTTATTAAAAAGGGAAATTTAATAGACTCTGGGAAGCATGAAGAACTTATAAAAAATTGTGATTACTACAAGCTATTGTATGAAAAACAATTAAAATAAATATTTATGGCTTTGTTATATAGAACTTTTACTTTTTTTTTATTTCCAATATTTTTATTGTTAATTGTACTAAGAATTTTCTTTAATAAAGAAGATAAAAAACGATTTAAAGAAAAAATTTGGTTAAGTGAAAAATACTTTCCTAAAGGTAAAGAAACTTTCTGGTTTCACGCTGCGAGTATTGGTGAAACAAATAGTGTGTTACCACTTATAAAAGAACTAATTAAACAAAATAATAATATTTTTGTTTTGCTTACCACAACTACATTAAGCTCTAGTCAGCTTATTAAAAAAAAAAAATTTAATAAAGATAGGTTTCAACATCGATTTTTTCCTTTAGATGTTTTATTTTTAGTAAAAAATTTTTTAAATAAATGGAAACCAAAAAAAATAATTTTTGTCGACTCAGAGATTTGGCCTAATTATTTATTAGAAATTTCTAGAAGGAAAATACCTCTAGCACTTATAAATGCTAGAATAACAGTCAAAACACTCAAACGGTGGAAAATGTTTTCAAAATTTTCAAAAAAATTGTTTAATTTATATGACTTATGTTTATCTTCTAGTAAAGAGACCGAAGAAAATTTAAAATCTCTGGGTGCAAAAAATATAAAATATTTTGGAAACTTAAAATTTTGTGTACCACCGCAACTTAATTTTAAAACTAAAAATCTACAATCAATTTTTAATGATAATTATATTTGGTGCGCCGCTAGCACACACAAGGGTGAAGAAAATATAATTTTTAATACTCATATTAATTTAAAAAATAAAGGTTTAAAGGTTGTAACTATATTAATACCCCGTCATATTTCAAGATCACAGGAAATTTATTCCATTTGTAAAGATTTAGATTTAAATGGAAAGATAATTGATAGTTTTGATGAAATATCAAAAGAGAATGAAATTTATATTGTAAATGCAATTGGGGAGATGGCAAATTATTTTTTAAATTGTAAAAGCGTATTTATGGGAAAATCATTATCGAAAAAACTTATTAAAGTTGGTGGTCAAAATCCAATCGAACCTGCCAAGTATGGATGTAAAATATACCACGGTCCCTTTGTTTCAAATTTCAAAGAAATTTATGAGTTATTAAATAATAAAAAAATTACTCATCAGATTTATGACGAAAAGGAATTATCAGATAATTTATTCAAAGATTTTACTACCAAAAATCAAACACTTAACCAAAATAATGTCAAAGATTTAGATCGATATGGTAAAGAAATATTAGATAAAACATTAAGAGAGGTTTTGAAGTTTTAAGATGATAATTAAAAAACCAAATTTTTGGAAAAATATTAATTTTTTTTCTCTAATTTTACTCCCTTTTTCTTTAATTACTTTATGTATTAATTTTTTTAAATCTATTTTTATCGAAGAAAAAAGCTTTAATATTCCTATTATTTGTGTAGGAAACATTTTTACAGGTGGTACAGGTAAAACCCCTTTAAGTATTTATATCTATAATTTGCTAAAGAAAAATAAATTTAAACCAGCAATAATAAAGAAGTATTATAAATCACACATTGATGAAATTGATCTAACTAAAAGCAAGGTAAAAAGTGCATATTTTAAGAAAAACAGAGTAGATTCAATTTTAAATGCAAAGCAAAACGGTAATACAGTAGTTATAATGGACGATGGATTTCAAGATCGCAATATTCAGAAAAATTTAAATATTATTTGCTTTAATAGCATGGAGCTAATTGGGAATGGTTTTTTGTTGCCTTCTGGACCATTGAGAGAACCATTTAAAAGTATAGAGAAAGCTCAAATAATCATAATAAATGGAAAAAGAAACATTGCTTTTGAGAAGAAAATTAAATTTCAGTCAAAAAATATCAAGCTTTTTTATTCAAAATATAAATTAAAAAAAATAAATAGATTTAGAAATAAAAAAGTATTAGCTTTTGCGGGAATAGGAAATCCTGAAAGTTTTTTTAAGTTACTAGAAAAAAGCAAAATAAAAGTAAAAGATCAAATTTCATTCCCTGACCACTATTCATATACAAAAAATGATATAGAATATTTAATTTCGGAGTCAAAGAAAAGAAACTTGAAATTGATAACAACCGAAAAAGACAACTTTCGACTAAAAAAATTAGGATATAAAAATATAGATTGTATTACTGTTGATTTAGAAATTTTAAAATATAAAAGTTTTGAAAGAGAAATACTTAAATATTTATGAAAAAAATTATTTATTTCTTACAGTCTCTAATAATATATTCATTTTTTTTAATTTCAAAACTTATAGGTTTAAAATTAAGTAGATTAGTTTTTTCATTTATTTTCATTAAAATTGGGAATTTTTTTAAATCAAAAAAAACTATTATTAATAATTTAGATATAATAAATTCTAATCTTAATGGTGCTGAAAAAAATAATTTAATTGAAAAGATGTGGTCGAATTACGGAAAGACTTTTATAGAATATGTTCATCTAAATCTATTTAAAAAAAAAACAAGCCATATTAAAATCAAAAACAAAGAAATTCTTGATGAGGTATATAAAAGTAATAAACCAGTCATATTCATATCAGGTCATTTTGCAAATTACGAGCTCATGTCAATGGAATTAACCAAAGCTAATATTAAATTAGCAACAATTTATAGGCCGTTAAATAATTTATTTTTAAATCCTTTTATGGAATATTTAAGAAAAACTTTTGTTTGTAAGAATCAAATTAAAAAAGGCTTAAGTGGTGTAAAAGAAGCACTTAATTATATGGAAAAAAATTATAGTATTGCATTAATGGTTGATCAAAGAGTCAGTGAGGGTTCAAGTATTTTATTTTTTAATAAAAAAGCTTATACAACAACATTGCCCGCTCAACTTGCGATTCGCTTTAATTGTAAAATAGTTCCTATTTATATCGCTAGAGATCAAAATGATAATTTTGAAATGGAAATTTTAAATCCAATTCAAATAACTGAAAATATGAAAAAGGATAAGGAATTAATATCAAAAAAAATTAATGGAATAATTGAAGATTTGATACTAAGAGATCCTAGTCAATGGATTTTAACTCATAACAGGTGGAAATAATATTATTGAAAATAGAGCTATTTGGTTTTATCTATTTTTTTCTTAACTTCAATTGGTGAAAAGTAAGCTTCTTGGAGTTCTACATTCCAATAATTCAAATCTTTTAAAAGAATTTTTTTTTTGGAAACCGCACATTCGACATAATCACCCTTCTCTATAATTTCAAAAGTGTTAGCTAAATATTTAAGCTTTGCTTTTTTTTCACTCATAATTAAAGTAATATATAACAAATCTATAAATATGAATATTGCTTTAATTGGAAGTGGTGGGCGTGAGCACGCATTATGTAAAAAGTTTAAAGAGTGCAAGAAAATCAAGAAAATTTTTTGTATTCCAGGTAACGCTGGTACAGCTGAATTAGCAACGAACTTAAATATTGATTTTTTAAATTTTAATTTATTACTTAAATCTATTAAGCATTACAATATAAAGTTAGTTGTAGTTGGACCTGAAGAGCCTTTGGTAAAGGGTATCGTAAATTTTTTAGAAAAAAATAAGATAAAAGTATTCGGTCCAAATAAATTCGCAAGCAGACTTGAAGGTTCAAAAGCATTCATGAAAATAATTTGTAAAAAATACAACATACCAACAGCAAAATTTAAAATTTGTAGAAACTTTAAAGATTTCCAAAAATCAATCCTTGGTTTTAGTTTACCTGTTGTTGTAAAAGCAGATGGGTTAGCGGCGGGCAAAGGTGTTGTAATATGTAAAACTAAAGAACAAGCTGTTAAAATATCTAAACAAATATTTAAGGGTAAATTTAAAAGTTCTAGAAAGGTGGTACTTGAAGAGTTTTTAACTGGTGAGGAGGTAAGTTATTTTTTAATTGTAGATAAAAAAAGTTTTATTAGTTTTGGTTCAGCTCAAGATCATAAAAGAGTTTTTGAAAAGGACAAGGGGCCTAACACAGGAGGAATGGGCGCATATTCTCCGGCACCAATTATAGATAAAAAATTAGAAAAAAAAATTATACAAAAAATCGTAAAACCAACTTTGAAAGCCCTGAAAGACAATGGTCAATTTTATAGGGGTTTTCTATATGTTGGATTAATGATCAAAAATAATAATCCTTATTTAATAGAGTACAACGTGCGGATGGGAGATCCAGAATGTCAAGTTATAATTCCAAGATTAAAAACAGATCTCTTTAAAATAATTAATTACTCTGTAAAAAATCAATTAAAAAAATTAAAATTATCTTGGGAAAAAAACAAGTGTATGACAATAGTGTTATGTTCTAAAGGTTATCCTGGTAAATATAAAAAAAACAAAATAGTTGGGATTAAAAAAATTGTGGATAAAAAAAAATTATTTGTTATTCATGCCGGTACAAAAAAGATCAACGGAAACATAGTTTCTAATGGGGGAAGGGTTTTAAATATTGTTTGTAAAGGTAAAAGCTTTATTCAAATTAGAAGAAATATAATTAAATTAATTAAAAAGATTAATTGGAAATATGGTTTTTTTAGAAAAGATATTGGTTGGAGGGTAATATAATTATAATGAGAATAATAAGTGGAAAATTTCGAGGTAAAAAAATTTCTTTTACTAAATCACAAATTACCAGGCCATTAAGAGATTATGTTAAGGAAAACATATTTAATATAATTACTCATGATAAGATTTTTAAATTAAATTTCCCTAATGCAAATATATTGGACTTGTATTCAGGTGTCGGTTCATTTGGAATTGAATGTCTTTCAAGAAATGCGAATAATGTTGTTTTTTTAGAAAAAAACTTAAAGGCATTTTCTATATTAAAAGAAAATATAGTTAACTTAAAAATTTCAAGTAAAGCAAAATTAATACATGTTGATATAAAAAGTTATATAGAAAGATTTAATTTTGAAGAAAAATTTGATTTGATTTTTTTAGATCCCCCATTTAACGATAATTCTTATCTTGAAATAATTAAACTTGTAAAAGAAAAAAAAATTTTTAAAGAAATACATAAAATTATCATTCATAGGGAGAAAAACTGTGAAGATGAAATTAAAAAATATATTAACATAGATTTATTAAAAAAATATGGTAGATCTCAGATTATTTTCGGTTCTTTTTAAATAAATTTTTTTTTGTTAGTATTTTTAATTGTTCTACAGCAGGTTGGTCAAAAGGATTAACTTTTAAAGTTTTAGCAATAAGGACAGTTTCTAAAATAAAATAAGAGAATAATTCCCCTAGTGTTTCTTCGTCTTTTCTTTTTATTTCTATTGAGATGAAAGGTATCTTTTTATTTTTAAGTAAAGACACCATTGCATCTTTCTGATTATCTAAAACTTTAAAGATATTAGAATTATTTAAAGTTTGTTCAAAAAACCCTTTAGTTTTTTTTATTTTATTTTCGAGTTTTAATGAAAAAATATAAAAAAATTTATCTTTAGGACCGTCTAAGTACAGCTGGAGTAAGCTATGATGATCTTTAGGTGCTGTGGAGATCACGGGTAATATACCCTTCCCTTTTTTTCCTAAGCTTTCAGCAATAAGTTGTTGGCTCCAAAAAAGAAAATGTTCTAATCCTGGACAATAATTTAACATAACTAAGGAATTGATTTTTTTTGAGTTATATATTTTTGATAAATTTATTAAGTTCTTTATTAATATGGACTTATTTTTTTGTAGGAAATTCAAAATGTTTTTTCTAAACTTTAGAATATCAATACCCATCAAATAACTTGGTATAATAGCTGTTTCTGAAAAAATTGAATATCTTCCCCCGATATATCTTCTGTGAAATATTGTTTTTATTTTTAGTTTTTTAGCAAAAATGTATAGCTGACTTTTTTTATTTTCAGTAATTACTATAGTATTGTTTTGGTTAAATTTTGATTTACTTTTAAGGAAATTAATTATTGATAAAACTTCAACAGTATTTCCGGATTTCGAAATAATTATAAATAAAGAATTTTTTAAATTTTTGATATTATTGACTTTATGTATCATTTCAAAATCTAAATTATTTACAAAAATCATTTCCTTTTTTGATTTTTTTTGTAAAAAATTGTGTATAGCTTCGGTGCCTAAAATTGATCCTCCAAAACCTATAACAACTATTCTTTTGAATTTTTTATATTTTCTAAGCTCTTTTAACTTTAAATTTAATTTAAAATTTTTAGAAAATGAATAGAAGACATCTTTTTTAACTAAAAAATTTTGTTTAATTTTTTTCAGTGAGGAATCAAATATTGTTTTATTAACACTTTTCACTTTTTGTAGGTCATTTGATATATTCTTATAGAAATTTAAATTATTATATAATTGCATTAATTTTTCCTGATCTCTTCAAGTAAAATATTTTCAATTTCGGATTTCTCTTTTGGATTATTTTCTGGAATTTTAGTGTTTACTGAAACTCCTTTTTCATTAGGGTTATTTGAACTAGGTTTTGGAAGTTCATTAATGTTCGGTGGAATAGATAATGGACCTCTTTTTTCAATTAAAAATTCATCAGTTGTTCGGGTCTTTTCATTTCTCAATGCCTTACCAGCTTCACTAAATGTTCCGCACGATACTAAAAAAATAAGTAATAATAGATATTTAATTTTCATTTTTTTTTTTGTTAAATATTAGTTCGTTTAATATCATGAGTATAATACCGAATGATATAAAAATGTCAGCAATATTGAAAGTAAACCAATGAAATTCTTTAATATGAAAATCTATAAAATCTGGCACTGCTTTGTAAATGATCCTGTCATACAAATTTCCTATCGCTCCACCAATTATAAGAGAGAAAAATATTTTTTCACTAGTTTTAGATTTAAACATTAAATAAAATAAAACCATTATTATTACAAAAATTAAAATTGATAATATGTTATAATATAATCCAGCATTTAAACTGAAAAGGCCGAAACCTATACCTGTATTAAAAACTAAATTTAAATTTAAGTAATCATTAATAAATAAATATTTTTCATTTTCTAAGAGATTTAATATTAAATCTTTGGAATATCTATCCAGAAAAAAAATAATTGATATAATTGCTAAAAAGTAAAAATTTTCTTTTACAAATATGTTACTTTTTATTTCATTTAAATTATTCAGAATACTTTACACCTATTTAATTGGACAATTTTTTCTGCTACATTTATCCTCTAAAATTTTCCAACACCTTTCACATTTTTTTCCATTAGCTTTCTTTACACTAATTTCAATTTCCTCTTTATTAAATAGTTTTTTCTCTGCCTTTGAGACAATAAAGTACTCTGCTAAGTCTAAATTATTCAATAATTCTGATTTTTCCTTATTAGTACTGAGTTTTAACTCTGCTTCTAAACTGGATCCTATTTCTTTACTAATTCTTTTTTCCTCTATAGCAATATTTGCTAGTTGCTTAATCTTAAATAATTCTGACATTTTATGGTTTAACTTATCATTTTTCCAACTAGCGGGGATCTTTACGAAATCATTTTCGTGTATACTTTCGTTTTTATCATTAATTAAGCTGTATATTTCCTCAGTTGTGAAAACTAATATAGGTGCAAACCACTTTAATAAACTCTCTAAAATAATATTAATAACTGTTACGCAATTTTTTCTTTTTTTAGAATTAAGGTCATCACAATAAAGAACGTCTTTCCTTATATCAAAATAAAAAGATGAAAGATCTAAAGTGCAAAAATTCAACAACTCTTTATATAATTTGTG
The DNA here is from genome assembly GCA_902579605.1 of uncultured Pelagibacteraceae bacterium. Classification (GTDB taxonomy): domain Bacteria; phylum Pseudomonadota; class Alphaproteobacteria; order Pelagibacterales; family Pelagibacteraceae; genus Pelagilacustribacter. The sequence continues at coordinate 13,269 of CACHHD010000003.1, forward strand.
AAAATTATAACTTTTTAAGTTTTTGCTCACAGAATAACTAATTAAATATAACTTGTGTAATACATATTGCTCAAGCTCGTCAAACTCGGCTAAATTAATTTTTTCAAAATCTTGTTTTTCAAAATTATCTTTTAAATTTCCGAGCATAAATCGAAAAGTATTTCTAATTTTTCTGTAAGACTCTGCGTGCTGTATTAAAATATTTTTATCTATTCTTAAATCTTCAGAATAGTCAGATGCTGAAGCCCACACTCTAAGGATATCTGCGCCATAATTTTTTAATATATCCTCTGGAGAAATAACGTTTCCCATAGATTTTGACATTTTCATACCTTTGCCATCAACAACAAAACCATGGGAAAGAATGTTTTTAAAAGGTGCTTTACCTCTAGTTCCACATGATTCTAGAAGTGATGAATGAAACCAACCTCTATGCTGGTCAGAGCCCTCTAAATACATATCAGCAGGCCATTTTAGATCTTCTCTTTTTTCTAAAACAAAGCTATGTGTTGAACCACTATCAAACCATACTTCAACGATATCATTTAATTTTTCATAATCATTTGGATCATAACTATCTCCTAAAAAAACTTTTGGATCATCAGTAAACCAACAATCTGATCCTTGTTTTTCATATATTGAAGCTATTCTATCTATAACCTTTTGGTCTCTTAAAGGTTCTTTGGTTTTTTTGTTTATGAAAATTGGCAAAGGAACTCCCCACACTCTTTGTCTTGAAACACACCAATCTGGTCTTCCCTCTATCATAGATAATAGTCTATCTTTTCCTTTATTTGGAAAAAAATTAGTTTCATTAATTGATTTAATAGCTTTTTTTCTTAAATCATTTTTCTGCATAGATATAAACCATTGTGGTGTAGCTCTATAAATAAGTGGAGCTTTAGATCTCCATGAATGTGGATAGGTATGATTTAACTTATCATTTTTTAATAATTTTTTTTGCTCTTTTAATTTCTCAATTACGATATTGTCAGCTTTGAAAATATGAGTCTTTTCAAAAAAAGGGATTTCTTTAGTATAAAGTCCTGAGTCATCAACAGTGTAAAGAGAGGGTATATTATTTTTTAAGCATAAATTAAAATCATCTGGACCATGACTTGGTGCGCAGTGTACAATTCCAGTTCCTTGCTCGAGGTTCACAAATTGTGCGTCTAACATTGGAACATCATAGTCAAATTTCATTTTTAAAAATGGATGGCTACAAACTGTATTTTTAAATTCTGAACCTTTAAATTTTCTTAACTCTTTATAACTTTTAATTTCACAAGCATTAATGATTTCTTTTACTAAATTTGTTGCAACTACAATTTTATTTTCTTTAAAATTTTCAAGATTACCTATTTCTAATATCGAATAATCAATATTACTATTAAAAGCTAAAGCTTTATTTGCTGGTATTGTCCACGGTGTTGTTGTCCATATAATTATGCTGGTATCTTTTAAAAAATCTTTATCCGTTTCTTTAACTTTAAAACCAACATATATTGTGTTAGACGTGTGATCCATATATTCCACTTCTGCGTCTGCTAATGCAGTCTTTTCTACTGTCGACCAAAGAACTGGTTTGAAACCCTGATACAAGCTTCCATCTAGAAGAAATTTACCTAATTCTCGAACTATCTGAGCTTCTGCTTCATAACTCATTGTAGAGTAATAATTATCAAAATCTCCAACTACTCCTAATCTTTTGAACTCTTTAATGTGAACATCGATCCAGCTTTCAGCAAACTCTCTGCACTCTTGTCTAAAATCTTTTATAGGTACTTCATCTTTATTCTTTTTCTTTTTTTTATACTGTTCTTCAATTTTCCACTCAATTGGAAGTCCATGGCAATCCCAACCTGGAACGTAAATGGAGTCTTTTCCGTTCATTTGATGAAACCTAGTTATCATATCTTTTAAAATTTTATTTAAAGCAGTTCCCATATGTATGTGGCCATTTGCATATGGTGGTCCGTCGTGAAGAACAAACTTTTCTTTTCCTTTAGATTTTTTTCTTAATTTTTTATAAAGATCGATTTTTTCCCAGTGCTGAACTATATCCGGCTCTTTATTTGGTAAGTTCGCTTTCATTGAAAAAGCTGTTTTAGGAAGTTGTAAACTTTCTTTGGACATTTTATTTTGCTTGTTTTATATCTTTTTTAATTTGATTTTTTAACTCTGTTATATTGTTAAACTTTTTTTCAGATCTTATAAATTTATTAAATATCACATTAATATTTTTATTATATAGGTTTTTTTTTATTCCAAAAATATTTACCTCTAATAAAAGTTTTTTTCCATTAAATGTTGGTCTATAGCCAATGTTTGCAATACCTTTTTTAGATATATTATTAGTTTTTACGTTTACAGCGTAAACACCAAACTTGGGTATTATGTATTTTTTTAATAAAATATTACATGTGGGAAAGCCAATTTTTCTTCCTCTTTGAGATCCTTTGACAACCTTACCAATAATTTCCCATTTTCTACCTAGTAAATAATTAGCTTTTTTTATTTTTCCACTTTTTAATAATTTTCTAATTACTGTTGATGAAACGGTTTTTTTCTTTTTAGTTAGTGGAGGTGTTATAATAGTTTTATATAAAAATTTTTTTTCATATTTTTTTAATTTAGAAACGTTACCCTCTCTTTTATTTCCAAATTTAAAATTTTTACTCACGTATAAATATTTACATTTAATCTTTTGAAATAATATTTTATAAATGAATTCTTTATAACTTAATTGTGAAAATTTTTTATTAAATTTTTGAATAATGACAAAGTCCAATTTTTCTTTTTTAAGATTAGAAATTTTTTGAGGTAATGTGTCCAATCTATGATTAAGAATTTTTTTATTAAAGAACATAACTGGAACTGGTTCGAAAGTTAAAAGCCCAAACATTTTTTTGAATTTTTTTGCTTTTTTATAGGCCGCGTTTAAAACTTTTTTATGACCAACATGTATTCCATCAAAATTTCCAATAGCAATTACTGAATTTTTATAATTTTTGCTTATGGATGTGCTTTTAAATATTTTCATTTTTACCAGTGTAATTTTTCTTGTATAAAATTTGTTTCAACATTATATTTTTTTAAAATATTTTTTAAGTTATCTAATCCTTTAATTTCATTTTTGTGAACTCCATCTATTATGAAAAGGGAGTCTTGCTTTATCAAATTAGCTCCTTTTATATCTGTTCTTAAGTTATCTCCGATTATTAAAGCTTTGTCTTTTTCTTTTAAAATTGAATTATAAATTTCTTTATGTGGTTTGCCGAAATAAACTACTTCTCCACCTATCTTTTCAAATAATTTAGCTATACTTCCAGCACAATATTCCTGGGTATTGCCTCTATCTACAATTAAATCAGGATTTGTACAGATCATTTTTTTGTCTGTACTGTTTTTGAGTAATTTTTCATAAAAATTTAATTTATCCATTTCACTGTCGTAGAGACCCGTACATAAAATGTAATCACATTTTTCAAGCTCTGTTTTATGATTTTCTAAACCTTCAAAAATTTTACTATCCCTTTCAGGGCCTAAATGAAAAAAAAATTTACCATAATTAAAGTTTTTGATTGAATTTATAGCTGCTTCGCCTGATGTGAGAATGTTATTCAAAAATTTTTTATTTATTCGCATTTTTTCAATAAGAAATTTTCTTACATCGTTAACTGGCCTTGGAGCGTTTGATAAAAAAATATAATTTTTCTTATTGTTGTATAATTCTTCGATTGTTTTCATTGCTCCTTCATATGGTTTAACCCCATTATGAACTACTCCCCAAAGATCGATTACAAAATAATCGTAATTGTTAAAAATGTTCTTTAAATGATCTATTTTTTTCAAATTAAATTGTCCTTTAAATACCTTATAAAAAAGTTAATAAAATATAGCAATATCAAGACTTTTAGCTAAATTATGTCTTCTTCTCTTGAATTTTCAATAAAACTCACCATATCAGCTGGTATAAATAGGAGATTAAAATGAAATTTAGACCTTTACACGACCGAGTTTTAATAAAAGTACTGGACAGCGAGGAAAAAACTGCTGGCGGTATAATAATACCAGATACTGCAAAAGAAAAACCACAAGAAGGGGAAGTTGTTGCTGTTGGTCCAGGATCAAAAAATGAAAGTGGAAAACTAACACCAATGGATGTTAAAGTTGGTGATATTGTTTTATTCGGAAAATGGTCTGGAACAGAGGTAAAAATTGACGGAAAAGAATATAGCATTATGAAAGAGTCAGACATAATGGGAATTTCAAAAGGTAAAAAATAATCTAAATAAAGGGAGAATAAAATGGCAAAAATAATTAAGTTTGACACTGAAGCTAGATCAAAAATGCTTACAGGTGTTAATACTTTAGCAAACGCTGTTAAAGTAACTTTAGGTCCAAAAGGACGAAACGTAGTGATGGATAAATCATATGGTGCGCCACGGACAACAAAAGATGGAGTATCTGTTGCAAAAGAAATTGAATTAGAGGACAAGTTCGAGAACATGGGTGCTCAGATGGTTAAGGAAGTCGCTAGCAAAACTAATGATAATGCTGGTGATGGGACTACAACAGCAACTATTCTTACACAATCGATTGTTAATGAAGGTTTAAAGTATGTAACAGCAGGAATGAATCCAATGGATATCAAAAGAGGTATTGATAAAGCAGTTGAACATGTGATCAATAAATTAAAATCTTCATCAAAAAAAGTTAAAGCCAATGAGGAAGTTGCTCAAGTTGGAACTATTTCGGCTAATGGTGAAAAGTCGATAGGTGATATGATTTCAAAGGCTATGCAAAAAGTAGGAAATGAAGGAGTTATCACAGTTGAGGAGGCAAAAGGTGTGGAAACCGAACTAGACGTAGTTGAAGGAATGCAATTTGACCGTGGGTATTTATCTCCTTACTTCGTTACTAATACAGAGAAAATGACAACTGAATTAGAAAATCCTTTAGTTCTTTTAGTGGAGAAAAAATTAACTAATCTTCAACCAATGGTTCCTCTTTTAGAGTCTGTTGTTCAAGCTAATAGACCTTTGATGATAATTTCTGAAGATGTAGAGGGTGAAGCTCTTGCAACTTTAGTGGTTAACAAATTGAGAGGTGGGTTGAAAGTGGTAGCAGTTAAAGCTCCGGGTTTTGGTGATAGAAGAAAAGCTATGTTAGAAGACATCGCAATTTTGACTGGTGGACAAGTTATATCTGAAGACCTTGGTATTAAAATTGAAAATGTAAAAATCGGGGATCTAGGATCTTGCAAAAAAGTAAAAATCGATAAAGAGAATAGTACAATTGTTGCAGGGGAAGGAAAAAAATCAGACATTGAAGCTAGATGTAATCAAATTAGATCTGAGATCAACGAAACTACTTCTGACTATGACAAAGAAAAATTACAAGAAAGATTAGCTAAACTTGCTGGTGGAGTTGCAGTTATTAAAGTAGGCGGAGCAACTGAAGTAGAAGTAAAAGAAAGAAAAGATAGAGTTGAAGATGCTCTTAATGCAACTAGGGCCGCTGTTGAAGAAGGCGTAGTTATCGGTGGTGGATGTGCCCTACTTTATGCCGCTCAAGACTTAGACAGTCTAAAAGTTAAAGGTGATGATCAAAAAGCTGGTGTGGACATTGTTAAAAAGGCTCTTCAAGCTCCAGTAAGACAAATTACTGCTAATGCAGGAGTTGATGGCTCTGTAGTTGTTGGAAAACTTTTAGAGGGAAAAAAATCCTCACAAGGGTTTGATGCTCAGAATGAGGAATACGTTGATATGTTTGCAAAAGGAATTATTGATCCTACAAAAGTAGTAAGATCTGCTCTTCAAGATGCTGCATCAATAGCTGGCTTACTAATTACAACTGAAGCTATGATAGCTGATAAGCCGGAAGAAAAAGACTCTGCTCCTGCCATGCCTCCAATGGGCGGTGGTATGGGTGGAATGGGTGGTATGGGTGGAATGGGAATGTAATTTCACTTAACCCAATGAATTTAAAAAAGGCTGCAAACTCGCAGCCTTTTTTTTTGCAACAAATAAACATGCAGTCGAGCTTAAAATCTTTCCATCTTTTAGTGCTCTAAGATTATTATCAATTAAGGTTTTACCCGTTGATGTTATATCAGTTATAATTTCTGATGATCCTATGAAAGGATAGGTTTCAGTAGCACCAAGACTAGGTATCAACTTATATTGAGTTACTCCTTTAGAAAGTAAAAAATCGTTAGTTAAGTTTGGATATTTAGTTGCAACTCTTAACCTTGTATTTCTTTTAGATCTGATATCAAAAGATACTTCCTCTAAATCTGCAATTGTTTGAACGTCTATCCAATCATCTGGAACTGCAACGACTAAATTAGCTTTGCCAAAGTTAAGTTTATTTTTTATAATAATCTTATCTTGTAAATTTTTTTCAGACTCATTTAATAAATCCAAGCCTGATATTCCAATATCTAGGGTGCCATCACCTAACCTTTGAATAATCTCTTTAGCATGGAGAAAAATTATTTTTAAATTTTGTTGATTTTCAATAGTTGCAAAATAATTTCTCTCTTTGTCGCTTTGTAATATCTTTAAACCATTGTCTTCAAAGAAAGATATTGCTTTATCTTTTAATCGACCTTTACTCGGTAAACCTATAGTAATTACGTTTTTCATATGTTTTTCAAATTAATTGCTGCACCAACAGCTGGAATATTTTTTTTTGCCCCTAAACTTTTCAGTAAACCATCATATCGACCGCCTCTTGCAATTTCTTTCTGTCCCGCATAAATTTCAAATACTATACCTGTATAATACTCAATATCTCTTCCAAAATTAGAGATAAAAATTACATTTTCTTTAAGTTTTTTTAAGTTTTGGACTGAATTGAATTCATTAAAAATATTTTTTCTAAGTTTATTTTTTTTTGTAAAGTCTAAAAGTTTTTTTTCTAATTGAGGTAATTTACAATTTATTTTGAGAAATGATCTTATAATTTTTACAATTTTTTTTCCTTGATTAAATGATCTCGGATCTTTTATTTTTTTATCAAATCTATTTAATATTTCTAATATCGATCTACCCGAAATTACTTTGTCTTGTTCCATCTTTTTCATTTCATAAAATCGTTTCTTATCTATATCAAATGTTTCAGCATCAATATCTGAATTTTTTTCCAATCTTTTTAAAAGATCATCAAAATATTTAGGTCTCCAAAAATGTCTAATTAATCTTAATTTCCATCTCTCAGGCATTTCAAGCGAGTTTATTAAACTCTTAAATAAACTTACGTCTCCTACTTTAATTTTGATTTTTTTACTTTTAATTTTTCTGGCAGAATTTAAAATTGTTGAAATAACTTTAAAATCATCTTTTATTTGATTTTTAGAACCAAAAATTTCAATTCCTAACTGATCATTTATGAATTCAGAATTTTTCTTTTCTGATTTCCTGTAAGCTTGGCCTGAGTAATAAATTTTTGATTTAGTTTTTTTTTGTAAATAATTTATGGAGGATGCTACTGTAAGATCAGGTCTTAAGCACATGATTTTCCCGTTCTCACTCTCAAAAGTAAGCATTGAGCTTCTGAATTTTTCACCAGATCTCTCTATAATATACTCAGAATCTAATAGTACGTCTGGTTCCGACAGCACAAACCCACTGTTTTTAAAAGTTTTAATAATTTGTTCAGATAATTTTTTTGATCTCATTCACTAACTCTTTAATCGTTGCTGATTTTTCATTTCCAGACACTAAATTTCGTAATGTTGGTTTACCTCTTTTGATTTCGTTTTCACCATAAAGGATAACAGCTGGTGATTTTATCTTATTTGCATATTCCATCTGTTTTTTAAGCTTTCCCTCTCCAGGATAAATTTCTGTACTTATACCCTCAGATCTTAAAATTGTTTGTAAACCAATATAATCTTTCATTGAACTTTTTTCGAAAATACAAATAACAATAGGTTTTGTTTGTTTAATTTTGAATTCTTTTTTTTGCGTCAACGCATAAACTAACCTGTCCAATCCAATAGAGATACCAGTGGCAGGGGCATCATAATTACCAAAATTACTTACGAGATTGTCATATCTTCCGCCGCCACCGATTGAGCCAAACTGTACGACTTGTCCTTTATTATTTTTAACATCAAATTTCAAGTTCACTTCAAAAATTGGACCCGTATAATATTCCAGTCCCCTTATAACAGATGGATCAACCTCGAAGTTACCGAAGTTATAATTATTAAATATTTTTAATATTTCTTTTAAATCTTCAGTTTCAGGTGATTTATTGTTTAATTCCTTTTCTATTAAATCTATATTTTTTAAACTTAAATTTGCTCCCTTAGTAAAATCTCCAGACTTATCTTTTCGGCCTTCACCCAACAATTTTTTTACCCCATCCCAGCCAAGTCTATCAACTTTATCTAAAGTTCTAAGAATTGTAAGTTTTTGGTTGTTGTTATCTATTTTAATTTTTTTAAATATTTCTTCAGTAATTTTTCTTGATGATATTTTAATAATATATTCTTTTTTATTTAATCCACAATTCTCAAGTATTTCTGAAATCAAAACACATAATTCAGCGTCAGCTTGTAAGCTTTTTGTGCCAACAAAATCTGCATCAAATTGCAAAAATTCTCTAAATCTTCCTGGTCCAGGTTTTTCATTTCTCCATACTGTTCCGAGCTGGTATCTTTTAAAAGGTTTTGGAATTTCTAAATAATTTTTTGCAACATATCTGGCTAACGGTGCAGTCAGATCATACCTGAGAGACAGCCAGTTTTTTTCGTCTTGAAATGAAAAAACACCTTCATCTGGTCTATCTTTGTCAGGTAAAAATTTTCCAATACTCTCCGTATACTCAAAACTTGGGGTTTCGAGATACTGAAAACCGTACTTGATCATGACTTTCTTAATATTAGAAATTATAAAATCACGTACGAGTAATTCTTTTTCTTGTCTATCAACAAACCCTAACGGAAGTTCTTTTGAGGGTTTGTTTTTTTTATCTTTATTCATTTTATGGTACAGCAGGGTGGATTCGAACCACCGACCCCTAGTTCCACAAACTAGTGCTCTAACCAACTGAGCTACTGCTGCATAACTCCTTTTTATATTAATTATTAATAAATTTGTATTTTAAAATGTTTAATGATTTAGCTAAGCATAAGCCTAGCGTGCATTCTGTGAGAATGTGAATAAATTTTAAATGTGTTCTTTTTAATCATTACTGTCTATGTAAGAAAAAATTGTGTCTTTTTCAAGGATTAATTAACGGGACATCAGCTAAAAAGCCTTAGTCCCGCTAATTTATGATTTGGAAAATTTAGAATTAAGATGTTTTCTGCAATTTTACTGCAGCAGGACCTTTTTCCGTGCTCTCCACTTCAAACGTTAATTCATCACCTTCGTTTAAATATTTTAAACCAGCTTCTCTAACAGCTGAAGAGTGAACGAACACGTCTTTTTCTTTGTCTTCTCTTTCAATGAAACCATAACCTTTAGTTCCATTAAACCACTTTACTTTACCTTTTAGTGTACTCATTGTTTTTACTTATCCTTATTTGTTTAACTAATGTTAGTATAATTACTAACAGGGCTTCTTAAATAGATTAAATTTAAAATTGTCAAGATTTGATTAGCATTAAATTGCGATTTATTTGAAAAAATTGCAATTTTACAACAAAACTTTAGAAAGCAATGCGATAATTGAGGCAATAATAGCCAGTCCTAATGCTGAAAATAAATATTTTTTTTGAGTGAAAATTCTATTAAATCTTATAGAAATTGGCTCTTTGTATTCTAAACCAATATCTCCTTCAAAAGATGGTTTTGTGAAACCTCCTTCTCTTCCAATTTTTAAAAATTTATTTTTTCTATGATCGAATATTTGCTCTGGGACCATATTTTCAAAATAATCTAAATTTTTTAAAATATTATTTTTTATACTGTGCGCAATTTCATCAAGGTTTCTATGCGCTCCTCCTAACGGCTCAGGTATGATATCATCTATGACTCCAAGTTTAAGCAGGTCTTGAGCTGAAAGTTTCATTGCTTCAGCGGCTTCTAAAGATTTACTAGGGTCTCTCCACAAAATTGATGCACAGCCTTCAGGAGATATAACTGAGTAAATAGAGTTTTCTAACATTATGACTTTATTAGAAGATGCTAGAGCAATAGCGCCGCCCGATCCTCCTTCACCGATTATAACAGAGATATTAGGTACATTTAGTGACATACAACATTCAATTGAGTGAGCTATCGCAGATGCCTGGCCTCTCTGTTCTGCTCCTATTCCAGGGTAAGCACCTGGTGTGTCAATAAAAGTAATAATAGGAATTTTAAATCTATCTGCAAGTTTCATTAACCTAATACACTTTCTGTAACCTTCTGGTCTCATCATACCAAAATTTTTTTCTATCCTAGTATTTAAGTCTTCTCCTTTTTCTTGACCAATAACTAATACCGACTTTTCATTAATTAATCCAAATCCAGCAGTTACAGATTGATCGTCTCCAAAATATCTATCGCCAGCAAGAGGAGTAAAATTGTTAAATATTTTTTTTATATAAAAACTTGCTCGTGGTCTGTCCTCATGTCTTGCAACTTGAGTTTTTTGCCAACTGTTAAGGTTAGAGTAAATGCTCTTTAATTTTGAGTTAATTTGATCTTGAGTTGATTTTATTTTATTTGTATCTACCTCTGAAATACTCTCGCCACCTGGACTTTTGAGTAATTCCATCTCGTCTTCTAGAGTTTTTATATCTTTTTCAAATTCTAGGTAATTTTTCATAGGTGATTTCTATAATAATTTATTGATTAATAGAATCAAAATAAGTCAATAAATTGTCAATAAACTGAGATCAATTATCATTTGACTTTGAAGTTTTACTAGGAGAAAATATTAAAAAAAACGGGAGAGACTACTTAATTGTAGCGCCGAAGGAGCAACCACCCCGGAAACTCTCAGGCAAAAGGACCGTAAAAGTAAAATTCTGGAAAGAGACGAGTTCTCACCGAAGGAGTAAATCTCTCAGGTACCGATACAGATGGGGTAAGATTGGTGCTATATGAAATTTATTAATAAAAATGAGTTAAAAATAAACCAGACTTTTTTTAATTTTATAAATGAAGAAGTGCTACCTGGTACAAACATAAAACAAGATCATTTCTGGAATAGATTTGCAAAAGTAATTCATGAATTGGCTCCAATAAACAAAAAACTCATTGAAAAAAGAGAAAAAATACAAAAACAAATTGATGACTGGCATTTAAGTAACTCTAGGGAACAATTTGATAAAAATAAATACACCCAATTTCTTAAATCAATTTCTTACATTGTAGATGAAGGAGATGATTTTAAAATTGATACTTCAAATGTTGACGAAGAAATTGCAAAAATTGCAGGTCCACAACTTGTTGTTCCAGTAGATAATGCTAGATACGCTTTAAATGCAGCCAATGCTCGTTGGGGCAGCTTATATGACTCTCTATACGGAACAGACGTAATTCCTGGCGAAAAAGGTAATTCATTTAATAAAGAACGCGCGGAAAAAGTAATAGTATATGTAAGAAATTTTCTTGATGAAATTTTTTCATTAAAAAAAGATAGTTGGAAAAATATAGATAAAATTGAAATTGAAAATAATAAATTAATTTTAAACATTAATAATGAAAAAATTAATTTAAAAAATGAAAATCAATTTATAGGTTTTAATGGTGATAAATCATCTCCAACTTCCATATTGCTTAAAAACAACAACCTTCATTTTGATATAATAATAGACCCTAGCAGTCCAATTGGAAAAGGGGATAAAGCAAATATATCTGACTTTATAGTAGAATCAGCTATCTCAACAATTATAGATAATGAAGACTCAGTAGCGGCAGTTGATGGGGAAGATAAAGTAAATTGCTACAGGAATTGGTTAGGTTTGATGAAAGGAGACTTAACCGCAAATATGGAAAAAAATGGAAAAAAATTTGTTCGAAAATTAAACCCAAACAGAACTTATTTATCAAAAGAAGGAAAAAAAATAACATTACATGGCAGAGCGTTACTTCTTAACCGTAATGTAGGTCATTTGATGACTAATCCTGCAATAATACTAAAAGACGGTTCTGAAATTCCTGAAGGAATTATGGATGCGTTTGTATCTACCATGTGTGCTTTGCATGATTTTAAAAATAAAAATAACTCAAGAACTGGTTCTATTTATATAGTGAAACCTAAAATGCATGGTCCAGAGGAAGTTGCTTTTACAGATAAATTATTTAGTAAAGTGGAGGAAGTATTAGATTTAAAGAAATATACTATGAAAGTTGGAATAATGGATGAGGAAAGAAGAACTACGGTAAATTTAAAAGAATGTATTAGGCAAGTAAAATACAGAATAGTTTTTATTAATACTGGATTTTTAGACCGAACTGGTGACGAAATGCACACTTCATTTGAAGCGGGTCCAATGATTTTTAAAGGTGAGATGAAAAAATCAACTTGGTTGAACTCTTATGAGGATTGGAATGTTGATATTGGATTAAGCTGTGGATTTTCTGGAAAAGCTCAAATTGGAAAAGGTATGTGGGCAATGCCAGATCAAATGGCAAATATGATGGATCAGAAAATTGGTCATCCTAAATCAGGTGCAAACTGTGCTTGGGTACCTTCTCCTACCGCTGCAACTTTACACTCAATGCATTACCATAAAGTGGATGTTTTTAAAGAACAGGATAAAATTAAATCTAGAAATAAAACTAATTTGGAAAATCTTTTAGAAATACCAAGGGCTGATAGACCTAATTGGTCTATTGAAGACATTAATCGTGAATTAGAAAATAACGCACAAGGTATACTTGGATATGTTGTTAGATGGATCGACCATGGTGTAGGTTGTTCAAAAGTACCAGACATAAATAATGTAGGTTTAATGGAAGATAGAGCAACATTAAGAATTTCTTCTCAACATATAGCTAACTGGCTTCATCATGGAATATGTACAAAAGATCAGGTTTTAAAAGTAATGAAAAAAATGGCCACTATTGTTGATAATCAAAATGAAAAGGACCCTGCCTATACAAGAGGTGGAAGGTCTAGTTATAAAAAAATGTCTGATGACTTTGAAAATTCAATAGCCTTCTCAGCTGCTTGCGATTTAGTATTTAAAGGAAGAGTTCAGCCATCTGGCTATACTGAACCCCTTTTGCATCAAAAAAGACTCGAAAGGAAAAGCGCTTAACTTAACTATCTGTTACAGGCACCCTATTTTTAAAAGCTGAAAAAAGTGTTCCATCATCTAATTGTTCTATTTCACCTCCTACCGGTAATCCTTGAGCTAATTTAGTAATTTTTATTTTATCGTTTTTGATTAAATCCTCTATGTAATGTGCAGTGGTTTGTCCTTCTATTGTTGCGCTAGTAGCAATTATTACCTCTTTTAAATTATTTTTTTTAACCCTTTCGACAAGTGATTTTACTAACATATTTTTATTTTCTATATTATCCTGAGAATTTATTGTTCCACCAAGAATGTGATAGTGACCTTTATAAATGTTTGCAGAATCAATCACCCACATATCAGCTAAATTTTCTACTATACAAATTTTATCGTAATTTGTATCAGTTTCACATAAACATGTTTTATCAATAATTTTTAAATTTCCACAGTTAGAACATCTTACTACTTTTTTATAAACGCTGGCCAAAGACTTGGCCAAAGGTTTAATCATGTTGTCTTTATTATTTATAAGTTTCAAAATAATTCTTTTTGCAGACTTTGGTCCAAGACCCGGAAGTTTTGAAAATTGTTTAATCAACTCGTCTATTTCTACAATATTATTATCCATTATGATGGGAACTTAATATCAAACGGGAGATTAATACCGCCTGTGATTTTAGAAATCTCCTCAGAAGATTTTTTTTTTAAGTTTTCTTTTGCGTTATTAAAAGCAGCAATTATTAAATCGTTAATAATTTCTTGATTTTCTTTTTTCGCCTCTTCACTTATTAAAATTGACTTTAATTCGTAATCACCAGATAAAACCACTTTTACTAAATTACCACCTGAGACACCCTCTACTTGAATATTTTTAATTTCATTTTGAGCTTCTTTCATTTTTTTTTGCATTTCTTTTGCTTTTTCTAACATGTCATTAAAATTTGTCATTGACCAGTATCCTCTTCTACATCTATTAGGTTAGCATCATCAAATGTTTCGATTATCGTTTTGATTTTTATATTGTTTTTGGCTTTATCTATTTTGTTTTCTTTAAGTTCATATTTTTTTTCAAATATTGTTTTTTCTCCGATCTTTTTATTAAGTGAAATAATCCATCTCTCACCAGTCCATTTAAGTAATTTTTCACTTAAGATTTTAATAAAATTTTTGTTTAGTTTTTCATTGAAACTAATGTCTATGTTTCCTTTGCTAAAATTTACAAGTTTCACGTTTCTTTCTAAATCATATTTAAGTTCAATTTCGTTTTCACTGTTAGCAAGTTTTACTATATCTTCAAATGTATTTATTTTGGTTTTAATTAATTTGTCATTATTTAGTTTTGGTTTTTCAATTAAACTGGTCTTGACTTGATCGGTGTTTTTGAGTTGGTTCTTAACTTTAAGTGATTTGTTTTCTTGAAAGTTGTCTTTGTTTTTTAAAATTTTTTTTTGGTCTCCACTTAACTTTGTGTCTACAAAGGATTTTTCTTCCACGTTTCCACCTATACTAATTAGATGGATTAATTGTAAAATATACATTTCCAAAGTTATTTCTTCGTCATTTATTATTCTAAGGTCATCAATTGTTTTTATTGTAAATTGCCAAAAGATTCCAATATCATTTATATCTATTCCATTTGAAATATTGTTTATTAAATTAATTTCCTCCTCTGGTAAAACCTTGTCGTTTTCAATTGTACCGAGGCTTAATTTTCTATTTATCAAACTTAATATATCTAAAATATCATTTAAAAAATGTTTAGCCTCAATTCCATCCGAGAATAGCTCCTTCAATATATTTATCGCATTTTGTGAATTACCTTCAAAAACTTCTTTTAAAATTTGTATCACTTTGCCTCTATCGGCCAGGCCCAGCATATTTCTTAGATCTTGATCTCTAACTTCATTATTTGAAGTTACATTCTGGTAACTTAAGGCTCTATCTAATAGTGAAATACCGTCTCTTACAGATCCCTCTGAAACTTGAGAAATAATTCTTAAGGCTTTTGAGGAGATGTTTCCATTTTCTTTTTTAGAAATATTTTCTAGATGTTTATAAATGCTTTCAATATTCACACGTTTTAAATCAAATCTTTGGCATCTAGAAAGAATAGTGATAGGAATTTTTTTAACTTCTGTAGTTGCAAGTATAAATTTTAAACTTAGTGGCGGTTCCTCTAAAGTTTTTAGCAACCCATTGAAAGCTTGTTTTGATAACATATGCACTTCATCTATTATAAATATTTTAAATTTAGCGCTTGTAGGACTATACTTTGAGTTTTCAATTAAATCTCTTATGTCATCAATTCCTGTTTTTGATGCAGCGTCCATTTCAAGAACATCAATATGATTCGAGTTAGCTATTTCCACACATGTTTGGCAAAAATTTTTTTTATCACAAATACTGTCTTTAGAACTTTTTTCGCAATTTAATGCTTTTGCTATTAATCTAGCGGTAGTAGTTTTTCCTACTCCTCTAATTCCAGTTAGAAGATAGGCGTTGGGTGTCCTTCCTGTTTTAATTCCGTTTGTAATTGTTTTAGATAAAATTTCTTGGCCAATTAAGTCACTAAAATTTTGCGGTCTGTATTTTAAAGCTAAAATTTTGTTATGTTTCATTTTATAGAGGCAGGCAACAACCTGAATAATTTTCACTACGGCTGCTTCTTTTCAGACCTGACCGGGTTAATGAAACATCCACCTGATGCCAACCTCAAACTGATTATATCAAGATATTTTTGATTACTACAAGTGTAGAATTTTTTTTGTGGACTAATTTTGCCTAAAATTTGATGCTTCATAAACGCCCAAAATATCTAAGCTTTCAGTATGAAAACCTAGTTCCTCTAAAGCGTTTTGAACAGATTTTTGCTCAAGATGACCCTCGAAATCTAAATAAAAATTTGTTTGTGCGAATGTATTCTTAACTGAGAAGCTCTCAAGCTTAGTCATGTTTACTTGGTTTGTTGCGAATCCGCCTAAAGATTTATATAGCGCAGCTGGCTCACTTTTTAATCTAAAAATACAAGTTGTAATATATTTTTTTCCTTTTTGGTATTCAGGTTGTTGAACATTTTTTCCCATTATTAAAAATCTCGTTACATTGCCTTTTTCATCTTCAATATTTTCTTTCAAGATTTTTAGTTTATAAATATTTGCAGAAAGTTTAGATGCAATAGCAGCAATAGAATTATCTTTGCCGTCTGCTAACTCTCTAGCGGAGCCTGCTGTATCAGCCGATATAATCGTTTTAAATTTGTTATTCATTATAATTTTTTGACACTGTCCAATAGCCTGGGCATGGCTTCGAACATACTTTATATCTTCAATTTTAGAATTCTCTTTTGCAAGGAGATTATGTTCAACTTTCTGAAAATGTTCTGCATGAATTTGCAGTTTATATTTTGGTAATAAATAATGAATATCTGCAACTCTTCCTGCTAAAGAATTTTCAAGAGGTATTACTATTTTATAATCTTCATCTTCAAACGCTACTTTAAATGTTTCTTCAAAAGTTGCACAGGTTTTAATCTCTGCATTTTCAAAAAGTTCATTAATTGCGATGTGGGAGTAAGCCCCTAGTTCACCTTGAAATGCTACTTTACTTTTTTTCATTTTTCTTCATTAAATCCTGTACAGCTTTAAAATCTTCCTCAGTATCTATACTAAGAGGTGAAGAGGAAGTAAATCCAACATGAATTTTCATATTGTTATCTAATGCTCTAAGTTGTTCTAAGTTTCTTTCTAATTCTCTTTTTGTACGTTTTAGAGTTACATACCTTATTAAAGCTTCCTTAGTAAAGGCATAAATTCCAATATGATGGTAAATATTTTTATTTTTTGAAACATCATTTTCTCTATAAAAATCAATTGCTACTTCAAATTGTTTATTTGACAAAACTTTGCTCGCTAAAACTTTAACATTGTTAACATTATTAATTTCATCTTTATCTTTAAATTTACTTCCTAAAGTTGCTATGTCGCATAAATTTTTCTTCATATAATTTGATAAAGTTCGAATAGCTGCCGGATCTATGTTTGGCATGTCTCCTTGTAAATTAATTATTATTTTTGGTTTCTTTCTAAGAAATTTATCAAAAACCTCAAAAATCCTATCAGTGCCTGTTTCATGATTAAGTTTTGTTATTATACAAGTTCCTTTTACTGAGGTTACAAGATCACAAATTTCTTTATTAGGTGATGTGACGATAACTTCTCCTACATTCGCATTTTTTGCAGCCTCATACACATGCAATATCATCTCTTTGTTATTAATTTTTTTTAAAGGCTTATTAGGTAATCTTGATGCCTCTAGCCTGGTTGGAATAATAATTACATTATCAGTCATATATTTATGCGGCTAAAATGACGCAAAAAAGTATTTTAATTTAGAGTTTTTTTTTCAAACTCATGTTATATGTTTAAAATACTTATCAAAGAAATGGATAGTTTTGAAATAAATAAAATTATAGCTGCGGTATTGCTTACAGCTTTAATAATAATAGGTATCGGTAAAATAGCCGATATACTTTTTTTTGTCGAAAAACCTAAATTAACTGCTTATAAAGTAGAGGGTATTGATCAAAAAACTTCTGGCAAAGAAATATCTATTAAATCCAATGAAATTGAGGAAACTGTTGATATAAAAGCTCTTTTAGCAATGGGTGATATAAGTCATGGTGAAAAAGTTTTTAAAAAATGTTCAGCTTGCCACATGATTGTTTCTGATGGAAAAAATAAAATTGGCCCAAATCTTTGGAGTGTAATAGGAAGAAAAGCCGGATCAGTAGCAGATTATAATTATTCGAAAGCAATGGTAGCTTACGGAAAAGAATGGGATTTTAAAGAGATGAATTCATACTTAATAAAACCTCAAGCATACATAAAAGGAACTAAAATGGCTTTTGCCGGCCTAAGAAAAGAGAAAGATAGAGCGTCTGTTATTTTGTATATGAATTCGAAAAGCTCGGCCCCAAAAGCATTACCTTAGTTTAAGCACCAATTAATAATACTTTTTTGAGCGTGAACTCTATTAGAGGCTTGTTGCCAAACTACAGATTTTTCTCCATCAATTATTTCATCAGTAACTTCTTCCCCTCTACCGACAGGGAGACAGTGCATAAATATACAGTCGCTTTTAGCAAGTTTTAAAAGTTTATTATTGACTTGATAATCTTTTAGAGATTTTTTTTTCTCTTTTTTATTTACTTTATCATTCATAGAAATCCATTTATCTGTCATTATACAGTCTGCGTTCTTTACAGCCTCTCTTGGATCTTTAGTTATAAAAATTTTCGATTTATTTTTTGATGCCCATTTTAATATATTATTATTAGGACTGTATTTTTTTGGGCATCCAATATTCAAATTGAACTTAAATTTAACTGCGGCCTCTATAAATGAATTTGACATATTATTATTGCCATCACCTATCCATGAGATAGTTTTTCCCTCAATATTTCCGTTGTTTTCTTCAAAGGTTAAAATATCAGACATAACCTGGCATGGATGACTTTGATCTGATAATCCATTTATTACAGGTATTGTTGAATATTTTGAAAATTCATCCAGATTTTTATGAGAAGATGTTCTTATCATAAGTATATCTGCATATTCAGATAAAACTCTGGCAGTGTCTTTTAAACTTTCATCTCCTTTACCATAATGTATTCCGTCAGGATTTAAAATTGTAGAAGAACCTCCTAATTGCTTAATGGCTAAATCAAAAGATATTCTTGTTCTCGTAGATGGCTTTTCAAAAATCATTATCATTGATTTTCCATCTAAAGGTTTGTCTTTATCTATAGAAGATTTATTCTGACCTTGTCTTTTGTTTTTTCTGTCTTTAGCTTCATCAATTATATTTCTAAGTAAAGATGAGGAATGATCAGCAATATTTAAAAAGTTTTTCATTTATAACTCTTACATACTTTATTAATAATTGTCACTGCTTGATCAATTTCTTTTTTTGATACATTTAAGGGAGGTAGTATTCTTACTACATTTTCTGCAGCTCTGATGGTAAGCAGTTTTTCTCTCATTAATTTTTCTATAAATTTTGCTTGGTTTACTTTAACCTGAAGTCCTAATAACAAACCTGTTCCTCTTACTTCTTTAATTACTTTTTGATTTTGAAGTTGAATATTATTTAATTTTGCTTTGAAATATCTGCTTGTATTTCTAACATTTTTTAAAAAATTCTTTTTAAAAATTACATCTAAAACTGCATTACCTACACTCATTGCTAAGGGATTCCCTCCAAATGTTGTTCCGTGAGAGCCTGGTTTCATCGTAGATGCTACTTTCTTATTTACTAAACAGGCGCCTATTGGAAATCCGCCACCTATACCTTTTGCGATTGGCACAATATCCGGCTTAATCTTTGCATATTCGAATGCAAAAAATTTACCAGATCTTCCTATTCCGCATTGAACTTCATCCAGAATTAAGAGTATCTTTTTTTTATTACAGAGTTTTCTAAGGCCTTTTAAACAAAAATCTGGAATTACTTTTATTCCACCTTCTCCCATTATTGTTTCAATCATTATTGCAGCAGTTTTTTTTGTAATTTTTTTTTCTAAATCCTGATGATTACCAAATGTAAAATGATCGAAACCAGCAACTTTTGGGCCAAAACCCTCTGTCATTTTTTTACTATTGCTTGCAAAAATTGTAGCCAAAGTTCTTCCATGAAAACTGTTATTTATACAAAGAATTCTATTTTTGTTTGGTTTTCCTTTAGAATGAAAATATTTTCTCGCAATTTTAATTGCTAATTCAGTTGCTTCTGCTCCTGAATTTTGAAATGCAACAAAATTCGCAAATGTTTTTTGAGTCAATCTTTTAGCAAGTTTCTCCTGCTCAGGAATATTAAAGGCATTTGAAACATGCCAAAGTTTTTTTGATTGTGAATTTACAGCTTTAATCAAATGAGGATGGCTGTGACCCAAGCTATTGACTGCAATACCTTGAACAAAATCTAAATATTTTTTTCCATTATTTGAATAAAGGTAAGAACCTTTGCCTCTTTTAAAGGATATTTTTTTTCTGTTATATGTTTGTAAAATAGCACTCATTTTTAAGATTTAATTTTATACCCTTTTTTATACAATATATAAGCAATAAACCAAATTAATAAACTTGAGATCGATAAATAAATTAGTCCAAAAAAAATAGAGCCATCTGATTGTCCTAGAAAGCTATATCTAAATCCATCTATCATGTAGAAAAATGGATTTGCTTTACTAATGATTTGTAATGTCTCTGGCAGTCTTTCTATTGAATAAAAAGTACCTGATAAAAAAGATAAAGGAATTATGATAAAGTTAGTAACTGTTGCCATATGATCAAACTTTTCTGCCCAGAGTCCTGCTATAATTCCAAGAGCCCCAAGAGAAAAAGCAGATAACAGAGTAAAAGCTACCAAAGTTATAAAATTTTTAATTTCAAGATCGATAAATAAATAAAATACTAATAATGAAATGACTGCAATTAATACACTTCTCGTAACTGAGGCGAGAGTAACAGCTAGTGTAACTTCACCAGCAGATAAAGGAGCATAAACTAAATCAACAATATTTCCTTGAATTTTCCCTATCATAAATGAAGATGACGAGTGGGAAAAAGCTTGTTGAATGATTTGCATCGCTATTAAACCTGGTGCTAGAAAAACAATAAAAGGCACACCTAATACATCTCCTCTATCATTTCCTATTGCTAAAGATAGTACTGATAGGAATAAAAGAGATGTGATGAGTGGAGAAAATAAAGTTTGTATCCAAACAATAAGAAATCTTAACACTTCTTTTTTATAAAGTGTCCAAGCACCTATCCAATTTACTGAACCAAATCTTCTTGTTCCAATTTTATATTTTCCAGATATTTCAACCATCAATAGTCTTATAACTTTAAATTATGAAAAAACTGTGTAAAACTCTACTTACCCTCAGACTATAAGCTTTTTATGTTTGAAAAAGCCCTACAAACACTAAATACTGTAATTAAATTTTACTAATCTACTATATATAGTATAAGTTGAATTATGAGCTGGACTGACGAAAAAGTACAAAAATTAAAGGAACTTTGGAAAAAGGGCCATACTGCTAGTCAAATAGCAGAGATGTTAGGGGATACAACAAGGAATGCGGTAATTGGAAAAGCCCATAGATTAAATTTAGAAGCTAGAGCTCCTTCTAAAAGTTCTCATACTTCAGGAGCTAGTTCAGGCCAAAATAAAATCCAAAGAAGACCTTCTCAACAACCGCTTACAAGAAAACAAAAATTTCAATCAATATTACTTGATAAAAACTTTGAACCTGAGAACCCTAAATCTTTAGAAGAATTATCTGAAAACACATGTAAATGGCCCATAGGTCATCCAAATGAGGAAAGTTTTTATTTCTGTGGTAGAAAACCAGAAGAAGATTTCCCTTATTGCAAATTACACGTTTTATACGCGTTTCAACCTAAAGGTCAAAAAGAGGATGTTCTGGATAAGGATGATGAAGTACCAGAATTTATTGAGAAAAAAGTTAAATCTTCGGCCTAATTCATAAAATCTTAACAATTCTATAATAAACTTGAAAGGAGGTAAAAAATGGTCATATCAATCAAATATTTGAAGTGGATAAGCACAGTTTTAACATTGTTTGGAATATTAACTTTTTATTTAGATTATTATCCTTACAGTATGGTGCCACACGGTTTAGGAATTATTGGATGGACAATTGTCGGTAAGATAACTAAGGACAATCCATTGCTAATGAATTTTTCACTACAAATACCTATAATGATTGCTGGAATAATAAAATATTCTTATAGCCAGGGTATTTTTTAAATGAAAAATATACTTTTTGTTTGTACTGGAAACTCAGCAAGAAGTATTATTGCAGAAACAATTATGGACAATAAATATAAAAAAAAATTTAAAGCTTTTAGTGCTGGTAGCAAACCATCTGGAAAAATAAATGAACATGTAAAGAAATTTCTTGAAAACAGAAACTTTGATCTATCTGGTTATTATTCAAAAAATTTTAATGATTTTTTAAAAAAGGATATAAAATTTTACCAGGTATTTACAGTTTGTTCGAATGCAAATAATGAGGTTTGTCCTGTATGGCCTGAAAAAGATAAAATAATCCACTGGGATTTGGATGATCCCGTTGTAAAAATTCAAAAAGCTAAAAGCGATGATGAAATAAATTCAATAATTGCTAACACTTACAACATAATTGAAAAAAAAATAGAAGATTGGATTAAAGATGCGTAATAAAATTTTTTTAGCTGAATTTATAGGTTGTGCTTTCTTAGTGATGATCATCGTAGGCTCAGGGATTATGGCTGAAAATTTAACTAATGATACTGCTTTAATGTTAATTGCAAATACATTGGCAACAGGTGCCGGTTTATTTGTTCTTATTGCAAGTCTTGCGGATGTTTCTGGAGCACATTTCAATCCAGTCGTTACAACATGTATGTTTTTTGTGGGCAAAACGAAAAGAAAAGATTTAATAAATTATTATACAGCACAGATTTTAGGTTGTATGTTGGGAGTAATGCTTGCAAACTTTATGTTTGATCAAAGTATAATTGAACTTTCCAGAAAAATGAGGCCCGGCATAAATATTTTTACTGCTGAAATAATTGCGACTTTTGGATTAATTTTTATTATTTTTGGAACAATTAAAAGTGGAAAAATTGTAGTCGCATCATCTGTTGGGGCATTTATTTCGGCTGGATATTGGTTTACGTCTTCTACTTCTTTTGCTAATCCCGCAGTTGCTATAGCCAGAACCTTTACAGACACGTTTACTGGGATAAACTTTATCAATACACCGAGTTACATTTTAGCTGAAGTTTTAGGCGGATATATTGCTTACAAGATCGTCAGAATTTTATTTCTTAACAAAAGATAAATCACTCAGAAAAAGATATTTTATAGTTTGAGGGTAGCCCAAGGCAATAAAGATACCTTGGGCTAATTAATTAACAAACACAGTTGGGAGACTGTTAAACAATCATTAATATAGGATTGCTAAAAAAATATTTAAATTAAGTTAAATATTTATTAATTTTTAAGAATAAATAATATTAGAATCGACATTCATCTCGCTTGCTAGATTTTTAAGTCTTTTTGTTACTTGTTTTGAGACTATATCGCTGTGATTGTTGGGTATTTTCAAAAAAATAGTCTTATTTCTTTTATAAATTTTAAATTCATCTAATAACAAAGAAGACATACTTGTAAGTGACTCAGCTAACCGTAAAGCAGATCCTACTTGCTTTGAGGATAAAATTTCGTTGTTATTTAAGATGCTTAGAAACTGATAATTCGGATTGTATTTTAAACCACAATGTCTCCAAAAGCTTGCTGATGCAACTTTTACTCTATCTCTATGTTCTAGTTTTAGCAGTGGAGTGTTTAACACTTCCATAAAAACTAGCTCTGCTTTTTGAAAAGCGCCCAAACCCCAATCCATTTTACTTAGGATACAAGCTAAGGTTAGTAATCTTCGATTAAAATATTCATTGTCTTCAAATAATGGTGAAATAAAATTAAAATATTTCTCAAAACTTTTTCCATAGTCCCCTTTTTTAAAAGATATACCATCAGTTTTTAATTTAAAAATTTCATCCTCACTCATTCCATGATTTATAATTGTATTCATATGTCCTTCCCTTAATCCACTTATCGAACAAATAACTTTTGAAGGACTTGCTGCTTCAATTATTTCTTTGAGAATTATGGAACTAAAAGGTAAGTAGGGAGTTCTAGATTTAGTAATATATTCCATTGATTTCAGAGAAGATTTGTTAAATTTTGAAATTTTGTTTAAGTATTTAACCGCTGAGTCTTTAGTTAACTTATATTGATGCAAAATATGTAATGGATGTTGTTCTTTAAAAAGATGATATTTAAATAATGACCTCCAAGTCCCTCCTACTAAATAAATATTTTTAAATTTCTTTTTAAAAAGCCATTTTTCATCTTTTAAAAGTTTTTTAACATATTTTCCTAAATTTCTCTTTTTTATAATAGGATTATTTTCAAGTCTTAATACTCCAAGAGGTAAAGAAGTTGTTTCAAAAATTTGATTTTTAGAAACTCTGGCAAGTTCTAAACTTCCACCTCCTAAATCTGCAACTAGTCCATCTACTTCATCAAATCCTACCATTACACCATTAGCTGATGTTCTTGCTTCTTCCTCACCAGATAATACTAGTGGCTTTTTATCAAATATTCTTTTAATTTCTTCTAAAAATTCACTTGCATCAGTAGCCTCTCTAAAAGCTGCAGTTGCAATAATTTCTAAATCTAGAACTCCTGAGATATCTAAAATTTCTTTAAATCTATTTAAAACTTTTAAAGAGCTTTTAATTCCATCTGGGTTTAATTTTTTTGATTTATCTAAATTCTTTCCAAGTTTGCAGACTGCTTTTTCATTAAATACTGGAATTGGAGAAATTTTAAAATCGTCATATATGAGCATTCTTACTGAATTTGATCCAAGATCTATTATGGCTTGTTTAGACTTTTTACTAGACTGAATTTTAAAAAGATTTTTAAATTCTGATTTCATTTAATAATTCTTAATATTTCAGGTTTCATTTTCATTATAGATTTTCCTCGACCTGATAAGCTTGGATAACTCATAAAATAATTATGAGCTGAAAAGGCTTTTTTCATTAAAAGTGGTTTTCCCTTATGATAATTCCCTAAGCTATCTAAATGCCAGCTTTGAGAGTTATCAAGAAAATTAGCAACCATAATTTGATCTAAAATCTGTTCATGAACAGTATTGTTTTCTATTGGGACCAAAATTTCTACTCTTCTATCTAAATTTCTAGGCATCAAATCAGCTGATCCAATATATACTAAATTTTGCCTACTTGGCATAGGAGAACCATTAGCAAAACAATATATTCTAGAGTGCTCCAAAAACCTTCCAATAATACTTTTAACCTCGATATTTTCAGATAAACCTTTAACTCCAGGCCTTAAACAACAAACGCCCCTAACAGATAATTTTATTTTCACTCCTTTACAAGATGCCTCATAAAATTTTTTAATTATTTGTGGATCTACCAATGAATTCATTTTAGCCCATATTTCAGCATCTTTTCCTTTTAAAGAATTGCTAATTTCGTTATCTATTTGTTTCTCTAGGAATAGTCTTGAATTAATTGGAGATAATATAATTTTATTTAGCTTGCTAGGCTTTGCGTAACCAGTAACAAAAGTAAAGAATTTTTCAACATCCTTCGCTATTAGTGGATCAGAAGAAAATAGAGATAAATCTGTATAGATTTTTGCGTTAATAGGATGATAATTTCCTGTTCCTAGATGAACGTAGGTTTTAGTTTTTCCTTTTTCTTTTCTTAAAACTAAACTAGCTTTTGCATGCGTTTTATATTTTGCAAATCCATAAACAATCTGAACACCTGCTTTTTCTAGTTTACGGGATAATTCAATATTTTTTTCTTCATCAAATCTAGCTTTGATTTCAACAACTGCTGTAACTGCTTTTCCATTTTCAGCAGCCGCAATTAAAGCTTTCACTATCGGAGAGTCAGGAGTTGTTCTATAAAGAGTTTGTTTAATAGCAATTACTTTTTCATCCTTAGCTGCAGTCTCTAAAAATTGAATAACAACATCAAATGTTTCAAATGGATGATGAACAACAAAATCTTTGGATTTGATTGCTGAAAAAAATTTATGATTAAATTCTTCTAATCTTTCTACAGGTCTTGGGTTAAATTTTTTAAATCTTAAGTGTGGAGATTTTTTCTTACAGATTTCATCTATATCTTGAATTCCAACTATTCCCTCTACTTCATAGACGTGTTCGTCTAACACATCTAATTTTTTACTGAGAAAATCTTTTAAATTATTGCTTGATCCTTTAAGAATTTCTAATTTAACGATACTACCTCTTCTTCTTTTTTTAATCGCCTTTTCAAAGTACCTTACAAGATCTTCAGCTTCGTCATCTATCTCTATGTCGCTATCTCTAATAATTTTAAAAGGAAGAAATGATACAAGTTCGTGCTCAGGAAATATACTTTCAGAAAAGTAACTTATTAAATCTTCTATCGTGATGAATTGATCAGATTGTCCATCTATATCTATAAACTTTGGAAGAGCCCTAGGTATAACAATAATCACATTTAAATTTCTTTTGTTTTTTACTTTTTCTAGTTTCATCAAAATTGCTTGTCCTTTATTGGCAATAAAGGGAAAGGGATGAGAGGGGTCGATCGCTGTAGGTGTAATCACTGGATAGACGGTTTCATTAAAATAATCTCTTAAAAAATCTATGGATTTTTTATCCAAATCTTTTATTTTTTTTAAATAGATTTTCTCTTTTTTTAGTTCATTTAAAAGTTGTTTAAATGAGTCGTTTTGTTTTATTAATAAATCTTTAGTTTTTAAAACTACTCTAGATAATTGTTCTTCTGAAGTTAAACCATCTGCACTTAATTGATCAAAATCGTCTTTTATTTGATTATATAATCCTGCAACTCTTACCATAAAAAATTCGTCAAGATTAGTTCCAGCAATTGATAAAAATTTAACTCTCTCAAAAAGAGGGTTTTTAACATTTTTAGACTCTTCCAAAACTCGGTCATTAAATTGTAGCCAAGAAATTTCTCTATTGATTAGCTGCTGCTCTGAAGACAATGCTTTTGTTAAATCTATTTTTGACATAAAATTAAAAAATATGTTTAAATTATATGCTATGAGACACGCTAAATCTAGTTGGGATTTCCCGGATTTAGTAGATTTTGAAAGACCTTTAAACAAAAGAGGTATTGAAAGTTCAAAAAAGATTTGTGAAAGATTTGTTAAAAATAAAATATTTTTTGATTTAATTTTAACTTCATCTTCTAAAAGAACATTGGAAACACTTAGTTATCTAAATGGGCCAGCAGAAAAAGCAAAAATTTTAAAGTTAAAAGAATTGTATAATACTTCAGAAATCGAGATTTTAAAGATAATAAAAAAAGTAGATGATAAATATAAAAGTTTACTGTTAATCAACCATATGCCATCAATTAAGGATTTCTGTAGCAAAATTTGTCTAAACCAAAATTCAAATTTTTATAAAGACATGTGTCATAAATTTTCTACAGCTGCTGTTGCGGAGTTTGAGTTTAAATTTAAATCTTGGAAAGATTTAGATTTAGGCGGGAAAATTACAAATTTTATTCGCCCTAAAGACATTTAACCATCTAAAGAATATCCTGAAGACCTTACGGTTCTAATTAAATCTTTTTTTCCGTCAATATTTATTGCTTTTCTTACTCTTCTAATATGGACATCAATTGTTCTGGACTCCACATAAACATTATCACCCCAAACATTATTTAAAAGTTGTTCTCTGGAGTAAACTCTTTTAGGATTTTTAATTAAGAAATCTATAAGCTTAAACTCCGTAGGACCTAGCTCAACTTCTTTTTCTCCTCTAAAAACTCTTTTTTGCGCTCGATCAACTTTTAAGTCTTCAAAAATAACCACGTCCTCAACCGCATTTGGTTTAGCACGTTTCAATAATGCGTTTACTCTAGCAATTAATTCTTTCTGACTAAATGGTTTTGTAACATAATCATCAGCGCCTGTTTTAAAACCCTTCAATTTATCTTCTTCTTCTCCCTTAGCCGTAAGCATAATTATTGGAATATTTTTAAGTAAATTAATTCTCTTCAAATTTCTACAAACTTCTATTCCTGAAATGTCTGGAAGCATCCAATCTAATAATATTAGGTCCGGATTTTGATCTTTAATACTTCGAATGGCATCTTCTCCATTTAAAGCATAATTTACTTTGTGTCCTTCTTTTTCTAGATTGTACTTTAATAAAGTTACTATTGGCATTTCATCTTCTACTATGAATAGATTTGCCTTCATTCTAACCTTTCGGTCTTTCTCCTTCGAGATAGTCGCCGGTAATTAAAAAGTAAACTTGTTCAGCGATATTAGTGGCATGATCACCAATTCTCTCAATATTTTTTAACATGAAAAGTAATTGCGTTATTTTATTTATATCCTCTTTCTTTTTTTCTAAATGTTTTATAGCGGCCTCCATATTTGTATTGGTCAATTGGTCTATCTCCTCATCTGAATTCCAAACATTTTCAGCGGTATCTTTTGCTCTATGTAGATAAGCATTAAGGACAGAATTTACTTGCTTGGCCGCTTTAAGACCGGCTATCTCCAAATTTTTAATAATATCACTTGGTAAATCGGTTCCAACTTTTAGAGTTCTTTTAGAAATATTTTTTGCTAGATCGCCTATTCTTTCTAAATCAGATGAAACTTTTAAAGCAACAACTGTCTCTCTTAAATCTATCGCCATCGGCTGTCTTAAGGCAATTAAATTTACGACTTGTTCTTCGATATGGAGTTCGTATTTATCTGTTTTTTCATCATCTTTTATAGACTTGTCTGCTAAAGAAGTATCTTTTTTTACTAATGATTGAATTGTTTGTTCAAGCTGTTTTTCAACACTTGCTCCCATTTTGACTATAGTATCCTTCAAGAGTTGCAGCTGTTCTTCGTAAGATTTTACTATATGTGATTTTTCACTCATTAACCAAACCTTCCTGTAATATAATCCTGAGTTTGTTGGTTGTCAGGATTTTTAAATATTTTTTCTGTATCGCCAAATTCTATAAGTTTTCCGAGGTGGAAGAAACCTGTTTTTTGAGATACCCTTGCTGCTTGAGACATCGAGTGGGTAACTATCACTATTGTGTGTTCTTTTTTTAAATCATCAATTAATTCTTCAATTTGAGCAGTAGCTATAGGATCTAGAGCTGAGCAAGGTTCGTCCATTAAAATCACTTCCGGACTAACTGAAATAGCCCTAGCTATACATAATCTTTGTTGTTGACCTCCTGATAAACCAGTGCCAATTTCATCTAATCTGTCTTTTACCTCTTCCCAAAGAGCGGCTTTTTTTAAACTCATCTCAACAATCTGATCTAATTCACTTTTAGATTGAGCCATACCATGAATTGTAGGTCCATAAGAGACGTTTTCATAAATTGTTTTTGGAAATGGATTTGGTTTTTGAAACACCATACCTACATTCTCTCTTAGTCTTACAACGTCCAGTTTTCTCGAATTGAGTTCCAATTCATCCATTTTAATGCTTCCTTCAACTTTACAAATATCTATTACATCATTCATTCTATTTAAACATCTTAGAAAAGTTGACTTTCCACATCCTGATGGACCGATTAAAGCAGTCACTTCTTTATCCATTATATCTAGTGAAACATCGAACAAAGCCTGCTTAGAGCCATAAAAAACATTTACATTTTTTGCGCTTATCTTTGTCATGTTAGTTCCATTTCCTCTCAAATTTATGTCTTATAATCTGAGCCGCTAAATTCATCAATATTAAAAATCCAAGTAAAACCATTATACAAGCACTTACTTTTTCAACAAACCCTCTTTCTGCTGATTCACTCCAAATGTAAATTTGAACGGGCAAACTTGCAGCTGGGTCTACAGGAGTGCCTGGGATAGTGTTTACAAAAGCAACCATACCTATAAGTATAAGCGGTGCTGTTTCTCCAAGAGCTTGTGCCAATCCAATAATAGTGCCTGAAAGAGTACCGGGCATTGAAAGAGGTACAGTGTGATGCATCGTTGTCTGCATGTTACTTGCTCCCATCGCTAAAGCAGCCTCTCTTATACTTGGGGGAACTGCTTTTAAAGAAGCCCGCGCAGCAATAATAATTGTGGGAAGTGTCATTAAGGATAAGGTTATTCCTCCAACTAAAGGTGTTGATCTTGGCAAATTAAATACTGCTAATAAAACCCCTAAACCTAAAAGACCAAAAACTATTGATGGTACAGCAGCTAAGTTGTTTATATTAACCTCGATAAAATCAGTAAACTTATTTTTAGGGGCAAATTCCTCTAAATATATTGCTGCTAAAACTGCAATGGGAAAAGAAAAAGCTAAACATACTAAAATACTAAATACTGTTCCCATAAACGAACTTGCTATACCAGCTAGTTCGGCTTCTCTAGAGTCTGGATTAGTGAAAAAGCTTAAATTGAATTTTGATAAAATATCACCTCTCTCATTCAACATGTCATATATTTTCAATTGATAATCATTAACTCTTCTATCTTCCTCTGGAATATCACGAGGATAATTTCCTTTATGGACTTGGTCTAAATCATCTGAAGCCGTTAATCTTATAGGAACTATTTTTCCTAGAAGACTTGGATTTTTTAAAAGATGATTTTTAACTTCTTGTTCATAGGTAAATGCCACCATTTGAATAAGTTGACGATCGTCTTCCTCAGGAAGAGAGGGATCTAAACGAGTCATTGCTTTGTAGGCTATTTCATAATAATCGGCGTTCTCCAAATCTTCTAAGCTCGGATTATCTGTCTCAATTAACATTAATTCTTTATCGTAATGAACTTCCGTAACAATCCATGTTTTTTGGAAAGCTGTGTAACCTTTTGAAAAAATTTTATACATAAAAACAGCTAAAAATAGCAGAGCTAAACCTATTGCAATTTGTCCAAATAATTTAAAATTTGCTTCTGCCCTGTAACGTTTATTTAAGAGTTTTCTCTTAGCCTCATTCATATTTTTCCCTATATTTTTTCACAACTGTTAAAGCAATAACATTTAAAAAAAGTGTTACTACAAATAAAGATATTCCTAAGGCAAAAGCTGCCTGAGTTTTTGGATCTCCAAATTGTTGGTCGCCAATAAGTATAACTACTATTTGAGCTGTAATAGTAGACGTGGACTCTAAAGGGTTGGCTGTTAAATTTGCAGCTAATCCAGATGCCATCACTACGATCATAGTCTCACCGACTGCTCTGGAAACAGCAAGTAAAATAGATCCGACTATCCCCGGTAATGCTGCAGGAAATATAACTTTCTTAATAGTCTCTGATTTCGTAGCACCCATCGCATAACTTCCATCCCTTAAATTTTGTGGAACTGCTGATATAACGTCATCGCTTAAACTTGATATAAAAGGGATTATCATAACCCCCATAACAGCTCCTGCTGCAAGTGCACTTTCTGATGAAACTTCTAATCCTAAAGAATTTCCAATTTCTTTTACGAAGGGACCTACAGTGAGGGCAGCAAAAAATCCATATACTACGGTTGGGATACCTGCTAAAATTTCAATTATAGGCTTAGCATATTTTCTAACTTTTCTTGTTGCATACTCTGCGAGATAAATTCCGCTTAACAACCCAACTGGGATTGCTACACACATTGCTATAAATGCAATGAAAAAAGTTCCAGCAAATAATGGTACCGCTCCAAATGCATCTTTCATTAATTCAGGATCTGGTTGACCATCTCTCACAAATGTTTTTGCCGGATACCAATGTGTTCCAAAAATGAAATCAAATATCCTGACGGATTGAAAAAATCTTATGGCTTCAAACAAAAGTGAAAATACAATTCCTATTGTTACAAGAACTGCTGCCAAAGAAGCTGTAAATAAAACCCATTTTAAAAATATTTCTACTGGTTCCCTCATTCTGTTATTCTTTTTAATAGATTGATAAGCATAGCTTAATGATAAAATTAAAGCTGCTAAGACAATTACGATCTTAGCGTTATTAGCCATATTTTTAATTTGGATGTATTTACCTGCAGAATTATCTAAAAAATTATTAATATCTCCTGTATACGTTCCTAATGCTAAAGCCTTTACTTTTGTATAAATAAGTTGAAGCTCATTCTTAGTTAAATTTTGATCCAAATAATCTGCTAAAATAAAATTTTTTACTATTGTTGGTTCAAACACTGACCATAAAGAAAAAATTATAAGTGCCGGTGCTGCGCACCAAATCGCAAGATAATAACCATAAAATTTTGGAAGTGCTGTTAGTCTTTGTGAAGATTGAATAATTGTTGCTTTTTTTCTACCAAAATAATAGCTGGAGAAACCTAAAAGTAGAATAAGACTTATAAGAACTAAATTCATTTTTCAAGCTCCAGTTAAAAAAAGGGGGCCGAAACCCCCTTTTAATTTTTTAAAAAGTAAAATTACTTTTTAGGCGGCATATTTACTAATTTAACAGCATTAGTTCTAGATGTCTTGTATAACTTACCATCTAATGGAACTAAACCGATATCAGTTAAGTAGCCTTTTTTACCAATAGACTTTTTACCTGTGAATTCTTTTACGAATTCGTGTAAACCAGGAATTACGCCTACGTGAGCCTTTTTAACGTAGAAGAATAAAGGTCTAGCAACAGCGTAGCTATAGTCTTGAATAGAGCTTAAGCTTGGTTGACCACCTTCGATACTTGCAGCTTGCAATTTATCTTTTGCAGCTAAGAAATAACTGAACCCAAAGAAACCAAACATTTCTTTGTCCGCAGCTAATTTTTGAATAATAAGTGAGTCATTTTCACCTACTTCAATTGCAGCACCGTCTTCTCTTAATGCTTTATATTTTGCACCAGCAGCTTTTGATGCATCATCAATACCTTTTTTCATTACTAATGAGTTCCAAGCATCCCTAGTTCCAGATGTTCCTGGTGGAACCATGATTTTGATATCATAATTTGGTAATGAAGGATCGATGTCGCTCCACTTTTTATATGGGTTTGGTACAAGTTTACCATCTTTAGCAACTTCTTTTGCTAATGCTGCCCATAATTGTTTTTTTGTAAAGTTTACTGGTTTTTGATCTTTAGAAAATGCAAGAGTGATACCATCGTTACCTACTGTAATCTCCACAATTTCGTTAACACCATTTTTTTGACATAGCGCATACTCTTTAGCTTTCATAGCTCTAGAAGCATTAGTTATATCTGGATGTTCTGCACCGACTCCTGCGCAGAATAGTTTTGCTCCACCACCAGTTCCTGTAGATTCAATTACTGGAGTCTTAAATTTTCCAGATGAACCAAATCTTTCTGCAACAATTGTTGCATATGGGAATACTGTTGAAGAACCAACTATTTTAATTTGATCTCTAGCTTGAGCAGAAGTAACGATTAACATCGTTAATAATGAAGCTAAAGCGATTGTTAGTTTTTTCATATTTTCCTCTCTGTTATATTTATTAATTAATTAACAAACGATAATTTTTTAGACTTGATAGGACTCGTTTGTATTAAGAATTTGTTACAGATATGTTAAAAAAGTAACTTTTTAGTTGATTCCGTATTAGTTGAATCTTCTTGTTATTTTCACGTCCTCATAAGATGAAGCTAGGTTACCTTGGCAAGTAAAGGGTCTTACTTTATTTAACACTGCATATTTACTAGTAGGTTTCAAAGTAATTTCTAGCTTTACGAACTCCACGAGCTGTTTACTTAATCTTTCATCATTTCTCCAGCTCGCCCATTTGCTTGGAGGTGTAAAAATATTAGTTAAATATGATGCGGCTCTACGGTAAGTTGTGTTTGAATATCCTTCACTATTTAACAAGTTTTCCTTAACAGACGTGTATATTTTTCTACATGTGATCGAATCAGCCATGTAAGATTTTTTATTTAAATTTCTCTCCATTGGCACTGATACAATTAATAAAATTTGGTCAGCTGTTGAGGAATAAAGAGCCTCAGTATAAATATTTGCTGGCAAATATTTAAATTCTCTTATGTCTATAAATGGGACAACTGCTTTAAGATCATCTTTTAGTCTTAACAATCCTAAATCAAATACTGTTAAAGTTTGATTTTTTAAAATTTTTTCAATCTGTTGTTCAGCTTTTACAAATGAATTTAAAGATAATAAAATCAAAAATATAAAAAATAATTGTTTTATTTTATTGATCATAATTTGATTATTATACCAAATTACACGTTTTAATTGAATACTAAAAAACTGGTAAATGTACTGATATTTGTGTCCCTTCACCAACTTTACTTTTAATTTCCAATTCTCCTCTATGTTGAATGATTCTATGACGACAAATCGCAAGGCCAAGTCCTGTGCCTCCTACCTCTCTACTTTTTTTGGCATCAACTCTATAAAATCTTTCTGTTATTCTAGAAATATGTTCTGCCGGTATTCCAATTCCTTGGTCAGAAATAGAAATTTTATAAGAATTATTTAATAACTTTCCATCACCTTTTTCAATTTTAATTTCTATAGATTTTTTATTTTCTGAATACTTAATGCTGTTGTCTATTAAATTAGAAAAAATATCTACCAAAGCTTCAAAGTTTCCTTTAACAAAAAAATCAGATTGTATCTTATTGGTGAATTTAAAGTTGAGTAATTTATTTTGATGAATATCTTCTACAGAATTAAAAATTTCTTTTAAATTAACTTTATCCTGTGGTTGAATATGTTCTTCAAGTTCAATTTTGCTTAATGACAATAAATCTTTTATCAAATTTTCCATTCTGTCAGCTTGTTCTAACATTATTGGTATAAACTTTTTTTGAGCTTCAGGATCATTTTTTGCATGCCCATTTATGGTTTCTAAAAACCCTTTGATCGATACTAATGGAGTTTTTAATTCATGACTAACATTTGCTACAAAATCTGATTTGAATTTTTGTGCTTTTACAATTTCAGTATAATCTTTTAAAAAAAGATTTATGGTATCTGGATCATCAGAAAAAATACTTTCGCCGATCATGATATAAACTTTAAAAAATTGAAAGGAAGGCTGACTCAACTCTAAATCCATATTAATAGTTTTTCTTTTATTTACAACTAAATCAATATTTTGTAGCAGATCAGGAACTCTTAATATTGTAGCAATATGTTTACCAAGACTTTCTTTGCCAAATTTATTTTTAGCGCTTGGATTTAAATACTTTATATTTTTATATTTATCTAAAATTATTAAATAATCATCTAATTGATTTAATATTGCTCCTTTCTGAGGGTCGTCCTCAATATCTTCGTTGGTAATATCTTGAACTTCTTGATATAAATTTTCAGTTTGTTTTTGATCTCTAACTTCACTTCTGGCATCAAATCCGGCCTTGATGAATTTTGCAGAAACTAGAATAACAACGATTGAAATAATTGCAGCTAGCGATAAAAATAATAATGTCATCATTGTTTAAGTTTTCCTAAAACATTTATAAGAATTGCTTCATATAAATATGAAATTATAACTTAAACTTTAAATTATGCAAAATATAGAGGTCAATTAGGTGCAGTGTTAGCTAAAAATATTTTAGCACAGTTCTCCCAAGTATATTTTTTAGCTATTTCTTTACAATCGTCTCTATTTAATTTTAAAGCTTCTAGAGCGGCTACTTTTAAATCTTTATTTAAAACACCACCATTCGTTCCCTCTAAAATATCTTTTGGACCTGTAACTGGATAGGCTGCAACAGGTGTTCCGCATTGTAAACCTTCAATAATAACTATACCAAAAGTATCTGTTAAGCTCGGCATAACAAAAACATCTGCTGATGCAAAGTAAGATGCTAACTCACCATTTGTTTTCTCGCCTTTAAAAATGACATTAGGAAATTCTTGTTTTAATTTTTTTAAATCTGGCCCCTTTCCTACTACAATTTTAGTTCCTTCTAGATCAAGATTAAGAAAAGCTCTAATATTTTTCTCAATGGAAACTCTACCTACATATAGCCAAATAGGTCTTTTATATTCTAAATTAATGCGCCTGGGGTTTTTAAATGCTCCATGATTGGCCCCTCGTGTCCAAACAGTGAGTTTTTCTGGATCAAAACCAATTTTTTTTAAATCCTCTTTCATTGATTTTGTAGTTACTAAAGTTTTGTAAGCGGCTGAGTGAAAGTTTTTGAGAAATTTTTGAGGTATTTTAATAGGTATAAAAGGTGCGTAAAGTTTAATATATTTATCGAAAGACGTGTGGTAACTGGTTGTAAATTTTAAATTATTTTTTAAACAATATCTTCTTGCAAAGTAACCCAGCGTATCTTCTGTGGCTATATGGATAATTAACTTTTCTTTATTTTTTTTAGCAAATTCTAACTCTTTTTGAATCATTCTTCCAACTTTAGGCCATACATTTAAAGCAATTTTAATATCATTATATTTAGGCAACGGAACAGTCAAAAAATTTACTGGAGTTATAAAGTTAACAGTATGCCCAAGTTTTTTTAATTCTTCTTTTAATTGTTCAAGGGTTCTCACTACACCATTTATTACCTGTTCTTTGCAAGCTCCAGTGACTATTAATATTCTCATGGATTATTTATTAACGATTTTTAAATATGGTTCGTAATTTACAACTTCTTCTCTTATTTTGTCCCAATCTATAACTTCCATTCTACCATCAAAATGCTCAACTAAAAATGTTGCTCCCTCAACCCAGTCGCCACAGTTTAGGTAATTTATTCCATCAAGATTTTGGTTTGCAGCATGATGTATATGACCACATATAATACCATCAGCTTTTTTCTTCTTTGCGTAATTTGCTAAGGTCTTTTCATAGTCACCAATATACTTAACTGCATTTTTAACTTTATGTTTTAGATATTTTGCTAAAGACCAATTTGGCTTTTTGAATAATCTTCTGATGAAATTTATTACTACATTAAATTCTAACAGAAAGCTGTATGCTACTGATCCAACTTTTGATAACCAAGGTGCATATTTCATTACACCGTCCCATGCATCGCCGTGTACTACTATATATTTTTTATTATCACTTGAAACATGTAAGCAGCGGTTTATAACTTCGATACCACCAAAATGAAGTGGTAAAAATTTTCTAAAAACGTCATCATGATTACCAATTATATATTTTACTTTTGTTCCGTGTCTTGCTTTTCTTAAGGTTTTTTGAATAACGTCATTATGTTCCTGAGGCCAATAAAAATTATTTTTCAAAGCCCATATATCAATAATGTCACCTACGAGATATAAATTTTCTGATTTTGAATGCTTATAAAATTCAAGTAGCTTATTTGCAGAACTTTTTCTGTGTCCTAAATGAACATCACTTATAAAAATGCTTTTATAATTTAAAATTTTTCCTTTAGATTTTGTTTGAATTGTTTCCATAAATTTAATAAAACGAATCTCTAGTAACAGTTGAATCATATAAATGTTACAGAATTGTTAAAAAATGATTAAGAAACTAAATTTTGCAGTTATATTCAACGCCAATGCAGCAGGCGGTAGAAAACTTAAGTTAATTAATAAGGTCATTTATCTTCTAGAGAAAAATCACACTGTAGAACTTTTTAAAACTCAAAGTGAAGAACATGCGAGAAAAGTGTTTAAAGAATTGTCTAATAAACAATTTGATCGATTAGTATTTGCTGGAGGTGACGGAAGTGTTTGCTTTGGTATCAATGAAATGTTTAAAAGTGACAATTTAAAAGACAAATTAGTTGGATACATACCTGCAGGTACTGCAAATATTCTGCAAATAGAAACTCAAATTAAGAAAAAGGCTGAGGAGATTTACAATGTCCTCGTATCAGATAATCATAAGAAAATTTCATTAGCAAAAATAAATGATAAGTATTTTTTCTTAATGGCTGGTGTAGGTTTTGACTCTAGAATTGTTGAGTCCATAAATACAAATATTAAAAAGTATCTCGGAAAAGTAATTTTTGCTTTTAAAGGTTTTCAGCATTTTTTATTTTTAAAGAATAATAAAATGGAGGTTGAGTTAGAAAATGAAAAAATAATGGCTGATTGGATTTTATGTACTAATTCAAAATACTATGCTGGTCCCCATTCTATTACAAACGATACAAATATATTTGAAAACAAGATAGTGGCTTACATATTTAAAGACCTAACCAGAATAAAATTGCTTTACTATGTTTGGTTAATATTGACTAAGGGTGACTTAGGTCCAGCAAAAAGTGTGATCAAAAAAGAACTGGACAGATTAAAAATAAATGGTGTTAACAATAAAGTTCTATCTCAGGTTGACGGTGAAAATTGTGGTTACGTAAACAGTCTTGAAATCCAAAAAACAGACAGGTTTATCAATTTATTAGTTCCGTAAAATTTTCTAAATTTTTTTTCAACTTTTAGTTTAAAAGGTTTTTCTAAATTTCATTTGAAAACTTTTAAAAACTGTTCTAAGATTTTTAAGTTTTTGGAGGAACAATATGAAAAAAAAATTGAAAAAAAACGAAAAAAAGAAAAAGAAAATACTAAAATCAATCGATAAGCTTAAAAATAAAATAAGCACTAAACAAAAAAAACTATCAAAGGTTGAACTAAAGATAGCTAGTCTCGAGAAAAAAATTGCTGAAAAAAAAGCTAGCAAAAATAATAAAGAGCCTATCGCAGCATCTTTAAATAATTAGTTTATATAGAAATTAAATGCCCCTGATCCTAAAAATCAGGGGTTTATTTTAATTCACCAAAAAGGTTTAAAAGTATTACTCCTGAAACAATTAAGATTAATCCAACAGTTCCATAAAGGTTTGGGGTTTGATTATATTTAAATATTCCAAATAATGTAACTGCGGTTATCGTTAATGCTCCGTAGGTCGCATAAGTAAATCCAACTGGAATTATTGTCATTGCTCTAGACAAACAAAAAATACAAACAACAATACTTGAAATACAAAAAAGTGTAGGTGTAAGCTTAGTAAAACTTTCTGTAGTTTTTAAAAAACCGTTAGTGGCAATACCTGTAATGATTGCAAGAGTTAAATAAATATATCCTGAAAATAAACTTAAACTCTTCATTTTGCTTTTGCGAATTGCCCTCCATCACGATAACGCCACAACCATTTTTCCATTGCTTGTTCAACGTCTTTTGGCTTTATCTTTAAATCACTTATTGTAAGCTCTTTATTAGAAACAACGTTATCTGCTTCTGATAAAATTTCACATTGATCTCTGGTTAAAACTGGCGGGATTGGTAATAAGCTTAAAATCGAACTTTGTATTTTGGCTATAGTCATAGGCATCTCTATAACAAATCTTTTTTTATTAATAGTTTTCATGATAGATTTTACCATATCACCGAAACTTATTACTGTAGGGCCACCTATCTCATAAATTTTTCCCTCGTTTTTTTTTGCTTGTATGGCTTTAACAATAGCATCAGCTACATCCGTTACCATTATCGGTTGAAATTTGTAATCTATTCCCACTATTGGAATTATTGGTGAAAAACTTAATTTTGAAAACAAATTTGTAAAGTTGTCTTCAGGTCCGCACACAACACTCGGTCTAATTATTACTGTGTTTTTAAAGTTCATTAAAGATTTTTCTTCTCCAGAAAATTTTGATCTTTGATATGCCGATTTTGAATCTTTATTAGCTCCTATTGCAGAAACATGAATATATTTTTTTACTTTATGCTTTTCACATAATCTTGAAATAATATCTGGGATATCTGAGTGAATTTTTGTAAATTTTTGCTTTCTGTTTTCAAATAATATTCCTATTAAATTAATAACTACATCTGAATTACTGATAGCTTCTTCTATTTTATCAAAATTGTTTGAATTGAAATCAATTAACTCTACCGATCCTGGAGGAGCTTGTGTCTTTAGATAACCCTTTTGAAAGGCCTTTCTGGTAGGAATGATGCATCTGAACTGCTTATTCGTCAAATTTCGAACAAGATATCGTCCTATAAATCCACCACCGCCAAGGATTGTTGCTATTGGGTAATTGTTCATGGTAATTAGATAATATGGTAAAAATTCATAGATTAAAAGGCGACATTACTCCCAAAATAGCTAGTTCATTTAAAGGAAGTATTGCAATAGATACTGAAGCAACTGGTCTTAAAATTCCAGAGAGGGATAAATTAAGTTTAATACAAATTTGTGGAGAAGATGGAGAGGTTTTTATCATTCAACCTGATAGAAATAATTATAACGCACCAAACTTGGTTTCTTTATTAGAAAATGAAAAAATTCTAAAAATTGGACACTTTCTCAGATTCGACAAAAATGCTCTAGAATATTTTTTAAAATGTAAAATAAAGAATATCTTTGATACCAAAATTGCATCTAAAGTCGTAAGAACTTATACTGATCAACACGGATTAAAAAATTTGGTTTTTGAGTTTTGCAACAAAAATTTGGACAAAAGACAAGGAAGCTCGGACTGGAATAAGGACATAGATGAACTGACTGATAAACAATTAGAATACGCAGCTGGAGACGTCATTTATTTGCACAAAATTAAAACTGAATTAGAAAAAATGCTAGTAAGAGAAAAGAGGATAAATTTGTATAATAGATGTATTGGTTTTTTAGATACAAGAATTGAGTTAGACCAAAACGGTTTTAAGTTTGATATTTTTGAACATTAATGAATAAAAAAAACTACATAAAACTAGCAAAAAAATCTGCAGCTAAACAAATTTCTGAGCTTAAAAAAATTGATAAAGTTTTTAATAACTCTTTTGTCAGAGCTATTGATTCAATTTATCAATGTAGAGGTAAGGTAATCTGTGCAGGAATAGGTAAATCAGGTTTGATTGCTAGAAAAGTTTCTGCAACTTTATCATCTGTAGGTATCTCATCTTTTTTTTTAAGTCCCAGTGACGCAAATCATGGTGATCTAGGGCAAATTGATAAGAAAGATTTACTATTAGTTTTCTCTTATTCTGGAAACACAACAGAACTTACCAGTATTTTAAAATATGCAAACAGATTTAACATTAAGATAATTGGAGTTGCTTCAAAGCCAGATAGTACTTTAATTAAGGCAAGTGATATTAAAATATTAATTCCAAGTGTAAAGGAGGCAGATCCTACAGGAATGGTACCAACATCAAGCACAAGTATAACTTTACTATTGGGAGACTGCTTAGCTGTAGCTTTGATGAATAAAATTAAATTTTCAAAAGAACGGTTTAAAGTCTTTCATCCGGGTGGGAATATTGGTCAAACGTTGCTTTTGGTAAAAGATATAATGGTTTCTGGCTCAAAAATTCCAAAAATAAAAATATCAAGCAATATTAAAGAGGCTTCAAGTAAAATTACAAGATATAAACTTGGGTTAGCAATAGTTATGAAAAAAAATGTTGTTGCAGGTATTCTTACTGATGGGGACGCTAGAAGAAGTTTGCGGTATAACTTAAAATCTCAAAATTTAAAAAATATTATGACTTCAAAACCAATATTTATTTCAGAAAATTCTTCCGCTTCAAAGGCTTTGGCAATAATGAATAAAAAAAAAATTACGAGCCTTTTAGTTACTTCTGAAAAAAATTTAAATAATAAAAATAAAAAGTTAAAGGGTATTGTTCATATTCATTCAATATTACAATATGGAATTAAGTGAGCTATAGAAAAAAGAGACTACTTTTAATTCAAATTTTACTTTTTACAACGGCAATATTATTAATGTATATATTCTATTATCAAGGTACTTCTAATGATAAGGAGGTAGAAAAAGTTGAGCTTAAAAACGAGGAATTGACAGGTGATAATTCTGCAAATTTTTTTGAGGATGTTGAATACAGAGGTCTAGACGCGAATGGAAATAGATATTTACTAGAGTCTGAAGTTGCGTCTTTTAATGATGATAAACCTGAGCTTATAGATATGATTGGTATGAATGCTACTTTTTACTTCAAGGATGGAAAAACACTTAAAGTTTCTGGAGATAAAGGGAAATATAATAATAAAACGAATGATATGTTGTTCAGAGATAATGTGGTCGTACTACAAGCAGATAATGAAATATTAGCCGATAATTTGGACTATTTTAATTTAAAAAAATTAATTAAAATATATGGGAACGTTAAAGGAAAAAGTTTAGATGGAAATTTTACTACTGATATCTTAAACTTAAGTATTGAAGATCAAGCTGTTGAATTGTTAATGAAAGATAATGAACAAGTAAAAATAAATCTTGAAAAATGAAAAAAGGCTTTAGAATTATAAAGTTTAAGAAAAATAAACCTATCTTTCAATTGGTTGATATAAGTAAATCATTTGATGGAAGACCAATTTTGAAAAAAATATCGATGGAGATGAATCCTGGAGAAATTGTTGGGTTATTGGG
Organism: uncultured Pelagibacteraceae bacterium; assembly: GCA_902579605.1. GTDB lineage: Bacteria > Pseudomonadota > Alphaproteobacteria > Pelagibacterales > Pelagibacteraceae > Pelagilacustribacter. The sequence continues at coordinate 55,382 of CACHHD010000003.1, forward strand.
TCCTAACGGATCTGGTAAATCCACACTTTACAATATCATTATAGGACAATATTTAGCTGACAAAGGTAAAGTTATAATTAATGGTAAAAATATTTCTGAAATTCCAATTCATGAAAGAACAAAATTAGGTTTGGGTTACTTAAGTCAACAAAGAAGTGTTTTTAATATGTCAGTTTATAATAATCTTTTAGGAATTTGTCAGTTAACTATAAAAAGCACTGAAGAACAAAGGAGAATTACAGAAACTTTACTAGATGAATTTAATCTTCAACATTTGAGAACATTGAACAGTAATGTTTTGTCAGGGGGAGAAGTAAGAAGATTAATGATGGCAAGAATTATGATTAATAAACCGAAGGTAATTTTGCTTGATGAGCCTATGGCTGCTTTGGATCCGATTGTTGTTCAAGATATTCAAAAATATATTTTAAAAATTCAGTCCTATGGGTGCTCAATTTTGATTACTGATCACCAAGTAAGAAATCTTTTTGATATAGTAGATAGAGCATATGTACTTGGTGAGCAAACAATAATTGCAGAGGGAACACCTAGTGAAATATTGAAATCTTCTAAAGCGATTAAATTATATTTTGGCAATCAATATTCATCGAATTAATGAGTTTAAAAAAATTTTCTCTGGTTATTAAACAACCAATTAAAGATTACCAAAAAAAAATCAATGTTGATAGTGACAAATCAATTTCGATAAGATCATTTTTAATAGGATCAATAAGCGAGGGTGTTTCTTCTGTTAAAAATGTTTTAGAGTCAGAAGATGTTTTTTCTACAATAAATTGTTTGCGTAAGTTAAACGTAAAAATTTTATATATTGGAAATAAAAATTATAAGATATACGGCAAAGGATTAGGTTCATATAAAGCAAAAAAAAATTTAAAATTATATTTTGGTAACTCAGGTACTTTAGCGAGATTAATTTTAGGTATTATCTCTACTACACCAAATTTAAAAATAAAAGTATTTGGAGACAAATCTTTGAATAAAAGAAACATGAAAAAATTAGTTGATTTAATGTCAAAATTCGGGGCAGAATTTTTTCCTAAGAATAAATTTTTTTTTCCGTTAAGAGTTTCTTCAACAAATTATCCAATCGGTATATCATACAAAACTGATACCTCGGCTCAACTTAAAAGTGCTGTTATCTTGGCGGGTCTTAATTCTTACGGTAATACAGAAGTTTTTGAAAAACTTAGAAGCAGAGATCATACAGAAAATATGTTAAAAAAAAACAAAAGTGTAATTAATATTTCTGAAAATAATCCTAGAAAAATTAAAGTATTAGGAAAAAATAATTTAGATAAGATCTCAATTAACGTTCCAGGCGATCCGTCCTCAGCAGCGTTTTTTACAGCTTTGACATTGCTTAAAAAAAATTCTAATCTAACGATAAAAAATGTTGGTCTAAACCCGACTAGAATTGGTTTTTATTCTCTTTTAAAAAAAAGTGGGGCAAAAATAAAATTTTCTAATAGGAGAACGATTAATCACGAATGTGTTGGAGATATCATTGTAAAAAGCAGTAATCTTAAACCTCTAAATGCATCAAAAAAATATTATTTAAGTGCCACTGATGAATTTCCTATTTTATTTGTTATCTCAGCATTAATTAAAGGTAAATCTTCTTTTGCTGGGATAACTGATTTAAAAAACAAGGAAAGTGATAGAATTAAAGAGATGCAAAATATTTTAAATCAAATTGGAATTTTGTCTAAATTCAAAAATGGAAAATTAATTATTAATGGTAAAAAATTTATAATGGATAAATTTAAAATGATTAAAGTTCCCGGCCTAGGTGATCATAGAATTTGTATGTCAGCAGCTATACTAGGTTTATTAACTGGGATAAAAATTAAAATTAAAAATTTTGAAACTGTGAAAACATCTTCACCAAATTTTTTAAATATTGTAAAATTATTAGGCGGTAAATTTGAAAAAAAGAAATTATAAAAATTTATTAATAAGTTGTGATGGTGGTGCTGCCAGTGGAAAAACAACAGGTGCAAAACTAATATCTAAGAAATATAAACTTAAATTTCTTTCCTCAGGTATGTTATACAGATACGCAGGTTATTTAATTTTAAAAAAAAAGCCAAAAAATAAAGTTCTGCTTTTAAAAAAAGAATTCAGTAAATTAAACTTGAGTAAATTAAAAAACATCGACCTCAATACTCAACTTATTTCTGAATATACCTCAAAAATTGCAAAGATAAAAAAAATAAGAGACATATTAAAATCATTCCAAATTTCTTATTCAAAAAAGTTCAAAAAATGTATTATTGAAGGTAGAGATATATCAACTCAAATATTACCTTTTTCAGACGTGAAATTTTTTTTTACATGTGATTTAAAAAATGCATCGCTAAGAAGACTCAAAGACTTAAAAAAGAAAAATCATAATATAAAGTTGTCTGAAGTAAAAAAATCAATAAAATTGAGAAATTTGAGGGATAAAAATAGAAAACATAGTCCTTTACTCAAACATAGAGATGCGTTAGAAATCCAGACCGGAAAATTAAACAAAAAACAAATGATTGATAAAATGTCAAAGCACATAGAAAAAATTATAAGTCTAAAACATGTCAACTGAACAAAAGCAATCAAGCATAAACCCAAAGCATAAAGAATTCCAAACTTTACTCGACGAGGATTTTAAAGAGAGAAAGCTTAAAGAGAATGAGATTATTAAAGCTACTGTTACTGAGATAACTAAGAATTTTGTTGTTGTCGACTGCAAAGCAAAAATGGAAGGAATGATACCGATTGAGGAATTTAAAAGTGATAAAGAATTTGAAAAATTAAAAGTTGGTTCAGTTGTTGAAGTATATTTAGAGAGGATAGAGAGTTTTAAAGGTGAAATCGTAATTTCAAGAGAGAAAGCAAAAAGAATGGTTGCTTGGAAAAAAATGGAAAAAGTTTTTGAAACTCAAGAAGAAGTTACAGGATATATCACAGGAAAAGTTAAAGGTGGATATGTCTGTACTGTTGATGGGCTGCCTACTTTTATGCCGTCCTCGCAGATAGACGTGAGACCTTTGAAAAAAGTAGACTCACTTATGAATGTACCAATTAAAGTAATTGCAACACGTATTGATCGTAAAAGAGGCAATTTGTGTACAAGTCGAAGGGCTGTTTTAGAAAAAAGTAAAAATGCAGAATTAAAAGAAGCGCTTAAAAATTTAAAAGAGGGAGACATTGTTGAAAATGCAAAAGTAAAAGCAACCACGGACTGGGGAATATTTTTAGATATTGATGGTATAGACGCTTTATTACATGTATCCGATCTTTCATACGGTAGGGTAAAAAAACCATCCGATTTAGTGACAATTGGTCAAAGTTTAAAAGTTAAAATTACAAAAATAGACAAAACAACAAACAGAGTTTCAGCTTCTATCAAAGCTCTTACAGAAGACCCTTACGAAAACTTATCTAAAAAATTTAAGATAGGAGAAATATACGAGGGTACATGTACTAAATTAATGGACTACGGTGTTTTTGTAAAACTTGAAGAGGGTATAGAAGGATTAATCCATAATAGTGAGCTATCTTGGCAAAACAGAAATGTTCAACCTAGTAAAGTTTTGTCCCCTTCTCAAAATGTAAAGGTAAAAATAATTAATATAGATAAGGATGCTAAAAGAATTTCTCTCTCCTATAAAGAAACTTTAGAAAATCCTTGGACAAGTGTGATGGAATCTGTTGGTAAGAAAGTTAAAGTAAAAATTAAGAACATAACTGACAAAGCTATATTTGGAGAGCTTGAGTCAGGTTTGATTGGAATGCTTCACTATAAAGAGATAAGTTTTGACGAAAAACAAGAAAATCTAAATAAATATAAAAAAAACGAATTTATAGATGTAAAAATTATTGAAGTTAAAGATGAAAAAATAAGATTCTCAAAAAGGTCTCTGGATAAAGACCCCATGGATTGGTTTAAAGATAACAATAAAAAAGTTGGCGATGTTATAACTACAAGAATTCATGAGGTCATGAAAACGGGTGTAAAGGTTTCTATTGATAAAGATAAACAACTAATTGTATCTATAAGAAAGGCTGATTTAGCAAAATCATCTGCGGACGCGAGACCAGAAGTTTTTTCTCCAGGAAATGCGTTAGATGCTAAAATCACTGAACTTGATATAAGCAAAAGAAAAATAAAGCTAAGCGTCAAAGCTGCTCAAATTGATGAAGAAAAAAGTCTTGTTGCCAAATTTGGGGCCGGCGCTACAAAATCTGGAGCTACTTTAAAAGGAATTTTTGAAAAGGCTCTAGGAAAAAAAACAAAAAAAAAGACTAAGTAATTGTCGAAGATTGAAATTTTAAAAATATTAAAAAATAAACATCCTGAAATTACAAATAAACAGCTTGAAAAAATTTTTGATATTTTTATTGAAAGTATCTCACAAAATTTACTGGATAAAAATTCTTTAGAAATTAGATCTTTTGGAACATTTTTTGTCAAAGAAATTAAAGAAAAAAAACAAGCCAGAAATCCAAAAACTGGCGAAATTATATATATTCCAAAAAGGAATAAAATAAGATTTAGGGCTAGTAAAAAACTTAAAGAAATAATAAACAAATAATTATGAAAAATATTTTTATTGCTTGTGATACGACCAATATCCAGCAAATTAAGAAAATAATAAATAAATCCAAAATTAAATTAAAGGGATACAAAATAGGTTTTAAGTTTGGCTTAGAATTTTTTTATTCAAAGAATGGAAGAAAATTTATATTAAATTTAAAAGAGAAAAATTTGTGGCTAGATATTAAAATTTTTGATATTCCAAATACAAGTTACTCAGCAATAAAGTCAATTAAAGATTTAAAAAATATTTCTTATATAACAGTTCATGTCAGTGGTGGTTTAGAAATGCTTAAGGCAGTAAAAAAAGCAGTTAAAAAATACAACAAAAAATTAAAGATTTTAGGAGTAACAGTTCTGACAAGTTTTTCAAATTCATCTATAAAAAAGATTGGTCACATAAAATCTATAAAAAGTTTAGTATTAAAACAGTCTAAACTTGCAAAAGAAGCAAAATTAGATGGAATTGTTTGTTCAGCAAAAGATATTAAATTTATAAAAAGAATTTGTAAAAATATGGAAATAGTCACTCCAGGAATACGTTTACAAGGCGATAATTTACATGATCAAAAAAGAGTAATGTCTCCTAAGGAAGCTTTTAAAAGTGGGGCAACTTCTATAGTCATGGGAAGAAGTTTAATCAAAGGTAACTTTAAAAATAATATTCAAAAGTTAATTAAATCATTAAATTAAGTTTATGAAACTAAAAGTTTGCGGGCTCTCAAACCCTGTTGAAGTAGAAACTTGCATAAATAGTCAAGTTGATTTTTGCGGGTTCATTTTAAACTATTCAAAAAGTCATAGATATATTTCATATGAGAAGGTAAAAAGTCTTTTACTAAAAAATAAGAAAAATGTTCAATATGTTGGGGTCTTAGTTAAACCAAGTTTGAATGAATTAGAAAAATTTTCAAAACTTAATTTTGATTATTTTCAACTATACGGCCAATATGAAAATAAATCTTTAATACAAATTAAAAAAAGATTTCAAAAAAAAATAATAGCTTCTATACAAGTAAAAGATAAAAAGGATATTGAAGCTTACAAAAAAGTAGAAGATGGATCAGATATTATTTTATGGGATAGTGCAGGCTATGAAAAAAGTTTAGGTTGGAACCATAATTGGATTAAAAATATCAAAATTAAAGGAGAAAAAATGATTGGGGGTAATATTACAAAAGACAAACTAGGTGAATTATCAAAATTTGCTGATATCATTGATGTCTCTGGTGCTTTGGAAACAAATAAAGTAAAAGATATTAAAAAGATTAAGGAATTTACTATGCTTGTAAAAAAAATTAATAATGAAAATTAAAAAAGGCATACCTCTTATAGACCAACATGATAAAAATTTTATGTATGGTGGAAAATTCGGTGGTAATTTTATACCTGAAACATTAAAAAAACCTATTGACGATCTCACCACACTATTTGCTAAATTAAGAAATGACAAAAAATTTTTAAGAGAGAGAGATCACTATTTTAGGTCTTACGTTGGCGTACCTACTCCATTTATAAAATTGGAAAAATTGTCCGACCATCTTGGAGGAGCTCAAATTTATGCAAAAGTAGTTTCTGAGGCGAATGGGGGTGCTCACAAAATATACAATGCAACAGTACATTGTTTAATTGCTAAACGGGCAGGAAAAAAATTTATCGTTGGAGATACAGGGGCAGGTTATGCAGGGAAAATGCTTTCTATGGCTGCAAAAAAATTTGGTCTTAAATGCAAAATATTTATGGGAGCGAAAGATATTAAAAGACAACGTCCAAATGTTGAAGCAATTAAAAAAAATGGAGCCACAATTGTTCCAGTCAGAACTGGTAGTCAAACATTAGTAGATGCTGTTAGTGAGTGTATGAGATATTGGGTTGCTAATAACGATACAACAAATATGTGTGTTGGATCAACTGTTGGACCAAATATTTTTATAAAAATTTGTGCATGGAGCACTGCGCAAATTTCTAGGGAATTAGTAAAACAAGTAAAAGAGGAATTTGGAAAAATTCCAAAGAAAATGAAATTATTAAATTGTGTAGGTGGCGGAAGTTCGGCTATGGGATTTTGGAATGAGTTTATGGACACTGATGCAGAGTTTATTGGTATTGAAGCAGGAGGACCAAAAAATAGTAAATATCATGCAGCCCCGCTAACTAATGGCTCTAAGATAGGAATTTTGCATGGTGCCGCACAATATGTAATACAAGATAAGGAGGGACAAATAGGATCGACAGAATCAATATCAGCAGGTTTAGATTACCCCGGTATTTCACCTTTGCATTGTTTTCTCAAAGATACAAAAAGAGCGAGATACACATCTGCAAATGATGAGGAAGCTTTAAAAGCTTATCAGCTAGTTTCAAAACTTGAAAATATTTCTCCTTCTTTAGAACCCTCACATGCATTTGCTGAAGCAATTAAATTAGCACCAAAATTAAAATCCTCTGATGTTATAATTGTGAATTCGTGTGGTGATAGTCTTAAAGATAAAGATATCATAAAAGAAAAATTAGGATCATATATAAGATGAAATCAAAAATTTCTTTAGTTTTTGAGAAATGTAAAAAAGAAAAAAGAGCAGCTTTAATTACATATACTGTTGCTGGAGATAACACTCAAAAGAATTCTTTGAAAATATTAAATACAATCTCAAAACATGCTGATATTCTTGAGCTAGGCTTTCCTCATAATACTCCAATTGCAGATGGTGGCCAAATTCAAGAAAGCTCTCATAGAGCTCTTAAAAATGGATTAAAACTTAAAAATGTTTTCCAAATTGTAAAAAAATTCAAGAAGTCGAGCCCGAACAAGCCATTAATTATGATGGGATATTTTAATTTGATTTATCAAAGCGGTGAAAATAATTTTTTAAAAAACTGTAAGGCATCTGGAGTAGATGGTCTTATAATAGTTGACTTGCCGTATCCAGAAAATGTCAATTTTGCATATAAATGTAAGAAAAAATCTATAAATTTTATTCAATTATTATCACCGACTACTCCGAAAAACAGGATGAAAAAAATAATTAAAGACTCTCACGATATGATTTATTATATATCAATGTTATCTACTACGGGTGGTAGACTAAAAGTTTCACCTAAAAAAATTCTTCAAAATTATAATAAGATTAAAAGAATTAATTCCAAAAAAAATATAGTAATAGGTTTTGGTATAACTAATAAAACTATAGCTTCCCTTAAAAAGGCTGATGGTCTAGTTGTGGGTAGTCAATTGTGTAAAACTATAACAAATTCAATTAAAAAACGCCTAAATACTGCCAAAGTGCTGAATAAAATGGTATATAATTTAAAAAAGAAAATTATATGAATTGGATAACAAAATTTATAAAACCTAAAATTAAATCTTTATTTAAAAAGAAAACTTCTACTACAGATGAAAAACTTTGGATTTCGTGTGAATGTAAAAATTTAATTTATAAAGAAGATTTTGAAAAAAATTTTTTTTGTTGCCCTAAATGTGGTGTGCACCATAAGTTATCTTGTAAAGATAGATTTAAGCTATTTTTTGACAATGGTATGTATGAAATTATTAATACTCCGCTACCAGTAGATGATCCTTTAAACTTTATAGATAATAAAAAATACAAGGATAGATTGCGAGATGCTAGAAAAAAAACAGGCCAAGATGATGCAATTTTAATAGCGAAGGGCCGAGTAAAAAGTATAGAGGTAACAGTTGGTGCTCAAGACTTTAGGTTTATTGGTGGTTCGTTCGGTGCAGCATCTGGAGAAGCTTTTATAACCGCTGTTCAAAATTCAATAAATAATAAAATACCCCTTATTTTTTTTAGTTGTTCAGGTGGCCAACGAATGATGGAGTCTTCTATTGCTTTAATGCAAATGACAAGAACTAGTTTGGCAGTAAATGAATTAAAAAAAAATAATATTCCTTATATTGTAGTAATAACAAATCCAACTACTGGCGGTGTAACAGCTTCATGGGCAATGCTTGGAGATATAATTTTAGCTGAAAAAGGAAGTGTTTGCGGATTTGCTGGAAAAAGAGTTATACAAGACACAGTAAGGGAAACCTTACCAGATGAATTCCAGACTGCTGAATATATAAAAGAGCATGGATTTCTAGACTTAGTTATTGAGAGAAAATATCTTAATTCAACTATAGGAACTTTGCTAAGTGTAATGTTGAAAAAATCTGAGACTCAGGCTAAGAAAGATGAAAAAAATGCCATTACAATCGACCAGTCTCTACAATCTGCTAGCTAAAAAAAAACTATTCAAAAAAACAGTTAATTTTGGTCTTAAAAGAATCAAGCTTGCTTTAAGTTTATTAGGAAACCCAGAAAGAAAGCTTAATAATGTTATTAATGTGCTAGGGGAATCAGGAAAATTTACTACGTTGTGGACATTAAAAAATTTTATAGAAGCTAATAAACAAACTGTATCAACTTACATTTCTCCCTCTCTTCAAGATATTAGAGAGCGATTTTATATGGGAGGCAGATATCTAACACTTAAAGAAATTGAGGATACCATAAAAAAAATTGAAAAATTAAAAATACCCTTAACTGTGTATGAAGTTCTTACTTTAATTTATATAATTAATGCATCTAAACTTAATGTGGATTACTTTATTGTGGAGACGGGCGCTCTTTGGAGGCATGATTGCTCTAATATCTTTGATTTTCCCCTTGCTCAAGTTGTTACAAATATTAATCTTCAACATAAGATATTTCTTAAAAAGAAAACTTTAGATGAAATAATTAAAGAAGATGTGGGATATTTAAATAATTTTACAAACATATATATAGGAAAACAAACACCCTACGTATTAAAAAAAATTAAAGGTCATTTAAAAAAGAATAAAAGTAAAATTCATTACCCAAATTCGTGGCGTTTGACTAAAAAGAGTAATCTTTATTACTATCAAGATAAGTCGACAACAATAAAGCTAAATGCTAAAAATGTACATTCAGAAGGAATGTTTTCTAATATTGCTCACGCAGTAAAAATAGCATTAAATTTTAATATTAGTAAAAAAATAATTGTTAAAACTTTACCAAAATTATCATTTCCAGGCAGGTTTAATTATTTAAAAAAAGGTAGGATAAAAAAAATGTTGCATAAAAATGAATTGATAATGATCGATGGTGCACATAGCCCGTATGATGCTAAAAATTTGTATAATTATCTTAAAACTATTAAATTACCTAAATATGGTATTTGGGCTATGACAAAGAATAAAGAGCCAGATTTATTTATCAAAGAATTTAATAATATCTTTGAAAAGATTATAACTTTACCAATAAAAAATGAGAATAGTTCAGTATCAGCAAGAGAATTAAATAAAATTGCTATAAAAAACAAAATTAATTCGGAAATAAGCAATTCTCTCGAAGAAGCTATAAATAAAGTAAGCTCTAAGGAAAAGAAGCTCGTGGTTTGTTTCGGGAGTCTATATTTTTGCGGGTCTATTTTAAATAAAAATTAATTACTTAGTATCCAGTCCTTAAGTTTTTCTTTTCCACCCCATCCAACTTGTTCCGAAACGACTTGTTTATTCGAAATTTTTAAAAAATACGGTACTGATCTACAATTAAGCATAGTAGCAGTGGAAGGCGATTCCTCAATATCAAGTTCAGCAATTTCTACTTTATCTTTAAGCTCCTCTGATAACTCGGTACAGGGCTGAACAGAATTCATACATGGTTGGCACCATTTTGCCCCAAGTTTAATTATCTTTATCTTATTTCCATCTGAAATAAATTTTTGATACGTATCATCGTTAATTTTGATCATATGACTTAAATAAGTATTTTTTTTTATAAGTCAACTGTTGATTTTTTAACAGATCAGGCTGCTTCGTAAAATTTTTGAAGTTCTTGCAAATAACTGTTGATTTCTTCTAATTGGGACAATTTTTTTTCATCTTTAGAATGTTCATTTCTTAAGTCATCTACAGCTTTAAAAGCACCAGGTATAGTTGTAAAAGGTTTTTTTTCAGTAGCTAAAAAACTCTCTGCAAAATGAGAGTGTATTTTTTTGTAGTCGCTTTTACTTAAAATTTCAGGATTATTTTCAAAAATTAACCTATTCGCAAGATAACTGTATCTCTCATCTTCGAAGGAGTCTTTTAATTTTAATTTATCATTCCAATTATTGGCTTGATTAAATTTTTGAATATTTAAATTATCTTTAGCATTTGGAAAGCCGCCTTTGTAAATAGTCTCCTCAACATATTTATCAAGCTGATTGCTTTGATTTTTTTCTTCTACTTCTTCCTTTTTAATAATAGATAATCTTTCAGCGAGATTCTTATTTTCTTTTATTTTTTTTGCTCTTTCAATTAATTTTTCCATACCAATTGCGTTATAAGGTTCAATATTTTTAATAAATGAAGGGTTCATTATAATTGGATGAGCTGAATATTTTATTGTTCTTATTGGCTTTGGCTTTGATTTGAGTAAGTCTCTTAATTGGTCAGTATTTATATCTAAGAAAGTATCAACATCATGGCGTAAGTCTATTGCAAGGGGATAGCCATATACAGGATGTTGTGAAATATAAGTTACTAAGTGTCCTTTGGGTCCCCCGCCGTAATTTTCAGTAGAAATACACATCAGCTCTTTTTTTAAAATAGATAAGACATCGTTTTTGCTAGTTGTTAAAAATGAGGATTGCCATAATGCAGGAGCTTTTTGTTTTATTAAACGAGCTGTTAACATAGTCGCCAAAGTATCAGACTCTGCAGAATGTTTAAATTCATGCTGAATGTTGTTGGCTTTTGAAATACTTGTTAGCTTAAATTCAGGATTGTTTTTTTTAGTTGTTCCTGTTTTTATAACACCTGGATAATATAAATGAGATGCTCTGGCAATGTGAAGTAGATCTGCTTCGGAGTTTCCATTAGTATTCATTAAATATGGCTTTTCTAAACTTCTCCAGAAAGTAGCACGGCAGATTGAACGGTCAAATTGGCTGGAATTCCAACCCATAAAAACTAATTTTCCTGAATTCTCAAAAAACTTAAAAATTTGTTTAACCATCTCATATTCAGATAAATTTGTTTCTTTTAATCTCTTAATGCTTATGCCATTCGTTAATAAAGCTCCAGGATGTGGAATTTGTGTCTTATTAATCCTTGAAAAGAAAGTTGCTCTTTTAAGCTCTTTAAGATCATCATTACAAATTATAAAAGAAGCTTCCAACATTTGAGAAAAGTTTAATGATGAGTCAGATGTTTCTAAATCGAAAAAACAGTAGTTAGCCATAGAGTATATTTATTTAATTAATTAATTTATTTTTTCAATCTTTTTTTCACTTGTGTCTGAAATTTGTTCTGAACTTGTGGATTTTGATTTAATTGAAGTCAATTTAGGATCATCCTTATCTGTGGGATTCTTAATGTTTTCTAAAGTTCTCATTATAGATCTAGCATCTCTACCAAATGTATCTGTTGCTTTCATAGCTTGATCTAATTTTTTTCTCAAATCAGCGATGCCCATGAAATGTTTTTCGAATCTTGAGGTAATATTTCTTAAATCACCGTAAATTTGCGTGGCATGTTTTTGAACTTTTAAAGTTTGAAATCCTAAATGGTAAGATTGTAAAAGTGCAGACAAAGTATTAGGTCCTGCTATAGTAACTTTATATTTAGTTCTTAATTCTTGTAATAACAATTCTTTTGTTTTTGGGTCTCTATAGGAAGATAGTTCAGCAAACAAACCTTCGGTTGGGGCGTATACCAAAGCAAAATCAACTGTTTTTGGTGGAGCAATATATTTTTCACTTACAGCTTTTGCTTTTGCTCTAAAAGCCTGAGCTAAATCCTTTCTTGCTTCTGATAAAGCGTCTTTATCTTTGTTTTGAAAAGCATCGTCAATAGCTTTGTATTTTTCAATTGGCCAATGACTGTCTACTGGAACTAAAACATCTTCCAATTTAATTGCAAACTCTACAGTGTCAGAAGTTTCATCAGGTTTCATTTTTATGTTTTCTATATATTGTGATGAAGGTAATAAGTCTTTTAAAAGAGAGGCTAAAGAGAATTCCGCTAAAACTCCGTATTGTTTGACCCCAGCTAAAATTCTAGTAAAGTTTTCTGAAGTTTTAGATAAACCCTCTACTTCTTTGTTAAAGACGCCTACCTTTTCATCAACTTTGGTTAAAGCCTCTGTCATATCTTTAGTTACATCTTTTGATAAATTATTAAATCCTTGATTAAGCGATGAACTCATTGAAGACATTGTATTATTAATATCTGTTTTAAACTTGTCAAATTCTAAGGAAGAGCTATCCTGAGATTTATTTTTATTATTCCTCAGCAAGATAATTATATTAAAAATAGATAAAATCCCTAAAAAAAGAAGCACGATATATATGATTGAGTCTGTCATATATTACTTATACCCGCTTTTTTTGCGATTTCTAGTTTAATAAATAGGTTTTAAAAATAATTTTTTGCGGGTATTATTTAAATAACTTATATGCCCTCTAAAAAAAAAGATTATACAAAAACATCAAATGATAAGCCTTTAAAAAGCCCTTATCTAACAAGGATAATTTTAGAAAATTTTAGAGGTTATAAAGATTTTACAAACGTAAATTTTGGCAGAAGAATAACTCTTTTTTTTGGAAAAGGTAGTGTTGGAAAAAGCACAATACTTGATGCAATTAGCTCTCTCAACGAATCTAACAAATCACAAAAGGAAATGGAGGGGTTAAGCCCAAGACACACTCTGTCTAAACAAAACAAAAATCAAAATAATAAATTAAAGTTAGGTTTTTACGTTAAGGACACTTACGAAAGAGGTATTGTTAAAACATTTAGAATAAACAAAGATGATACTAAGTTGGAAAATATTACTCTTTATTCTCCTTCAGAGCCAGATATGACAGAGACTGACGAAGATAAATTTGCTGAATTTTCTACTTCATCTGTGCCTAAAGATATTAAGGGTAGCAGAGATTATAGTAATCATTATGTGTGTAGTGTCAATTTTATTGAAAATAAATTTGCCTTTAGAGAATTATTTGAGGAAACATTTAAAAATTCAGAGGCATTAATTGCTAAATTAAAAGAAGTTAAAGCTTGGGTTGCTGAATATCAAACAATGCTAAAAGCTAAAAGAGAATATTTAAAAGATTGCAAAGATAAGAAAAAAAATCCTGACGACCAGAAATTAAAAGATTTCGATAAAAGACGAGAAGAATTATTTGCACGATATAAATTAGACGATTACAGAGTGAGATTCTCCCCTTTTAGATTCATTTTTAAATCCAAAAATAGTGTAGATAATCATATTAAGTTTTTAGAGAAAAAAAGATCTTATGATGAATTTTTGAAATATATTGGTGACGATGTAAGATTTTCAAAAAAATTCTTATTTAAAAATTTTAGATCTGAGAATATTCAAGATCAAGATTTTATGTACAATCAATCTAGTTCGAAAACAGTAGAACAGATTTCTAATTTTGACAGTTTTTCCGATTTTTTATGTTATACTCTAACCTTATTACTTAACGATACAGAGACAATATATCCTACAAAACATACATTTATTTATAATCCAAATAGAGATGGAAAAGTCTTAGGTGGACAAGCTATGCTAGATATGTGTTGTGACAGTTTTGTTCCTGTAATACAAAAAATTATTAGTTGTAGGAAACTTGATCCCACTGGAAGACTGCCATCATTGATGGGAAGAAATTTAATTACTCATGAGCTTATAGAAAGAAATTTGGCTAAAATAAATAGATGGTTAAAAACATTTGAGTACGATTTTACAATAAGCGTTGATAGAGCTGGTGTAGGAGATGTTACGGAGATTAATCATAAGAAATTTGGTCAAAAGTTACCGTCCAGCCAGGGTGGTTCAGGAGTGGATTACTTATTAACTTTTTTACCATCTTGCGTTGCTGAGCAAGACAAAACTATTTTGATTGAAGAACCAGAGAAATCTTTACATGCGAGAATGCAAGTTAATCTTGCTGAATTATTTGTTGAAGCAAGTGAAGATAACCAACTTATTATTGAAACGCACAGTGAAAATTTACTTCTGGGCTTACTAAAACTTGTAAGAGAGAAAAAAATAGATGTTCAAGATATTAAAGTTAATTATATCTATATGGACGATAATGGTATCTCAAAAATAGATCCTCTAACAGTAAATAAAAAAGGTGGCTTTGATACTAAATGGAGGCACGGTTTTTTCACTGAAAAACTTGATCTTTTGTAAATGATTTATCCCATTGTAATAGATCCTAAATTTTTAAAGAAATTAGATGATGATAATTCGATGACGAAAAAAATTGGTGATTTTTTTAAAGTAAACAGAGAATTTTTGTCTGATTTTTTTATTTTAATCGACGATAAAGAAAAGAGTCTAGAGTCTGAATATAATAAGATAATTGAGGAGGGTGAAAAATATAGAGCAGGCTCTATAATCGCACTAGAGTTAAAAAAAATGAAAGTATTAGGAAAAAAAATTGAGATTGAAACAGATAAAAAATTATCACCTGTTGATAATGTTTTAAGCAAATTAAAAACCGAAAATGTTAATAATATTGTTGAATTCCCGAATTATTTTAATAATGAATTTGTTATGTCTAAAAAAAATTTATCAAAAAAATATTTGAGAAATATGTCCTACGATGAAATAACAAGCGAGATTTGCTCTATGACGAGATTTGCTAAAAAAATTTGTTTTATTGATCCTAATATTCCTTATGATTTACTTTCATTAAATGTGGAATGCAGGAAAAAAGAACCAAATATTTTAAATATTATTAATTTTAAAAAAGTAGAATTTTCAAAACATTTTGGTATTCCTAAATCCTTACAGGCTGCTAAAAATTATGAATTTACTTTAAATACAATAATTGGAAAAATTTACGAAAATAGCTTTTTTAAAGATAAGGTAGAATTTTATATATATACGACTATAAATGATGGAAAATTGTATAAACTCAAACAATTTTGTCGTTCAGAACAACAAAGGTCGAAATGGGATGAAATTCCTAAAATGTTAACTGAGTTGATAACAGAAATATCTCCAAAACCTGTAAAGGTTGAAGTAAAAAAACATCATAAATATGATGAGATTAACAAAGCACGCGATGACGTATATGATAGAGCAATTTACGCATTGGATATAAATTCTTGTTTAGAAGTTAGAAAGGGATTAGATTTTTTTGACCCAAAAAATAAAAAAAAGGTGAGGAACGAAAAAAATTATTACTTTAGAATGTGTATTGATGACTATGAAAAAAGTGCAGTAACAAGTGTTTTGGGTCATGAGCATTATAAAAGTAGTTTTAAATAAAAATGCTAATATTTTAGACAACCACTAATTGTAAAAAAATCTCTAAATTCGACCTAATTTTGCCATTATTTTATAGTATAGTTATAATAATCAAAAAATAATCTTTTTTCTTAAGATCACTTGAAATAATAATTTTAGCGGGTATATATATATATTAGGTAGCAAGCAATGATATGCTTAATTTACACAAGCTTGCTCCTACAAGCCCAATTTACGCAGTCGTTAATCTAACGACAACTTCAAAAGCGCTCATAAACAACGAGTTAGCTATATTAAACGCAAAGGGTTCAAATTTCGTTGATAGCATTGCTAAATTAAGTAAAAAAGAGCGAAATTCCTCGATTATTTGTAAAGCATTAAGTTTTAAAGCTAAATTAGATGAAGATCTAGTTGCTGAAGCTCTTTTGGCATTACAATACGCGTCGATTAAGTATTTTGAAGAAGATAGAGACATTAACTTTACTCAATTTGCAGTTACATTAATTCGTAAAAAAGTCATTGATTTCATTAATAAGCAAAATCACACAAACGGATCAGATCTTCATGAGAAGATTCATTCTGCTATAAAAGCTGTAAAAAGAAATGTCTGTAGAGAAGGCAATTTAACATTCGAAGAAGCTAAACATTTGGCCGAATTTTTTGGACTATCTGGAAATGAAGGCATTAAAAAAATCCATCAATTGGAAGCCATCCAATTTGGTAACGAACATGATTGGAAGATTAATGAGGAAGGTCAAGAATATTACAGATTTGATGATCAAAAAAATGATATAGGTGGAAATAGCTATCAAGGAATTGCACCTGACTCGGTATTTAGACAATCTTATGAAAATCAACAAAAATTGTTTTTAAAGAAACAGGCTATAGCTTTCTTAAAAAATTGTAACAATAAAGAAGTTATTATTTTCAAAGCAAGAATAAATTGTCAAGAACAAGTTGCTTTAAATAAATTATCTAAAATTCTAAATATTTCATTTCAGGCAGTCTCTCTAATTGAAAAAAAACTGCATGCTAAATTTTTAACTTTTTGCAGAGAAAAATTAGAAAAAAAAATTAACGCGGGTATATAGATAATATGCAATTAAATTTCTTTAATTATAGATACAGAAAATTTAATGGCTCGAGTAAGAGCAGGGTTAGAGTACCGGTAACGGCTCTAAAGGTTGGGAACTTCAAATCACTCCTTTCATATAATACCTCCAACTCCCAATCTTCTTTCGACACCTGCTCTACTCCAAATTTAATAAATGTTCGTATAAGAAGTTTTAGAAATAAATATGCATGTAAAAATTTTATTAATGATATCAGTAAAAGGTTTTATAGAAGATATAAACAACCTGTTCTTTCTAAGATTGCTTTAAGTGGAAGACGTTTAGTTTACTACTTTAATTCCAACAAAATTAAAAAAAATAACTCAAAGTTAGGCAGGCATATTAAAAGTTTAAAATATACTGGTAAAGGTTTGAGGAGTATAAATAAAAAAACACTTCAAGGTATTTATGAACAATAATCTTTTTCTAAATTATATTAATAGTGCAATTAATGGTTCAAAAGTAGTACAAGCAAATTTTTTAAATGTTTTAGATAAAGTTTCAAAAACAGTAATCAAAATTTGTAATCACGAAAATTTAATTATAAATTTAGATTATACTCCTTCAACATCTTGGCCGACTTACAAAAATAAAACTGTTGCATTTGTAGATGGTGGTTTAGACAAAACACCTATGCCTAGTTCTGCTCCCCTTACAATAAGAGCTGGAAGCTATATTGTAAATAAAGCTGCTAATGAACAGTTATTTAAAGTTAATAATAGTAAAATTGTCGATTTATTTGATCCAGATAACGAACTTTATGATTTTATAGACGATGACTCTTTTGAGGATATGATGCTAAACAAAAAAAAGGACGCAGCAAGAATTATATGTGAAGCAGCTACTTTGGTTAATCATATTCAATCAGGTAAAAAATATGATTTTTGTTTCTTACATGGTCCAATTCAAGCAATACTTACTCCTTTTACTCAACAAGGTTTCCCCCCTTTTACTCAATTGGCTACAGAGGATTTTATTCCTTTTATAAATGGTAAAAAAGATAAAGAGAGAAAAAAAAGGAGAATGACACCTGAAGATAGACATTTTATTAAAGTTTATCTTGAATGTATTAAATTTATTAAGAAAAGCCCTTTTCCTATATACGGTGTTGTTGAAACAGCAGTTTCTGCTGCATACACCAAAAATCTTTTGTATAATTTTAAAAATAAAGGTCATATCTCATCAAAAGACTATAAAGAAACGATTGATACAATTAATAAGTATAGAATTACTGACTCAAATCTATTCGAAATAATTCTTAAACGAAATCAAGCTTTAAAACCAATTGAAATTCAAAAGCAATTTTATGGAAACAAATTAATTCAAAGATCAATGTGGGATGAAGTAATTGAACAATATCCTAAAATATTTATGGGTTATGTCAAAGCTACTGACAATCAATCACCAATAAGAATTGAAACACTAAATTATCCAAAAAACCTTATTAAAGATTTTGGTTATATTCTTTGTGTCTCAAGGTTACTGCCAAACTATGGATATTTAGCAGGGTTAGCTGTTGTAGATCGTTTTGTGAAAATTTCTAATTTTATGAGTAAAGCCTCAAGAAATTATCGATCAACACATTTACTTAAGCAAGCAATCAATAATAAAGATCAAAACACTGTTTCTCTTGCTCTTAAAATTTTGTCAAAAAAAAATAGAGCTTGGATTAACAGACCAACCAAAAGGAGAAAATAAACATGAAAAAAAGATCAAAATGGCAAACTATTGGAACTGTGTTAGGTGAAACTAATATAAACGAATTTTTCTTTAGTTTAAAAAATTACCAAGCAAAAAAAGGAGATATCGTTGCTACTGAAACAAATGTTCCTGATGGTAATGGTAAAATTATATCAGTAACAGTATGGGGAAAAATAATGAGCATTGATTGTTCAAATGAATGGTTCCCGCGTCAAGCAGCTCAAGAATTAGCAAATGAAGATATTGATATAAGAGATACAATTTTGCCCACAACAAGAGATGAGTTAATTTGTAAAGTATCAATTTTAGGTTATACAAAAAATAATGAAGATAAATTAAAATTGCTTCCATTAGTTTATCCTGTAAAACCAGCTGCGAGTGTTGACTATCCTAATAGCAATGATGTTGAGAAACTTCTTATTTCAGATCTTAATTCAAAACATCCAATTTATATCGGCTCACTACTAGCGAGAGAGTCAGTAGAAATAAAGATAGATGCTGATAATTTGGTTTCAAGACATGTACTTATTACAGGTATGTCAGGTTCAGGAAAAACTGTAATGGTTAGAAGAATAATTTCAGAACTAATGCAGAAAATGTTTCCAATGCTAATCTATGATATTCATGGTGACTATTTAGGGTTTGTTCAAAAAAACAAACAAATGTTTCCAAATAATAAGGTAAAACTTTTTTATCCTAATTTATCTATTAAATCGGAGGATAAAGAAATTATTTATACTTTAATTGAAAAATTAGGTAAGCCTTTAACTGAACCACAAAACGATTATCTTAATTCCTTAATTAATAAAGTTAAATACGAAGAAAGTAGCTTAATTAAATATATTAATAAACTTATTACTCAATCAAAAGATTACATTAAAGATAGAAACTCTAAAACTAAAGGAGCTTCATCAGGTATGGGTCATATTAAAGCTGCAACAATGTTTGTGGTAAACAGAAGTCTTGGTCAAGTTGTTAAAAAATTAGTTAGTATGGAACAAACTAATTTTAGGCACAGAAAAAAAATGGCTAATTTAAAATTTGAACAATTGCCAGATGCTGGTACTGAACCAGAAAAAATAATATCAAAAGGTCAGCTAAGTATTCTTTATTTAAAAGGATATGAAACACTTCCAGCTAGTGCAATTGTTTCAATTCTATCTGAGTCTTTATTTAAACATAGGCAAGAAGTAGAAGAAGAAATTCCACCATTCTTAACAATAATTGAGGAAGCACATAACTTCATTCCTTCAAGAACTGAGAATAAAGACAACCTTCCATCTGTTGAAACAATTAGAAAACTTATTACGGAAGGTAGAAAGTTTGGAACAGGCCTTATGATAGTGAGTCAAAGACCTGCTCGTTTAGATGAAACAATTGTTTCACAATGTAACAGCCACATAAGTTTTAGAATTAAAAATCAGAAAGATCAAAAATTCGTTCGTGATACTTCTGAAACTTTTGATGCAGAGGACACTAAACAACTTCCGGCTCTTGCAAATGGTCAAGGCGTCATATCAGGTCAAGTTGTAAACTTTTCGTTACCGGTCCAAATAAAATTTGATGAGCAATTATTAAATACAGATATAGGTAATGAAAATTTTATCTCCACTGTTGAAAAATGGGATGATAAAGAAACTGTTAAATTGAGAAAAAAATTTGCAAAAGACTTTTCTTCAATAAGTGAGTCTAATCAAAGGAGGCCTCACTGATAGAATATGAAATCCCATTACTAATTGTTAAAATTATCGCTAATATAACCCTGTTCTTCACTATTTTTTTAACATGGAAATTAAAAACAACTCCATCATATTGTGCTCCGTTATTTTTTGTCTTTAATTTATCTGGTTTATTATTTTTAAGCGTCGGTCTTAAAGAGGAAATAACAACTCTAATCACCGGCGCAAGTTTCATAATATTTGTTTCCTACATACTCATTATAAGCTTTTTAACAGACAAGTATTTTCAGAACAAAAGGCAAAAAACAGATGAATAAGTTTGATAATTGTTATTGGTGTAGAGGTGAAGGAAAGGTTGTAGATGGTAAATTAATTTTAAAAATAGGTCCTTTAAGTGTTCTTATAGACAAAGAGAGAACGTGTCCTTTATGTTTAGGAACTAAAACTTCTATATATCAAAATGAGGAGTCTAAAAGCGAATTAACAATGCATTAATGAAAATTTTTGAAGCAGATAACGTAGAGATAAGAATTGAAAAACAGCCAAAAAATAGTAGTTGTGAATGGTGTACTTTTTTCTCTATAGAAAACAATAACAAAACAAAACTTCTATTAATGATAAAGTCAAACAATGTTCCTTTTTTACAATTTCACAATAATCAAGGAAACATAATTACAAACTCATTAAAAATTAAAAAAAAAGTTTTAAAAACAAAAAGATCTCACTGGACAAATTACTTAAAAAAATTAAAAAAAAAGTTGAAATAGATATTGAAAAATTTACACAAAAAAAAAGACTTAGACTCTATTTTAAAAATTTGTGCGAGTAAATTAGATCAAGAACAATACAATAAATTATGTCGAATAATTTGGGCATTATTAAACGGAGCTAATTTTGAAATTAAAGAAACTTGGAGCACAGATTTTCTTAAAGAGTGTGAAGATGTTTGGTTTCAAAATAAAAATTTAAGAAAATTATCTTTGAATAATTGCAGTAATATTATTCATCTTAACAAAGAAAAGAAAAAAAGACTTGAAAAAAAAATAAGAGAGTTACAGAAAGATATGGATGACCCTGAATTTAATATTGAAGATTTTGATTTAGATGATGAATTTTAATAATAAGCTTAATTTAATTTCCAATTTACTTCACGTAAGTAGTACTAAAACAAAAACTTTAGTATATGACGAATTTAGTAATTTTTCAGAAATTCCCTATAAGTGGATAGATGACATTAAACATTTGGAGTTTAATGAATTATTATCATCCTCCTTAGGCCCTTTATCGATTTATTTTTGCTGGAATAAAAAACAAAAAGAAAAATTTGCTGAAATAGCCTCTGGAGTATTAAGTACGAGTTTAGTTCAAGGTGAACCTTTAACTGCGTTGGTAAGTATTTCTGCACTTGCTTACAAATTTAACGATTTAAAAAATAGAAAAAATTTGAGAAATGTGAAATGGGGAATAATAAAAGGCGGTGTATCTGTCGGAGTTTTCGCAGCTTCTATAAAATTTATGGGTTTATCGATTTTAAGTTTTTTAGTAGGAACTTGTGCCTTTTTTGCAGTGAGAAAATCTATTAGTATTTTTAGACTCTATGAATACATAGGTTTTATGAAAAAATTAAAGCTAAAATATCCTAAATTAAAGGAGAATATTTCAAGAAGAGATTTTTTAAAATTAAAAATTTTTACTGTGAGTGATAATGTTTAAAAAATTGTTATTTTTATATTTTTTTTTAAATCTTATCCTTAATTTTAATTTTTTATATGCACAAAAAAATACTACAATAGATAAATTAAATATAAAAAAAATGTATCACCTAAAAAATGGAGACTCTGTAATAATAGAAAACTATGAAAGAGGAGATAGAATTTGGATAAAAAAAATAAATGGGGATGCTTACTTTAATATTTCTCATGTATGGAACTTTATTGTTTTAGCTGAAAAATGTGAGGGTATTGAAAATAAAGATATCTATTTCGCTATTAACTTAGAGTATTGGTTGGGTGGTGGAACAAATTTAGAAAACCCGCAAATAAGAATTTTTAATTTATACGACCCATCTCCTTGGCGAGATAGCGATGTTGGTATTGTGCCCAATATGAAATGGGCTAAAGAATTTTGCACCTTTTATAATGAGGGGTAGCTCTAGCTACCCCTACAAGAGTTAAATGTTGTCTGAATTCTTTTTTAAATGTTTAATAACTTTTCCAGCGTTGGATCCTGCTTTGATCCTGTAACCAAAAGTACCTGAGTTACCAGTGTTAATGGCTTTTCTGGATTTGTTCAATTTATTTAAAAGTTCAGCCTGTGTTTTACTTCGGCTGAATTCTTTTAACAACTTTGTATGTCTATCCATACATTCTCCTTGTTAGTTTTATTCAACCTACTTTTAACTCATGTAG
This sequence comes from uncultured Pelagibacteraceae bacterium, assembly GCA_902579605.1. Classification (GTDB taxonomy): domain Bacteria; phylum Pseudomonadota; class Alphaproteobacteria; order Pelagibacterales; family Pelagibacteraceae; genus Pelagilacustribacter. The sequence goes on from CACHHD010000003.1 coordinate 78,164, forward strand.
ATGAGCCACTTTCTGACCATGTGGATGGTAACTTAATTCTATTGTATAACATTAATACATGTCAATATAGGATTAATTATGAAAAACAGACATTTAGGCATACTTTTAGTTCTGGCAGGTGTGATTACAATATTTGTGAAACACGAATCAGCATGGATCATATCAGCTATTTTAATAGGTGGAGGAACTGGAATATTTTTTTGGAAGGATAAAGTTGAAAGTGAAGATAAGTAAATTTTTTTTTATTAATGGATTTATTGGATCTTTAATTTTTTATTATTTTGTAAGGAAAATTCAAACTTTTTATGAAGTAGATATTAGTATCGATGGTTATGGTTTAGCAGGGGCAGTATGGTACGGTATAGGATTGGGATTTGTTTTTGGAATTAAATTTATCAGAGTGCAAGAAATAATTGAGTATTTTAAAAAAAATTAGTAAAAGAATAAGATGAGAAGAATTTTTGTTGTATATGGTCATCACAATGTAGATAAAAGTTTTAATCAAGAGATAAGAGATACATTTTGCTCTGAAGCAAAAAAATTAGGTCATGAGATTGATTTAATAAATTTACATAAAGAAAAACCTATACCCTTTTATAATGGCTCTAAACCAAGTGAACAAATTTTAGATTATAGAAAAAGATTAGAGCAGAGTGATGTGCTATTTATGATATCCCCTTGTTACAACTTAAGAGCAACTGCGATACTTGAAAATTGGATTGATCACGTACTTGCTCCTAAATGGTTTTTTTCATTTAAAAAGTTAATAGGTAACTGGGGATATCCTTTGGCTGGAGCAATGAAAGGTAAAACAGCTATAATGTCCATGTCCTATGGTGGAAATTTTTTTAGTATAGAAACTTGGTTTCAAAATATACCCTTTAGAAGAATAAAGGCTGGTGTTTTAAAACTTGGAGGCATGAAAACAAGCTACATAAGATTTTATGAAGTCTTGCCTGGAATGTCGCAGAAAAAGTTCGAAAGGCATATGAATAAAGTAAAAAACTTAGTAAGAAAATTATAAATTTTAATTTTTAATTAAAATGTATATAAATTAAATATGGAAAACTTAAAAAATTGGATGGTAGAAACAGCAAACATAATGTTTGATGATAGTAAGAATGATTTAAGATCGCTTCCAAAAACTGTCAGACTTCAAATTTTAATAGTATTATCTTTTGTATGGTCGACTGTTTTTAGTTTATATGTATTTAGCCTAACAAGTTTTATTTGGGGGTGGGCCAGGCGTTGTACTTGCACACATAGGTTTAATTATTGCGGTTTATATTACCTTTAAATTTTTCCATAAAGCAAATGTCGAAAAAAAAAGTGTTTTTGAAACAGGAAACTATAATCCTGCAAAAATATTCGTTGTATTTTTTATAATATTTTTTATCTTTATATTTACAAAAGGCGTTGAAGTTTTAACTACGTCAAATTCATATTCAATTAAATATGATGGTCCAAAAAAAAGTACGATAGAACGTATTAAAGAATTCGTAAAATAGATTTCTAATGTGTGGAAGATTTGCACAAACAAGTATAATAAAAGCAACGTCGGATATAGTCAAAACTGTAATTGGAAAAGTAGACAACATAGATAATTTTAATATAAGTCCGGGACAAGAGGCTGCTGTTATAAAAAAATACAGTAATGGACGAGCTTTAGAGCTTGGTCATTGGAGTATTTTTCCAAGCTGGGCAAAAGACAAAGAGGGTTTTAGACCTTTGCATAACACTAGATTAGAAAGTTTAGTTAAACCATATTTTAAAAGATTAATTTCGACTAACAGATTGTTGATACCTTGTAGCTATTTTTATGAATGGTCAAAATCTAATGAAAATAAAAAAGTTCCTTATTGTTTTAAACTAAAAAATGATAATGATTTAATGTATTTTGCTGGAATATTTGAAAATAATCAGTTTAGTATAATTACGAGAGAAGCTGATGGTGAAAATTCTAAGATTCACCACCGCCAACCATTAATAATTAATAAATCAAAGATTAATGATTATTTAAATCTTAAAAATAATGCCCAAGAAATTTTGCGGTCTGTTAAGCCACCAGATCTTAATTTCTATCAAATCGGGCTTGAAATTAATAATCCGAAAAATAATTTTAAAGAACTAATTAACCCATTGCCAAATTGATGTAATTTAGTTTAAACTTTTGTATGTCGAAAATAGAATTTAAACCAACAGACAATAAAGTAGGATGTTTTATTTACACTAATTTAAAAAATGTAAAAAAGGATCAAATAAATGAAATTAAAAAGTTGCTTAATAAATATGGAGTACTTTTTTTTAAAAATCAAAACTTAAATCCAGAAGAATATATAAATTTTTCATCAAATTTTGGAAACCCGGCTAAATATCCTATGCTTAAACCTCATAAAGATTTTAAAGACATTTACGTTATTGAAAGAAAAAAAACTGATACTGGAAAAAGTTTTGGTGAGGGACCTCACACTGACTCTTCATACTTGGAAAGCCCGCCAAGGTTCACTTTTTTACAGGCTATTGAAGTGCCTGAAGAAGGAAAAGGAAATACATTGTTTTATAATCAATTTCTTGCATATGAGGCTTTGTCAGAGGAAATAAAACAAAAAATTGAAAACTTAAAAGGTATTTTTTCATCTCAAGGAAAAATAGCTCAAACACGAAAATTAAGGATGGCAGATCACGGGACTAGCGAAACAAAAGAAATAAAATCTGAGCATAAATTGGTGCAATCTATTGATGGCAGAAAAACAATTTATTGTTCTCCAGGTCATGTTGTTGGAATAGTTAATTTGAGCTCTGAGCAAGAAGAATTGATAAGTTTTTTATCTTCTCACCAAATAAATAAAAATTTTTCATATAGTTTTGGTTGGAAAAAGGGTGATATTGCTCTTTGGTCAAATCGTTCTATGCTGCATGCAGCAACTGCCTTTAACGGTGATAGGAAAATGTTTAGAATAACAGTTCAATAGTTAATCTTTTAATATCGTAAGATGTCCCATTTTTCTTCCCTGTCTAGGTTCCTTCTTTAAATAATCATAAAAAAATTCATTTTTTTTAAATGTTTTTTTTCTGTATTCAAGAATTTCAGAACCTAAAATATTATACATTTCTGCATTAGATATTTTGCCAATTGGTTTCGAGCCTAAATTACATACACATGAAACATGTAAGCTAAATTGCGACTGGTTGAAAGCATCGATGGTCAAATGCCCTGAATTATGAAAGCGTGGTGCTAGTTCATTTACTAAGAGTTCATCTTTTTCAGTGATAAAATATTCAACTGTTAAAACACCCACATAATTAAATTTTTCAGATATTTGTTTTGCATTTGAAATAGCCTTTTTGAATATCTTGCCATTAATATCGGCTGGTATTTTTGATTTAAATAAAATTTGATTTTGATGGACATTTTCTATTGGCTCATAATTTGTCATTGTCCCGTCTGCGTATCTAGCAATAACAACCGAGATTTCTTTTTTCAAATTTACTTTTTTTTCAAGAATATAGTCGTTAGTAAAACACCAATCTTGTTTAATATCGTCTAGAGAATTCAGAACAAACTGCCCTTTTCCATCATAGCCTAAAGTATTAGATTTAAGTATTCCAGGTAAAAGGTGTTTATTTTTCTTTATATCTTCTGCTGACTTAATGTAAACCCATTCTGTTGTATTAATTCCTAGTTCATTAATAAAAGTCTTCTCTAGTTTTCTATTTTGAGCAATTTTATTTATTTTGGGTGAAGGCAATACCTTTTTCTCTTTATGAATAAGATTTAAAAAGTCTACAGGTATATTTTCAAACTCGTAGGTTACAACATCAACTTTATTAATAAACTCTTGCACTTTTTGTTTATCATCATATTTGCTATAAATAAATTGATCACAGAAATATTGTGCTGGCGCCTCTTTACTATCTGAAAGTACAACTGTTTTTACTTTTAATTTTTTTGCAGCAGAACACAAAAGTGAACCTAATTGACCTCCACCAATTACTCCTAAACAAATAGATTTTGACATTTATCTTGGTCTTTTTTTAACTGATTTTGTTTGTCTTACTCTGTAGTTTTCAAGCTTAATTCTCACTTTTTTATCTTGCAAAGCGATAATTGAAATTGCCAATAGTCCAGCATTTAGAGCTCCGTTAATAGCCGTTGTAGCCACTGGGATTCCACGCGGCATCTCAGAAACAGAGAATAAAGCCGAAATTCCATCTGTCTTTTTATCTTTAATTGGAACCCCTATAACTGGAATTTTAGTTAGAGATGCACACATCCCTGCTAAGTGAGCTGCACGTCCTGCTCCTGCACAAACAACCGAGTAATTTCTATGGGCATTTTTTGCAAATTTAAAAAGTCTGTCTGGTGTTCTATGAGCACTTACGATTAATACATTATGTTTAATTCCAAATTTTTTTAAAATTTGTTCACATTCTTTCATGACAGGGTAATCACTTTTGCTACCCATAATAATAGCTACTTTATTTGGAGAATTTGCTTTCACAGAATATTTTTAACAATTTTTATGAAAATTACAATAGAGCAATTAAAAGATTAAATTAGAGACAAAAGATCATCTGGTAATTTGGTAATTTTACCTTGTGAAGAAACAACCGCAAGTTCTATTGTGGACTTAAAAATCAATTTATTAGCTTTTTCTATATTTTGCTCAAGAACAAGTCTAACAGGGCTTTTTTCTATTATTTTTGAAACAACTATTAAATCATCCTCAAATTTAGCTGGAGCAATATATTTAGATGATAATGATTTTACCACAAAAATGACATCAAATTTCTCTTTAAGCTCAAGGTGTTTAAGATTTAATTTTTCATAAATAAGTTCTGTTCTAGCCCTTTCAGTAAATTTAAAATAATTAGCGTAAAACACTACTCCTCCTGCATCTGTATCCTCGTAATATATTCTCACTTTATATTTATGATCCATCAGATGAATATATGTTCTTATTTGTGCAACTTCAACTTGCTTAAATTTCTTTCTTATTTTGAACAATTTTATGACAACCAATCTACTAAATCTGACTTTAAATATATAATTATGAAAATATTATTAATTGCAGCTTTACTTCTTATGTTGACAAACTGTGCCGGTGGTAACGTAGCAAAAATTAAGTTAGGCAAAAAATGTACAGTTGCTGATTCAAATCAAATTCAAGAATCATCACTTATCTGGTTCGTGTCTAAAGAGGCGCTTGATGACTTCGACAAAAGAATCAATAAAAAACATTGTTTAAATAGTTAATTTATTTAAAAAAAAAACAAAAATGTGCTAATAAGGGGTAATGTCATTATCCCTTATTACTGCTTTAATAGTCTTATTCATATTTTTAATTATGGCGCCGTTAATTATAATTAGAAAAGCTGAAAACAATTCAAAAATTTTAAATGAATGGGATAAAATTAAAGAATATGGAAAAAAAATAAATGATAAAACTAGAAATAATAAAAATTAATGAAATTGAATTTCATATATTTTTTGGTTTTAAATATATTAATTTCAGTTAATGTTATGGCACAAAAACCATATCATCACCTAGCAGACGGAACCTTTAGAAATCCTGAAGGATCACCTAAAAGAGATCCAAATATTAAATGGTCTTATAAAATTTTCAACGATGAAAGAAAAAAAATTAAAATCAATTTTCCCGAAGATCATGTTGTTCCAAGAAGTAAGGTAATTAAAGACCTTAAGGACAATTTAAAAAATGATTATATTGCATGGATAGGGCATGCTACGTTTTTAATTAAACTTGGAAATACAACAATTATTACTGACCCATTGTTCTCAAAAAATACAGGACCTTTAATTTTTGGTCCAAAAAGATATGTCGAACCAGCTATAAATATAAAAGAGGTTCCTAAAACGGATATTTTTTTACTCACACACAATCATTATGACCATTTAGATGTTAATGCTGTGAGGAACTTTCCACATAAAGGTGCAAAAGTAATTACTCCACTTAAATTATCAAAATATTTTAATCGTTACAAAGACGTTAATGAATTAGACTGGTATGAAAAAATCAAAATTAATGAAGAATTACAAATTACGCTTTTACCTGCTGTTCATTGGTCCAAAAGAAGTTTATTTGATACTAACAAAACTTTGTGGGGAAACTATTTAATCGAGTATAAAGACAAAAAAATTTTGTTTGCCTGTGATACTGGTGTGGGAGATATTTACAAAGAGCTTGGAGACAGATATGGGCCTATAGATATTACTTTTATAAATATTGGAGCATACAATTTTTTTCCAATAATGCCCCAAAAAGATAAGTCAGTTTATCATACTAATCCAGAGGAAGCTTTGGGCTTAGCAAGAGATCTAAAAAGTAAAAAAGTAATAGGTATGCATTGGGGAACAGTTATTCTTTCTTTAGAGCCAATCATGGAACCACCAGAAAGATTTAAAAATAACGCAGAAAAATTTGGTTTTAAGAAAAATGATGCAATTATTTTTAAAATCGGGCAGGTGACAAAATTATCTGAGATATTAGATTAATTTAATTTTTTTTTATACTCTCTGTCAATCATTGAAGTCAAAGAGTCAACAAGAGTGTCGGAAAATTTAAAAATTTCATTTGGTCTATATTCATTAGACTGACTTTTCGCTGGATTGGTTTTATCTTCAACGATTATATTAGAAGTCGGATCATTATCTTTCAAATATACTAACATAATCCAATTTTCATCTGCTTCCTCATCTAATTTAATAAATATTTCAGAGGTCTCATACCGTCTATCTATTACCCTTAGTAATGACATTTTTTTAGGCAACCATCGTCTGTTAAGTTGAAAAATACAAGAAGCCATACTTCTATAAAAACTTTCTAAATTATTTTCAATTTTTTCTCTAGCAATATTAAATTGTCTCTCTTTTTCAAGTAGATCCGATCTGGTATCGTTATCTGAAACCTCTATACCTAACTGTTCAATTCTTTCTCTTATTTTTTGATCTCTAATAGCTTGATATTTTAATTTTATTTTTTCTATTCTTGATTGAACTTCTTCGTAGTTTTCTCTTTCTTGATTTAAAACGACCTTTTCTAAATTTTTAATTTCTAAAGCTTCTCTTTTTCTGAATTGTTCAATTTTTTTCTCAAGTTTGATTTTTTCGTAAAATAACCTTTGTTTTTCAGCCTGTTCTTTTCTTACTTGGGCTTGCTCCTCTCTAATAAATTTCTTTAACTCAATTTTTCTCTCTTTAACTAGTTTTATCTCTTCTTTTACTTCACTTTGTTTTGCTTTTAACTCCTCCTGTTTCATCCTTTTGTCTCTTCTGACAATTTCATCTTTTTCTTTTTTCATTTTCTTTAGTTCTTCTTTTCTTTTTCTATCTCTTTCTTCTTCAATTACTTTTTTAAAGGAGCTAATTTTATCTGATATATTTTGAAAAAAACTTTGAAGTTTTTTGTCTAAATTAAATTTAATTTTAAAATTGATACTAAACTTATCCGTAAATCTTAATATTTTCCTAAAAGTTTCTTTAGACGAATTTTTTCTATTTTTTGTTTTAACTTTTCTTTTTTTTGTTAAAAATTTTAACTTTTTTTTTAAAGAACGATTTTTACTTTTTTTTGCTTTTTTTTTAGATTTAAATCTTTTTTTTGCTTTTTTTTTTATTTTCGGTTTTTTTCTAACTCGAGTTTTTTTTCTTATTTTTTTTTTCTTTTTTTTCATACCTGATAAATATTAAATATCAGTTTTTATGAATATATATAGTCTCTTGTAGGTCTGGCTGCACTAAAGTTCTTCACAATTTGTAATTGAAATACCGCTAAGTCTCTATATCTAAAAGCTGCAGCACAACTTGCTAGATAAAAAGACCACATTTTTACAAATTTTTCATCAAACATGTCTTTTACTAAATCCTTTTTTGCCATAAATCTACTCAACCAACTTAAAAGTGTTTTATCATAATGACGAATTAGTGTTTCTGTGTCTGCTACTATTAATCCTGTTTTTTCAATTGGTTTTGCTATTTGGCTCAATGATGGGCAAATTCCTCCAGGGAAAATATATTTATTAATAAATTTATTTGGGGGAGTAGGTTTGTCTACTACTCCAATAGTATGTAATAAAAATATCCCGTCATCTTTTAAAAGTTTGCTGATAGATTTAAAAAATACATTATAGAATTTTTTTCCAACATGCTCGAACATTCCTACTGAATAAATTCTATCATATTCCCCTTTGACTTCTCTGTAATCAGCTAATTCAAATGAAACTTGATTGTCTAAGTTTAATTCTTTAGCCTTTTTTTTACAGTAATTAATTTGATTTTTACTTAATGAAATTCCTTTAACCTCGCACCCTTTTTGTTTTGCTATTTCAAAAGCCATACCTCCCCAACCACACCCTACTTCTAAGATCTTTTGTCCACTTTTGATGTTTAGCTTTTTAATTATATGATTTATTTTATTTTGTTGCGCATCCTCTAAAGTTTTAGTTCCTTCCTTCCAGTAAGCACAAGAATATTGTCTATGTTTAGTGTCTAAAAATATATCGTATAATTTTTCTCCTTTATCACCCCCAATATCATAATGATGCTCAACATTTTTTCTTGCTTTTCCTGGTAAGTTAAAATTTGATAAAAATCTTACAACTTGAAATATTCTTTTTGAAAAATAGCTAGCGGTTGTAATTTCCTCTCTGCCAAGATTTTTTATTAAAGACATTAAAAACTCCTCTAAAGTTCCATTTTGAATTATAATTTCATTTCTCATATATGCCTCAGGAAACTCTAATTCTGGGTCAAGAATTAATTTCCATTTAAGGTTATCTTTTAACAATTTGATCGTTAAGGGGTTTTCTTTTTTAGGATTACCACAAATATATTTTTGTCCAGTTGAGTCTTCTAAAATAATTCCATCTCTTTTATAAATTTTACTTAGAACTTTTGCTAAAATCATATATTAAGCTGCAATATTTTTTTTGAAACCAAACTTTAAAGTTTCAAGTTTTTTTAATAATTCTTTATTTTTTTTTGAATTTAATAATGTTAAAGGAGGCAGTAAATTTTTAAATTTAGAATTTTGAGTAGACATATAGCTATGTAAACCAGAGATCAAATTATAATTATCAAAAACATGTCTTACCATGATCAATTTTTCATTAGAAGTTTGAGGTTTGTTTTTTTCAAAATTATCAAAAACTTCTCTAGCTAATTTATGAGTAACGTTAGCAATAGCAGATATACATCCAGAACAACCAATTTCTAAACCTTTAAGTAATTTAGACTCATCTCCCGGAAAAATTAAAAAATCTTTAATTTTAATTTTTTCGTACAAGTTATAGGTGGAGTCTTTACATCCAATAATATTTTTGGGAAAAGAATCTACTAATTTTTTAACGAAATTTACCTCAAATTTAAAACCACTTAATTTTTCAAAATTATATAAAATAATTTTTACTTTAGGTATTTTCTTTATAATCTCAGAGTAAAATTTAAAAACTCCATCTTCAGAATTGCCTTTATAGTAAGCAGGTGGCATTATAAGAAAATTTTGAAAATCATATTCAATTGAGTATCTTATAAATTCAATAGTTTCTGTAAGTGAATTACAGCCAGTTCCTAAGTGAAAATTTTTTTTAAATTTACTTAATGGAAGTTTTGATACTAATTCTTTTTTCTCAGCCATTGAAATTAATTGACTTTGCCCTGTTGAGCCAAAAAAGAATACACCATGCAAACCTTCTTTTATTATATTTTCAGCGTGAGATATAGTTTCATCAATATCTAATGAAAAATTTTCATCTAAAACACTTAAAGTTGCTGCATAAACACCTTTTTTAATCATAATCTTACCTAAATTTATACGTCTAGGTTATAATAATATTTTTCAAAATGAAAGTTCTTGTTATTCAGCAAAGATATGGGATAGGGGATATGCTTATATTTTTACCTTATCTTAAGGCTTTGGCAGAAAAAAATAATGTAAAAATTTCTTTGTTAGCAAAAAAAACATCTAGATCATCAGAGTTATTTAAAGCAGAGAATTTTTTGGATGAAATTATAGATTTAGATTCTACTAATGATGGAATAAGAGGTTTTTTTAAATTATCAAAAGAAATCAAAAGAAGAAAATTTGATAAGATATATATTTTTAATGGATCTTTAAGATACAAGATCTTAGCTATATTTGCTGGTATAAAAAGTATATATCAATATCCACTTTTTACTTCTAAAGATATTATATTTCAAACAGCAAAAGTTTTTACTGAACCACTGGTCGGTAAAATTTTATCTACAGAACCTAATCTTTTATTAAAAGAAGAAGATGTTAATGATGCGAAAAATACTTATAGAATAAATGAAAAAACAAAAAATATTGTTTTGGGTGTTTCTGCTTCTGGGCCAACAAAAAGATGGGATATTGAACATTATATAAAATTAGCAGCGCAATTAAGTCACTATAAAGAATGTAAGTTTTTTATTGCGGTTGGCAAAGATGATTTGGAAATAATAGATAAAATTAAAAATTCAAATATTAATTCTATTTGTATGACTATGGAAAAATTACAAATTTCAAATATTTTAAATATTATTAAAAATTGTAATTTATATATCGGTAATGATACTGGGTTCATGCACATGAGCGCTGCACTTGGGATAAAGTCGATCGGAATTTTTACAGACTCTCCAGCTTACTCTTATAGTGCTTATTCTAAAAATATAATTCCAATTGTTCCTAGAGGGGAAACAGTTGAAAGTACAACCCACGATACCTTGGGTAAAGATAGAATTTCTTTAGAAGAAGTTTTAGATGCTGCGAAAAAAGTATTAAACTAACTAAAGTCAGTTTTTATAATTTTTTCCTTCGCTTCATTTACTAATTGACTAAGCCGCTCTGAATTAACGTCTCGATTCATATCTGGATGAATTTTTTTTTGTAATTTCGCTGCAGTTTTTAAAACGTCTTCCTTTGAGCATCCCTTTTTTAAACCTAAAATTTTATAGCTTTCCTCAGTAGATATACTTGTAGTTGCTTGTGACGTTTTGTTGCCAAATCTACCTGAGCTTCTTAAAACTTGTATAAGCCTCCATAATTGAAATAATTGTAATGCTGTAAAACCTTTTATTTTCAATCCGCTTAGGAGAATTAATAAAAATGGTAGTGAAAATATATATTTACCGCCTATTGCTAAAATTGCTGCCAAAAATATAGATATAACTATGGCTAATCTTTTCAAAAATTGTGCTATTTTTTTAGTACTAGTTTTGGCAAACCAATTTAAAAATAAATAAACGATGACAAATATGATAATTCCAATTAAAAACCAATTCATATAATTCTTTTAAAATGAGTATACCAGAATTAAAAAAAATAAAGAGCGAGAAAAAGTATCACAATACTACTTTAAAGGATGATTATTCTTGGGTGGATCAGCCTGATATTTTAGATGTTTTAAAAAATCCAAATAAGTTACATCCTGAAGTTAAAAAGTATATTGAAGAAAATAACTTATTAACTGAAAAATATTTTGATGATGTTAAAGGTCTGCAAAAAAAACTTTTTAACGAAATTAAATCAAAAATTAAACTCGATGATACATCTTTAAAATTTAAAGATAAAAAATACTTTTATTGGAGTAAAACAGAAGCTAAAGGGAATTATGGTAAGCGATTAAGACAATTAATCGATAAATCTAAACAAGAAGAAATTTATTTCGATGGAGACTTAGAAAAGAAAAAATCTGGATCCGAATATTTTGGCCTAGGTAGTGTCAGTGTTTCCCATAACGATGACTTGATGGCATATTCTCTAGATTTAAAAGGATCTGAGTATTACACTATTTATTTAAGAGATTTAACTAATAATAAAAATTTACCTGATCAAATTGAAAATACTAGCGGAAGTATTACGTGGTCACTAGATAGTAAAAGTTTTTTTTATTCAAAACTAGATAAATTTCACAGACCTAGAAAAATTTATAAACATTTTTTAGGTAAGCCTGTTGAAAGTGACGAACTTATTTTTGAGGAAAAAGATGAAACTTTTACATGTAGTCTTGGTTTAACATCGGATGAAAAATATTTCATAATTTCCACCTCAGATCATATTACCACTGAGGAACATTTTTTTGAGTCAACTAGTGAAGAAATTAAACCAAGACTGTTTAAAAAAAGAAAAAAAGACGTACGTTATTCTTTGGACTCCTGGAGGGATTATTTCTATGTTCACACCAATGAAAATGCAAGAGACTATAAAATTTTAAGATGTAAAAAAAATAATATTGAAAATTTGGAGGAATTTGTTCCACCAAAAAAAGAGACGGTTATTGGTGGTTTAGATTTTTTGGATAATTATATAATTAGAGCTGAAAAATCTGATGCTATTTCAAAGTTATATGCGAGAATTATTAATACAAATGAGGAAGAGGAAATAAAAATTTCTAACGAACCTATTGGTGTTCCTGGAGCCAGTTTAATGCAAAAGGATACTAATACCTCTAAAATAAGAATTAGTTGGGAGAGCATGGCGACACCGGGTAAAATATTTGAATATGATATTAAAACAAAAGAAAAAAAATTAGTTAAGGAGGTTGAAATCCCTTCTGGCCATGATCCAGATAAATACATTGTTGAAAGAATAAAAGCTAAATCTCATGATGGACGTATGATACCTATTAGTTTAGTTAGACTTAAAAGTTCAAAACAAGACGGAACATCAAAAATATTATTGTATGCTTACGGGGCATATAAACATAGTGTATCTCCATCATTTAGTGCTTCAAGATTTTGCTTAGTTGATAGAGGTATTACATTCGCAATCGCACATATAAGAGGTGGGGGAGATTTAGGAGATAATTGGCACACAGAAGGGAAAAAGAAACTTAAGAAAAATACTTTTCACGATTATATCGCATGTGCAAATCACTTAATTGAGCAAAGGTATACACATAAAGGCGGATTATGTTTTTACGGAGGTAGTGCTGGAGGACTTACAGGAGGTAGTGTAGCAAATATGGCTCCAGAATTATTTTTTGCAATGTTATTGCTAGTGCCTTTTGTAGATACGATGACAACGATGTTAAATGAAAAACTGCCACTCACACCAGCTGAGTGGGAGCTTTGGGGAAATCCAATTAAAAGTAAAGAGTACTTTGACTACATACTATCTTATTCTCCTTATAATAATTTAAGTAAAAAAAAATACCCTCCAATGTTAATCACGTCTTCAATATTTGATAACAGAGTTTTATATTCCGAGCCCGTAAAATATATCGCTAAGTTAAGAGATGTTAAAGAAGATGACAACGAACAATTATTAAAGTGTAAAATGGAAGCAGCTGGTCATGGCGGAATGAGTGGTAGAGATAATGCTATTAAAGAACTTGCTGAAGAATATAGTTTTATTTTAAAGAACGCTAAAGTTTGAATATCACCTTGAAAATTAAAAAAAAGTTACCATATAAGTTCTTGTTGATTGCCGAAAGGGATCAACATTAACCTTGCTAACAAAGGAGGAAATATGACAAGTAAGGATCTATCGATCTTTAATTCACTAAGACCTTTTAGCATTGGATTCGATGACATGTTTGATCAGTTCGAGTCTATGTTAGGGAATGGCAGTCTTGCTGTACAAAGCAATTACCCGCCATATAACATTCGAAAAGCAGGCAAAGATAAATATGCTATTGAAGTAGCAGTTGCTGGCTTTAACAAAGACGATGTTGAGGTAGAATATGAAGATAATCTTTTAACTGTAAAAACTAAACAAGTTAAAAGCACTGAGAAAAAAGATGGTGAAGAGATAATTCATAGAGGTATTTCTCAAAGATCTTTTGCCAGATCATTTACAATTGCAGATGATGTAAAAGTAGGTGGTGCTGAGTTAAAAGATGGACTTTTGACAATTTCTTGTGAAAAAATTGTGCCAGAAGCAAAGAAAAAAAGACTTATTGAGATCAAATAAGTTTACCTTACTTGCGGAGCAATCTCCGCAAGTAAACTTTTTAATTATGGAGATAACAGAAAAATTTGATTGGTTTTGTAAAACTACTTGGTCCAAAAGTGCTTATAATACTTTATGGTGCCTTATTGGATGCTCTATAGGCGACTTTGGAACTATTTATTATTTTCAAATAACTCCTCACTCTTTATCAGTATTTTTAGTAATGTTAATTGCTATAATTAATGGAATAATAACTTCTATCATTCTTGAGACTATAATTTTATTTAGACAAAAGTTTAAGTTAATAGAAGCGTTTAAAATTGCTTGTGGGATGTCACTAATCAGTATGATTTCTATGGAAGTAGCAATGAACTTGACAGACTACTTAATTGTAGGTTCAGCAAAATTAGTATGGTGGGTCGTACCTATAATGTTGCTAGTTGGATTTTTAACACCTTGGCCTTATAATTATTGGAGATTAAAAAAATTTAATAAAGCTTGCCACTAAAAACAGTTTTTGCTTGTAAAGCCTACAACTTTATTTTTACTGTTAATTTCAAATATTCTTTCGCATTTAATTTTTAATTTTTGTCTTGTGTAAACATAAAACCTATTTTTTGAACTATCTTTAAAACTAACTTTATCAGGCTTTCCAAACTTTATTTTTAATTCTTCTTCAGATTTATTTAGCCACATACTTAATTCTTTTTCTTCCTGCGAAACTTTTTCATCAATCTTATTTGATACAGTTTGACAAGACGCTAAATTAATGAATAAAAAAATTACTATAAAAATTAATTTCATTTTCAACCAAGTGTAGAATATACATCAATTTTATAAACAGAAATATTTATCATAGGTTGTAATTACGAAACTACCTGGTTTTTTAAAAGATTTATTGAGAGAATCATTGTAATCACAGTTTATAGGAGGTTTTTATGCTCGAAAAATATTTTGAATACAAAAAACACAAAACAAACTTTAGAACAGAAGTAATAGCTGGTGTAACAACATTTCTTACAATGGCTTATATAATGTTCTTAAATCCTTTTATTTTATCTGGAGAATTTGCAGGACCGGAAAAAGGATTTTTTGATTTTGGTGCTGTCTTTACTGCAACAATTGTAGCTACTGCCATAGCTTGTTTTATAATGGCTTTTTACGGAAAAACTTGGCCGATTGGATTAGCGCCGGGAATGGGAATTAATGCTTTTGTTGCATTCGGTGTCGTCGCAGGAATGGGCTATACACCACAACAAGCTTTAGGAGCAGTTTTAGTTGCTGGTGTATTGTTCCTATTGATTTCTTTAACTCCAATAAGAGCCTGGTTAATTAACTCTATTCCAAGAAGTTTGAAGTTAGGAATTGGAGCCGGGATAGGTGGCTTTCTTGCAATAATAGGACTTGAAATCATGGGGGTTGTTGGTGATCACCCTGTTACCTTAGTCACTTTAGGTGACATCAAAAATCCATTGGTTTTACTAGGATGTTTGGCTTTTGTATCCATGGTTGTAATGGAAAAAATGAAAATACGTGGAAACATTATAATTGGAATACTTGTTTTTAGTATTATCGCGTGGGTAACTGGTCTTGCAAAATTTAATGGTGTGGTAAGCAGCCCTCCACCCATGACTTATCTTTTTGCATTTGATCTAGGAGCGGCTTTGACCGCAGGAATGTCAACAGTAATATTTACTTTATTATTTATTGACTTCTTTGATACAGCCGGAACCTTGACTTCTGTTGCAAACGTTGCTGGTAAAGTTGGCAAAGATGGAAAAGTTCAAGACATAAATAAAGCTATGTTGTCTGACAGTGTCGGTACAGTTGCTGGTGCTTTTATGGGAACTACCACAGTAACAAGTTATGTAGAGTCGGGAGCCGGTGTAAAAGCTGGTGGAAGAACTGGTATGACTTCTTTAGTAATTGGAGTTTTATTTTTAGCTTGTTTATTTTTCTCTCCATTAGCAACAAGTTTGCCTAAAGAAATCGATGGAGCTGCATTACTATACGTTGCTGTATTATTTATTAGGAATTTAGTAGATATAGAATGGAATGATATAGCTGAGTCAGCACCTGCAGTGGTGGCTTTTATAGCAATGCCTTTAACTTATTCTATAAGTCATGGGATAGCTTTAAGTTTTATAGCTTATGCGCTAATTAAAATTTTCACAGGAAAATTTAATTCTACTTCACCGGCTATTTGGTTAATAGCTGTGTTAAGTGTTGCGAGTTTCGCTGTAGCTTAAATAATTTTAAGGGCTGGGAAACCAGCCCTTTTTACTTTTGATTTTTTTTTAAATCTTCAATTCGTATTTCTTCGTACTTTTCAAACGGCTGTACTATCCAAGGATTGTCTTTAAGTTTTTGTGCACAAAAATCAGGCTCAAAAGTCGAGTCTGCTTTTTTCCAAAGTACAGCAGTTTTAATTGATTTAATTTTTCCTTTTAATGGAGGATAATTTTTTAACCAATCAATGCTTTTGTTTAATGTAACTCCAGTATCTGATAAGTCGTCACATAGCAAAATATTACCACTCATCTCTTGCACAGTAGAGCTTAGTTCTCTAGAAAAAACTAATTCTCCTTGTTGGTCCTCAATGTTTTCTCCGGAATAAGACTCCACAGCTAGATATGCACATTTTAATTTAAAAACTCTACTTAAAACATCTATTATGGGCGCTCCACCTCTCATTATTCCTATTAATAAATTTGGTTTAAAGCCACTGTCATAAATCTGTATTGCAAGCTCCTCGACTATTTGATTATACTCTTTCCAGTCTATGATTAATTTGTTGGCCATAGAAAAAATTAATTTATTTTAAGGGAGTTGTAAATGAAAGGTTACGTAGTTTGTGTTTATAAAAGTATAAGTAACGAGGAGAAGTTGAAAGAATATGCTGTTAAAGCTAGAGCAGCGGTTGAAAAATATAAAGGGAAATTTTTAATTAGGGGAGGTAAGTCTAATTTAAATGAAGGTGAAAAATCACCTAGAACAGTTGTAATTGAGTTTCCATCTTTCGAAGAAGCAAATTCTTTCTACATTTCTAAAGAATATCAAGATGCACATTCTATATTAAAGGGTTATGCTATTAGACAGCATCAAACAATTGAAGGTGTTTAATACTGTATTGGTTCATCATCAATTGAGCGCCAGAGATACCAAGTAGCAACAGAGCAATAAGGGCTAAATTTTTTATAAAGTTTAATTAAAAAACTTTTTGGTGGAAAATATTTTTTTTTATAATTATTTGATATTGCTCTTAAGAGACCAATATCTTGTAGTGGCCAAATATTTGATCTATTGAATGTAAATAATAATATCATTTCTGCAGACCATCTACCTATTTGCCTCAAATTAGATAAATACTCGATAGCTTCTTCATCATTCATATTTTTAATTAAATTTGGATTAAACTCTTTGCTTAAAATTTTTTTAGCTAGTTCTTTAATTCCTTTAGCTTTTTGTCTGCTTAACCCACAACCTTTTAAACTGGGTGTGGATAATTTATTTACAATTTTAGGATTTATTCTTCCATTACATTTTTTTTTAAATTTTAAAAAGACTGAATTAGCTGCTGCTACACTTATTTGTTGACCAATTATACTTTTGCATAATGAAAAAAAAACATCATTTCTAGTTATCAATGATCCATCTTTATAATTTAAAATTAGTCTAGCCATTACTTTATCTCTCTTAGATAGAATTTTTTTGGCTTTAGACCAGTACCTCGGTGGTTTGCTCATGGCCTTGGATTTATAATTTGCTTTTTGAGTTTGTTTTCTCTAATGAAAATTATTAGTGAACTAGTTATGACTAGTAAAGCACCAAAAAGTGTTAACAATTTTGGTATTTCACTCCAAATTAAGAAACCAAACACAATTGCAAAAACTAAACTTAGATATTTAATCGGCGTTACTAAGGATGCCTCTGCTAATCTGTAACTTTGAGTAAGTAATAGATTAGCAACACTACCGCATAAACCCATTATGATAAAAATTGCTAAATCAATTCTAGTTGGTAAAACCCAATCTCCTTTTAAGATAGTTGCCATACCTAAGATTGAGCAAAGAAGAGTAAAGTAAAAAGCAATTCTATAATTTGGTTCAGTTTTAGATAAAGATCTAACACTTATAGCTACACAAGCAAAAAAAATGCAAAAGACAATCGGTGTGATATAGTAAAAATTTAATTCAATAAAAGCTGGCTGAACTATTAAAAGCATTCCAATAAATCCTAAAAATACTGCTGACCATCTTTTTATTCCGACTTTTTCAGATAAAAAGAAAATTGAAGCAACAGTAACGAATATTGGTCCTCCGAAAGTTAAGGACACTACGTCGGCTAAAGGCAACTCTCTAAGTCCAATAAATAATGCAATGATAGCTGCTGCACCTGTTATAGCACGAAAAGCATGTAGACCTGGTCTAGAAGTTTTGTAAAAGTTAAATAATTTTTCCTTAGGTATTATGAAAAAAATCGGGACAAAACCAATAAAAAATCTTAAGAATAAAACTTGTCCAACAGGATAATAATTAAGCCATTTTACGCAAATATCCATTATAGAAAAGCAAACTACGCTTCCTACCATGTACAATACGCCTATTTGATTTTTAGTAAGCAATTTATTATCCTCATATCTTCATAACATATAAAATTACTTATGCAAAAAATTTACTTTGGGATGGGCTGCTTCTGGAAACCAGAGGAGCAATTTAAAAATGTAAAGGGTATATTAGAAACTGAGGTAGGTTACGCCGGAGGGTATAAATCTAAAGTAACTTATGAAGAGGTTTGTCAAGGAAACACGGGTCATGCAGAAGTAGTTAAATTATCATTTGATGAAAATATTATATCTTTTGAAAAAATTTTAGAACTCTTCTTTAAATTGCACGACCCAACTCAAAAAGACATGCAATTTCCAGACGTTGGGACTCAATACAGAAGCGAAATCTTTTATGAAAATGATGGGCAAAGAGATTCAGCAATTAAAACAAAAGACAAATTCAATAAAATTTTAAATAATAAGATTGAAACTAAAATCTCCCCAATTAAGAACTATTGTAAAGCAGAAGAATATCATCAAAAATACATTGAAAAAAATCGTAGATGAATCCTTTAAAAACAACTGGTTGGCTCGCAGAGAATATAAATAAAGTAAAATTGCTTGACGCTACCTGGCATCTACCAAATTCAGATAGAAACGCATTTCAAGAGTATGAGAATGGCCACATCGAAAATTCAATTTTTTTTGACTTAGATAAAAACTCAAATCAAAATGTTTCTCTTCCACATATGCTTCCAAAAAAAGATGAGTGGGAAAAAATAGTTTCTAGTCTTGGAATTAAAAATAGTGATCACATAGTAATATATGACAATTCTGATGTACTTAGTGCTAGCAGATGTTGGTTTTCATTTATATATTTTGGGCATGATTATAATTTAGTCTCAGTTTTAGACGGTGGATTAAAAAAATGGAATTTGGAAAATAGAACTCTCACTAGCAAGAAAAAAAAATTGACCCGTACAAATTATAAAGCTTCAACCAAAAATGAAATGGTAGTTGATTTTAAACAAATTGAAAATAACATAATAAAAAAAGATTTTTGTTTAGTTGATGCTAGAGGAGTAAAAAGATTTAAAGGTTTGGAAGAAGAACCAAGAAAAAATTTGAAGAAGGGAAACATAAAAGGGTCAAAAAATCTTCCATTTTCAAAAATTATTAACCCTGAAAATAATACCTTTAAAAAAAAAGAGGAATTAAAGAAAATATTCTTAAACCACGACATAAACTTCAATGAAAAATTAGCTTTTAGCTGCGGAAGTGGTATAACAGCCTGTGTCTTAGGTCTGGCTAGTTCTATTATTAATAACAAATTGCCTGTTATATATGATGGTTCTTGGGCAGAGTACGGGCTCAAATAAAAATGAAAACATCAACTAAAATTAAAACTTTTATAATTATATTCTTAATTGCAATTACAATTGTTATAACTGCAAGACATTTCGTAGGCTTACACTTTAAAAAAAAATTTAGTGTTAGACCGGCTCCAGGTGTAATAGTAAAAGAGGTTGAGAAATCACAATTTTATAAAAGTATTGAAACATTCGGTACCGCAATAGCTCAAAATTCTAAAACATATAGGATCAAAAAAGACAACGTAATAGGGAACTTAAGAATAGAAAATAGGTTTGTTAAAAAAGGAGAGATCATAGCTGCTTTAAAAAATAGTAATAATATTATAGCAGAATTTGCTGGAAAGCTTGGTAAAAGAGAAATTGCTCAAGGAGTTCTAGGATCTGATAGCTTGATTATAACTTTAGATGATTTAAAAAAGATTGTAATTGATATTAAAATTCCCGAGAGTTATGTTGGAATATTAAAACCAGGATTAAAAGCAGAAATAACCAGTTCTGCAATTTCAGAAAAAAATTTTAAAGGCAAAGTATCTTCTATTAGCTCAAGAATAGACCCTTCAACGAGATCAATTTTAGCAAGAATTTCTGTGAATAATAAAAATTTTGAAATTATTCCAGGCCAATTAATGACTGTAAAAATAATATATGATGAAATTAATCAGATAGGTGTCCCCGAGAGTGCAGTAACAATTCAAGGAAGTACTTCTTTTGTTTATATTGTAAAAAATAATACTGCTGAAAAAAGAAATATCAAAATAGGAAATAGAAATTTTGGTAAGATTTCTGTCGTGTCAGGAATAGAGGAAGGGGATATGGTGATTTCTGAGGGTGTTTCTAAAGTAAGAAACAAATCTAAAGTAAAAATTATCAATACTAAATAATAGAATGTTTTTAACAGATTTATCAATTAAAAGACCTGTAGTTGCCTCTGTAATGAGCTTAGTTTTAGTAATTTTTGGTTTATTTACTTTTAATGAAATACCTACAGATGAATTGCCAGATGTTCAACCTCCTGTGGTCACTATACAGACTGAGTATAAAGGTGCTTCTGCAGAAATAGTTGATACTCAGATAACTCAAAGAATAGAAGATTTTGTTGGGGGAACACCTGGATTAGAAACTATAGATTCTTTTAGCGAGGATGAAAGTTCTAGAATTACTCTTACTTTTGAAAACAATTTAGACTTAGACGATGTAGCTAATGACGTAAGAAGTTCTGTTGCAAGAGTATTGGATAATCTCCCAGATGGAGCTGAACAACCTGAGATTTTCAAACAAAGTGCCGGTATGAGAACAACAATGTGGTTATCTTTCAATTCAGATACTATGACAGACTTAGAGCTAACTGATTATGCTGATAGATATCTAACTGATTTATTTTCAACTGTGGAAGGAGTTGGTAGAGTTCGTTTAGGAGGGGAGAGAGAACTTTCTTTAAGAGTATGGCTTGATCCTCTTGCTCTTGCGGCAAGAGATTTAACTACACAAGAAGTGGAGTCTGTCTTAAGAAAAGAAAATGTTGAATTTCCTGCAGGGAGAATAGAGTCTAAAGATGTTGATTTAACTATTAAGTTAGATAAAGCCTATAAAAATTTAGAAAGCTATAAAAAGTTACCACTTAAAAGAGCAAGAGATGGTTCAATTATTACACTTTCTGATGTTGCTAGAGTTGAACTCGGAGCAGAGTCAACTAGAACCTTATTTAAAGGAAATGGAAAACAAGTTGTCGGTATTGGTATTTATCAACAGTCTGATGCAAATACTATTAAAGTAGCAAATGGAATAAAGAATAAGATTAAAGAAATTAGACCTGGATTACCTCCTGGAACATCTTTAGAAGTTTCCTTCGATAGAAGTAATTATATAAAGGCTGCAATAAAAGAAGTTTATAAAACTTTATTTATTGCTTTAATATTGGTGACAATAATAATCTATCTTTTTTTAGGTAATATAAGAGCATTGGTAGTGCCCCTTATAGCTTTGCCAGTTTCTTTAATATCTACTTTTTTATCAATATACTTTTTTAATTTTTCAATAAATCTATTCACATTAATGGCACTAGTTTTGGCAATAGGGATCGTTGTCGATGACGCTATTGTAATGCTCGAGAATATCGTAAGAAGAATAGAGCTAGGAGATACACCTCTAGTTGCTGCATACAAAGGAGCAAAACAAGTTTCTTTTGCAATTATAGCTACTACAGTTGTATTAGTTGCAGTATTTATTCCACTTGTATTTATCAAGGGTATCACTGGTGTTTTATTTACTCAAACTGCAATCACTTTAGCTTCA
This sequence comes from uncultured Pelagibacteraceae bacterium, assembly GCA_902579605.1. Taxonomy (GTDB): domain Bacteria; phylum Pseudomonadota; class Alphaproteobacteria; order Pelagibacterales; family Pelagibacteraceae; genus Pelagilacustribacter. The sequence goes on from CACHHD010000003.1 coordinate 100,288, forward strand.
GCAGTTGTTATATCAAGTTTTGTAGCGCTTTCTTTAAGTCCAATGATAGGCAGTAAGGTTCTAAAGAAAAATATGAATAAATCGAAAATTGTAATCAAATTTGAAAAATTTTTAAAAAATATAACATTGGTTTATAAACAATCTTTGATAACTTGGGTGAGAAAAAGAAAAATTATAATTTCATTTTTAGGAATTGTACTATCTCTGACTATTTTTTTATTTAATTATGCGCCAAAAGAATTAATTGCCCCAGAGGACAGAGGTGCTTTTTTCGTAATAGTAAAAGCTCCACAGGGATCAGGATTCAATTTTACAAAGTCTAAAGCTGAAGATATTGAAAATCTTTTATTGCCTAGTGTTGGTAATGGAGAATACAGAAAATTAATATTGCGAGTCCCTGGATTTGGAAAATCAGCAAAACAAGTGAACAGTGGTTTTATAATAGTCTTATTAGAACCATGGGCCAAAAGAGATCGTCATGGTGTTAAGATAATGAGAGAGTCTTTCGGAAAAATTTCACAAGTGCCAGGTGTATTAGCGTTTCCAATAATGCCTCAAGGTATAAGAACAGGCGGCGTAGAAAGCCCAGTTCAATTTGTGATTTTAGGAAATACGTATGATCAATTAATAGAATGGAAAAATATTATTAAAAAAGAAGCTAGAAAGAATCCGGGGCTAACTTCAATACAGGATGACTTTGATTTAAACAAACCCCAACTAAATGTTCAGATAGATCAAAAAAAAGCTGCTGATCTAGGTGTTTCAACACAAGACATAGGAAGAACAATTGAAACTATTTTTGGCTCTAAACGTGTAACAAATTTTACTAGGGATGGGAAAGAATATTCAATCATCCTTCAAGGCGACATTAAAGATAGACAAGAACCGGACAGTATTAGTAAAGTTTTTGTTAGATCTAATAATAATGGTAAACTTGTATCAGTCTCAAATCTAATTCGATATGACGAAGAAGGTCAGTCGCCTTTTTTAGCAAGATATAATAGGCAAAAAGCAGTAACAGTTTCAGCTAGATTAGTAGGTGATTACTCTTTGGACGAAGCTTTAAATTTTTTAGTTAAAGTTGTTGAAAATAATACTCCGGAGGCAAAAATTGCTTATAAAGGAGAAAGCGAAGAGTACAAGAAAACTAATACAGAATTATATATAATATTTATATTAGCATTAGTCACAGCATATTTAGCAATGTGTGCACAATTCGAGAGCTGGAGACACCCACTAACTATAATGCTAACTGTCCCCTTAGCAATATTAGGAGGTTTATTAGGAATATTGGTAGTAGGCTCATCTTTAAATATTTATAGTCAAATAGCTCTAATTATATTGATTGGCTTGTCAGCCAAAAATGGAATCTTAATTGTAGAATTTGCAAACCAACTAAGAAAAGAGGGAAAAAATTTAGAGACATCAATAATAGAGGCTGCATCCATCAGATTAAGACCTATTTTAATGACAAGTCTTTCAACTATTATAGGAGTCCTTCCCCTTATACTAGGCTCAGGGCCTGGAGCTGCAAGTAGACTTACTGTAGGAATAACTATATTTGGTGGAATGCTTTTTTCAACTTTTTTCACTTTATATGTGATTCCAACGATTTATTCTATTATTGGAAAGAATACTCAAAGAATCGACGCTGTTGAAATCGAATTAAATAAGCAGCTTAAAAAATAATATACTTATTCTTATCCAAGTTTTTTTTACAAGAAGTTAATTGTTTCCTGTATTTTAAAGCCATATCTTTTACTGATTTAGCGTAGATGATGGCTTTTTTATCTTTAGAATAATTTTTATAATCACCCCAACCCTTGTAATAAGCTAAGTATTGCTTGTAAGCATCTTTTTTTGAAATTCTTAAAATCTTATTAGTTTTATTTATGTACCAGCCGATAAAATCAACCGAATCTTTAAATCTCGCCCTTGTTGCTAAAGGATTTTTAGTCTCTCTTTTATATTGTTCCCAAGTTCCCTTTATAGCTTGTGAATAACCAAATGATGAGGAAGGTCTTTTAAAAGGAATAACCTTGAAAAGCTTTTTTCTTGGCGGTTTAGCTAACCAATTAAAGTCACTTTCCTTTTTCACAAAAGCTAATTGTAAATGTATTGGAGCCCCCCATTTTTCGTAAGAGGCTTTAGCATGTTTATACCATAGATATCTTTCTTCAAATATTGCACAACTATTCTGAGTATTTTTTGGAATTGAAGAGCATGCTGATAAAATAAAAAAAAGAAATATAATTAATTTTTTTCTATAAAGAATCACTAATCAATTTATACTAAAAATTAATTAAGCTTTCTCCATTTTTCTGGGTTTAAAAATTTACCTTGCCACAAACCTAGCTTATTTTCTCTCGCAAAATCTTCGTCAGGTATATATTCTTTTGAATATCGTCTATAAGCTACCGCATGACCATTTCTAACCATCCATCGGTTAAGGTTTATCTTACCTTTGAAACACTTAGCTAAGTATCTTTTATATCTGTCTTTAGCGAAAGAAATGCATTTAATATTTGATCCTTTGACCTTGGCTTCTAGATTTGCTTTTGAATGTTTTCCGCAATAATAATCTTCATAAAATGTATAGCCTATAATTGATGAAATTTTGAGTTTTTCTTTTTTACATTTTTGTTTCATTTCCGGAGCGTCTATACCTTCAAGTCTTATTTTATAATTATTAATATATACAGTATCGCCATCCACAATTTTGGGAATTCCAATTATCTCTTGGGCTAAAATGTTAGTGGAAAACATTAAAAATATTATTATTGTTCGCATGATTTAATTTTTTAACTTTTTAATAAAAATCATTGTAAAAAAGGCAGATAAAACTCCTACACTATTAGCAAATAGATCATTAAGTTCAAAAGCTCTATTAGGAATTATTAAATGCAACAATTCAAATAGGACTGAAATACAAATTAAAAAAGGGAAACTATAAATTATTTTTTTGTGCTTGATGTGTATGATAAAACTAAGAACACCCAAATAAAAAAAGAATATCAGATGGTTAATTGAGGTGCCGATTGGATTAGAAATTAGATTAGGTTGTTTTCCAAGATCACCATATAACAAAAAACCAATTAGACTACCTGGAAACAAGTATAAAATTAGCAACACTATTAAAGATAAATAGTATGTATATTTAATTGCTTTAAATATAGTATATTTCATTTTGATATTATTATAGTACAAAATAATTGAATTAACTATTATGAGCAAACTAATCCTTACTAGACATGGTCAAAGTATCTGGAACGCAGAAAATAGATTTACAGGATGGGTGGATGTAGATCTATCAGAAAAAGGTGTTGAGGAAGCGGAAAAATCAGGAGAGTTGATAAAAAAGCTTAATATCAAAATTGATATTTCTTATACTTCTTTTTTGAAAAGGGCGATTAAGACTTTGACAACTATACTTCAAAAAAACAATCTTGAGCTTAAATTTAATACTGCTTGGCAGTTAAATGAGAGACATTACGGATCATTAACTGGTCTTAATAAAGATGAAACTAAAAAAAAAATTGGAGAGGAACAGTTTAAAAAATATAGAAGATCGTGGGATATTGCTCCTCCTCCAATGCAAGAAGACAGTAAATATCTATCAAATTTCAGTCCATTAAATGGAAGTATTCCGATTGGAATGACTCCATTTACTGAGTCTTTAAAAAATACTTATGAAAGAGTAATCCCTTTTTATGAAAATGAAATAAAAAAAAATATTATTGAAGATAAAAATATTTTAGTTTCAGCACATGGAAACTCGTTAAGAGCGTTGTGCAAATATTTATTCAAAATTTCAGATGAAAAAATTAATGAATTAGAAATTCCCACTGGCAATCCATTAGTGATTGAATTTGAAAAAAATTTAAAGATTGAAAAATATTTTTATTTAGATGAAGCTCGATCTAAAAATATAATTTTTAATCAATAAAATCTAAATTAGAAATTTTATTATACATTTCTTCAGTATTAAGATGGTAAAACTTTTGACTACTTTCTAAGCCTAAAAGCTTATTGTTGTTTATTAAATTGTTCCAAACTTCATTCATTGAAAAAACTTTTTTGTCAATCGGATCTAAATAATTCCTGTCCAGTAGTTGAAGGCCAGTAAAAATAAAATTGTTTTCGGTATTTTTAGAGACTATGTTATTTTTTAAATTAAAATCTCCTTTAAAAGAAGGGTCGAAAGATAGCCTTTTGTTAACTAATAACAAGCATGGTTTTTTACTCTCGAAGTAAATTTTCTCTAGAGATTTCATTTCACTTAGATAATCATTTGACCACAAAGTATCTGGGTTTAAAACAAAAAAAGGGTTTTTGCCAAAAATTCTTGTTCCTTCTTTTACTCCACCACCGGTATCTAGTAGTAAATCTTTTTCGTTCGAAACGATTATTTTTACTTTTGTTTTAAAATTTGAAACAAATTTTTCAACTTGAGCTGCTAGATGATGAACATTTATAGTTATTTGTTCTACTCCATAATTTTCTAAAAGATTAATAGATCTTTCTAATAAACTTTTACTTCGTATTTTTATTAATGGTTTGGGTATTTTTAAGGTTAAAGGTTTCATTCGTGTTCCAAGTCCTGCGGCTAATATCATTGCATGTTTTACATTCATAAATTATTAATTTTTTTTAATTTTTTTATCTTAACGTGTTTGTTTAATAGTAATTGAAAATTTTTAAAAATAGGATTTTTAAGCCGCCTATTAATTAAACTCCAAGTGTGAGGTAAAAATCTCAAATAAAATGACTTATTATCCCTTTTGCTTAATCTAACAAATATTCCTAAAATTTTGAAATTTCTTTGAACTGATAAAATATCGTAATCATTTTTTAAATTCTGAAAATTTTCTCTCTTAAATTTTGACTTTGAATAGTAAAATTTTAGAAGTTTATTTTGTAAATTAATAGGTAGTTTTATTCTAACATCATCAATTAGTGAAGCTACATCGTAAAGAGGATTGCCAATTATTGCGTCTTGGCTGTCAACCAAACCAAAAGTTTTATTGTTAACCATAATGTTTGAAGCATGAAAATCTCTATGAACAAAAGTATTATTTTTGAAATAAAGTTTTTTATAAATTTTATTTAGTTCTATTTTTAAAATTCTTTTAATTTTACCAATTTTTAAATTTTTTGAACTAAACTTGAGATACCAATCAAAAAACAAATCGGACTCTTTGTGGAGATACTGTAAAGAATATTTTTGAAATTTTAATTTGTATTTTCCTAAATAATAGTTTTTTTTAATCTTTATTTTTTGTAATTTCAAAATAATTTTTATTAAATCTTTATAATGATTAAATTTATTTCTTTTTTTTGATATTATGTCGTAAAAGGATTTTTCCCCTAGGTCCGAAATTTCTATCATATTATGCTGATAATGATTACTTATGAGTTTAGGTGCATTAATCTTATTTTCCTTAAGAATTTTATTTATTATTGCGTAAGAAATTAAATTTTTAAATTTTTCTTTATTGGCTTTGACTATAATTGAAGTTCTATTTCCTTTTTTCAATCTATAAAATTCTCTAAATGAGGCATCTCCAGAAATTTTTTTTAATCTATAATTCATTAAAATTTTTCCATTTACCTGTTCCTAGTAGTTTTAGTTTTCTCTCATTATCATGTTTAGCATAGTCTAGATGGATTTCTAATTTATCAGATTTATGAATTTTTATTAAACTTGGCCATTCTATAATTTTTATAGCATTTTCATTTTCTTGAAAAATACCTAAATCATTTAGTTCTTTTTCATTTTTAAGTCTGTACAGATCGTAATGCATGACTTTATATTTCTTTAAATCGTACTCATATAACAAGTTAAAAGTAGGGCTTAATACTTCTGTAGCCTTTGAGCCTTCTTTTTTTTGTAAATAATTAATCAAATATCTTGTAAATGTAGTTTTTCCAACTCCAATTTCTCCTGTCAAAAAAATACAGTCTTTTTCTTTTAAGTGATCTGCTACTTTTTCTGAAAGAGAGTTAAGTTGATCTAAAGATTTTATAATCATTAGCTACTAGTTTAGTAGCGGTAAGTATCTGGTTTAAATGGCCCTGATTGTTTAACGCTAATATAATCTGCTTGATCTTTTGACATTTTTGTTAATTTTGCTCCTACTTTTTCTAAATGAAGCATTGCAACTTTTTCATCTAAATGTTTTGGTAATACATAAACTTTATTCTCATATTTATCTGAATTATTCCATAGTTCGATTTGAGCGATAACTTGATTTGTAAAAGAAGCACTCATTACAAAACTTGGATGTCCAGTAGCACATCCAAGATTAACAAGTCTGCCTTCGGCAAGTAAAATGATTCTTTTTTTACTTGGTAATTCTATCTCATGTACTTGTGGTTTAATTTCATCCCACTTATAATTTTTTAAAGCTTCTACTTGAATCTCATTATCGAAATGACCTATGTTGCAAAGTATAGCTCTATCTTTCATATTTCTCATATGGTCAGCAGTAACAATATCTTTATTTCCAGTCGCTGTTACAACGATATCAGCATCTTTAATTGCATCATCCATTAAAACAACTTCATAGCCTTCCATAGCAGCTTGTAATGCACAAATAGGGTCTGTCTCAGTAATAAGAACTCTAGCACCGGCCTGCCTTAAAGATGCGGCACTTCCCTTCCCAACATCACCGTACCCGGCCACTATAGCAACCTTACCAGACATCATGACATCAGTGGCTCTTTTAATTCCATCAACAAGACTCTCTCTACATCCATAGAGATTGTCAAATTTAGATTTTGTTACCGAGTCGTTTACATTTATAGCTGGAATCAATAGTTGCTTATTTGCCTCCATCTTTTTTAATGCTAATACACCGGTTGTTGTTTCTTCTGAAACTCCCTTTATGTTTTTTAATAATTGTTTATATTCTTTATGCATTAAGGCAGTGAGATCCCCTCCATCATCTAATATCATGTTTGGTGCCCAATCTTTTTTTCCTTCAATAGTTTGTTTAACACACCACCAATATTCCTTTTCGGTCTCACCTTTCCAAGCAAATACAGGAATGCCTGCTTTTGCAATTGCTGCTGCGGCATGATCTTGTGTGGAAAATATATTGCAAGATGACCATCTACATTCTGCACCTAATTTTACTAATGTTTCAATTAATACCGCTGTTTGAATCGTCATATGTAAACAACCTAATATCTTCGCTCCTTTGAGTGGCTTTTTGTTACCATATTCTGTTCGTACAGCCATTAACCCTGGCATCTCTGTTTCGGCTAAGGAAATTTCTTTTCTACCAAATTCTGCAAGTTTTAAATCTTTTACTTTAAAATCTTCTGACATAATTCAACGGTTCTTAGCAAGATAAACTTATCTAATCAAGTAAGAACTAAGATAATATTTTTGGTAACAATACTTCTACCTGGGCTCCTTTTTGATTAATTCTATTTGATGCGGCTATAGCTCCCTTATGTAACTCAACTATGTTTTTTGCAATATTTAAGCCTAGACCAGAGTGTTCCCCAAACTTTGAGGGTCTGTTGCTATAAAATCGTTTAAAAATTTTTTGAGGCGAAGCTTCTGAAAAACCAGGTCCTTGGTCTTTTATAGTCATAACAAAATTATTTGAAGTTTCAGTAAGATCAATTTCAATTTTCTGCTTATCATTACTAAAAGATATAGCATTATCAAGTAAATTTGCTATTACTTGTTCAAGTCTATTTTCAATTCCAATAATAAAATAATTTTTTTCATCTTTATTTGAGAAATTTGTTAAAATCTCAATTTTTTTATTTTGATTTATAAGATCTTGTCTAAAGTCTTCAACAACATTTAATATAATTTTCATTAAGTTAACCTTCAACATTTTTTCTCTAGACAATGAGGCTTCGTCTTTAAGCATTTGAGAATAGTCGGTTATTAATCTCTCAATTCTTTCTACGTCATGGTTAATTATTTCAAATAACTTATTTCTATCATTTTGATTATCTGTCTTATCCAAAAGTTCAGATGCACCTTTTAAAGAAGCCAATGGATTTCTAATTTCGTGTGCCAAGTCAGTAGAAAATGTCTCTGCTCTTGTGGTTCTTTTTTGTAACTCTTTTGTCATTTCATCAATAGATTTTGTTAATTTTCCTACTTCATCCTCTCTAACAAAAAATTTTTGTATATCAATATTTTGATCAGATTTATTTTTTATTGCTTCAGTAAATGATACTAAAAATCCAATTGGTTTCAATATGTACTTATTTAAGAATAGTGAAAAAATCAAAATAACTAAAGCTATAGCTAAAACAGTCCTTACGATAAAATTTTTTCTCTCTGAAACAGCTATTAAAATATCATTAGCCTCATTTGTCACCACAATGTAACCTGTTGTGACGTCTTTTAACTTTAGTTCACTAATAGTACTTACAAAAAAAGAATTGTTAACTTCATTCTCAATAGTTATTAATTGATCTTTATATTTTGTCTTAATAATATTTGTGATTAAACTTTGTTCAGAACTATCCTCTAAAGGTGGTTCTACTTTGTTTTCTTTTTTATCTACACCCTCTTCGATGACTTCATCGGATTTTTCAAAAACACTTTTGTCTAAATCTAATATATTTGTATCGCCAATCAAATCTAAGTCATTAGAAAAAAATTGAACTCTGTCTAGACCTTGAAAAAGAAATCTTGTTGAAAGTAAAAATTTTTTAATACCCTCTTTATCAAACTCTACTTCTAGTCTTTCTATGTGGTCTGAAGTATTTTTTATTATTATGAAATGGTTGGCAGAAACTTTTTTAACTAAATTTGGCTGTATTGCATTAAGATATAGTATTGTAAATAAACCTAATACCGAAAAAATAGATAAGTTAAAAAGTAGAAATTTTCTTAAAATTGATGATGTTTTTTTCTTTTTCATTAACTAACATTCCATCTATATCCACTTCCATACCTTGTTTCAATTGCTGAAAATTTGTCGTCTACCTTTTTAAATTTCTTACGAATTCTTTTAACGTGACTATCAATGGTTCTATCCTCAATTTCAGTGTTTTCTTTGTAGGCGATATCCATTAAATGTGCTCTTTCTTTGATAACTCCTGGTCTTTTTGCTAACTCTTTAACTATAAGAAACTCTGTTGTAGTCAATTTATCAGGAAGTGGCTTGCCATTCCATTCGCACTCTAGCTGGGAAGGATCTAATTTTAATTTTCCGTGCGTTATTATATTTTTGCTATCCTCTACTTTATCTGCTTTTTTTCTTAATTGGACTCTAATTCTTTCAACTAAAACTTTCATAGAAAATCCACCGGATTTTTTTACGAAGTCGTCGGCTCCAAGTTTTAGGCCAAGCAACTCATCTACTTCCTCATCCTTTGAAGTTAAAAAAATTATTGGTATAGACATTTTTTTTCTTACTTTTTTTAATAATTCTTCTCCATCCATCCTTGGCATTTTAATATCTAAAATAGCTAAGTCGGGAGGGTTTCTTGTGAGACCTATTAATGCTGACTCTCCATCAATATAGGTTTGAACTTTGAAGCCTTCTCTCTCTAAGGCTATACTTATGCTAGTTAAAAGATTTCTATCATCATCTACTAAAGCTATTGTATGACTCATAACTAAACTTTCATAATTAAATTGTCAAAATTTAGGCGAAGATCAATTATTAGTGTGCTTCCCCCCAGTTATATCCTGAATTTATACTTACTTCCAATGGAATTGAAAACATATGATGTTCAGAAGATGATACTGAGGTCATTACTTTTTTAATCAACTTCTCATTGTTTTTTTGATCTTTTATGGGACTTTCAAAAACCAATTCATCATGAATTTGAAGCAACATTTTAGCATTAATTTGTTTTTCTTTTTCGGTTACTCTATCAATTTCCATCATTGCCAGTCTTATTATATCTGCCGCTGAACCTTGAATTGGAGCGTTAATTGCTGCCCTTTCTTGAAATGACCTAATGCTAAAATTTTTATCATTTATATTTTTCAAATGGATTCGTCTTCCAAAAATATTATTTACATATCCATTTTTTCTACAAAAATTTATTGTACTATTCATGTAGTCTTTAATTTCTGGGAATTTTTTGAAGTATTGATTAATAAAATCTTGGGCCTCTTGATTTGAAACTGAAATTTGTTTTGCTAAGCCATACTGAGTTATTCCATATATAATACCAAAATTTATTGCTTTCGCTTTTCTTCTGAAATCTTCATTTATTTTATTAATTGGTACACCGAAAACTTGGCTGGCAGTTAAAGAATGAATGTCTTCATTGTTTTTGAAAGCCTTTTTTAGTTCTTTTACATCCGCCATATCAGCAAGTATTCTCATTTCAATTTGGTTATAATCAGCAGAAATAAGTATATTACCCCTATCTGCAATAAATGCTTTTCTAATTTCTTTTCCATCTGAAGATTTAATTGGAATATTTTGCAAATTTGGATCGCTTGAAGCAAGTCTTCCAGTATTTGTAGCTGCTAAAAGAAATGAAGTATGAACTCTTTTAGTTTTTTTGTTTATATGATCTTGTAAAGCGTCGGTATAAGTACTTTTTAATTTAGAGTCTTGTCTCCACTCAATTATGAGTTTCGGAAATTTATGACCTGTTAATGCGAGATCCTCCAGTACTTTAGCGCTAGTTGCCAAACTACCCTTTTTGGTTTTCTTTAATTTGGCAATCTTCAAATCATTATAAATAATTTCTCCTAATTGTTTGGGTGAAGCTATATTAAACTCTTTGCCAGAAAGTTTATAAATCTCCTTTTCCTTTTTGATTAATCTCTCTTCAAATTTTTTAGATAATTTTTTCAAGTAAACATCATCAATTTTTATTCCATTAATTTCTAATTTAGACAATAATTTGACCATTGGTTTTTCAAATACCTCATAGATCTTATTAAGTTTTTCACTGTCTACTCGATCTTTCAGAACATTATAAAGACGTAGAGTAACATCGGCATCTTCTGCAGCATATTTCGTAGCATCTTTAAGATTTACCTCTGAAAAATTTAATTGTTTTTTGCCTGTGCCTACTATTTCTTTATACGATATTGTTTTATGGCCCAAATGCAACTCAGATAAAGTATCCATATTATGTCTATTATTTCCAGCATCAAGTGTATATGAAAGGAGCATTGTGTCTTCGATCGGCTCAATATTAATTCCATATTTTTTAAATATCATAAAATCATATTTAATATTTTGACCGATCTTTTTTATGCTTGGGTCTTCAAGAATTTTCTTTATCTTTTTTATTACAAATTCTTTGTTTAAACTTTTTACATTTTTATGTGCAACAGGAATATAATATGCTTTATTGATATCATAACTAAAAGAAATACCTACGAGTTCTGCATCGATAGGATTCAAAGAGGAAGTCTCACAGTCAACAGCTATTATTGATTTTTCATTTAATTTCTTAATTAATTCATCTAAATCAGGTTCACTGAGTATGTTTTTATAGATATTAGTATCAACTTTTGATACCTCGTTTTTATTTTCTTTTCCTGTTGATGATTTTTTATTACTTTCACCATAGAAACTTATCGCTTGACTTAATAATCTATTAAACTCCATTTCCCTTAAAAAATTAAACAAAATTTCTTTATTTACATCCTTCAATATAAAACTGTTTAATTGATCTTTAACTGGAACATTAGACTTCAAAGTTACCAGCTCTCTACTCAATAGTGCTTTGTCTTTATTTTCTAATAATGTCTCTCTTCTTTTATTTTGCTTAATCTCTGAAGCTTTATTCAACAAAGTGTCTAGAGTTTTATATTTATTTATCAGTTCAGCTGCAGTTTTAATACCGATTCCAGGAACACCAGGTATATTATCTGAGGAGTCTCCTGCTAAAGATTGAACATCAACAACTTGATTTGGTTTTACACCGAACTTTTCTACAACTTCTTTTTCCCCAATTACTTTACTTTTCATTGGGTCGTACAATCTTATATCTTTTGAAACAAGTTGCATTAAATCTTTGTCAGATGAAATGATAGTTACTTTTGCTCCTAATTTGGTAATCTGTTTTGCATATGTTGCTATCAAATCATCAGCTTCGTAATTTAAAAGTTCTATAGACGGTAAGTTAAAAGCTTTTACAGATTTTCTTATATATTCAAATTGGGGCGCTAAGTCCTCAGGAGCTTCACTTCTATTTGCTTTATAATCTTTATAAATTTCATTTCTAAAGTTTTTTCTTGCTGAGTCAAAAATTACTGCAAAGTGAGAGGGTTTCTCCTTACTGTCATCAGCTCTAGAGTTCTCTAAAAGTTTAAAAAGCATAGAACAAAATCCACTTACTGCTCCAGTTGGCAAACCGTCGCTTTTTCTTGAAAGAGGTGGTAAAGCGTAATAAGCTCTAAATATATAACCTGAGCCATCAATTAAATAAAAATGGTCTGACTTTTTAATTTTGCTCATAATTTATATTACCTAAATTTAATGTTATATTAAAATTTTATGATGAAAACTGCATTATCTGTTGAAAACCTATCAAAAGTATATTTAAGAGACAAAAAAAAGAACATTAAGATAAATGCGTTGAATAATATTACTCTTGAGGTGAAACAGGGTGAAATTTTTGGTTTATTGGGGCCCAATGGTGCGGGCAAGACAACTTTTTTGAGTATATTAGGCGGTACTGTTATTAAAACAAGCGGCAAAGTGATTGTCTGGGGGTTTGATCTTGAAAAGAACCCTAGACAAGTTAGAGCATCAATTGGAATAGTGCCTCAAGAAGTAAATTTAGATGCATTTTTTAGTCCAAAAAAATTATTGGACTTACAGGCAGGTCTTTATGGAATCAAGAATAATCAAAGAATAACAGATACAATTTTAAAACTTGTCTCTTTACATGAGCAGGCTGAAAGTTATTCAAGAAATTTATCAGGAGGTATGAAAAGAAGATTGTTGATTGCTAAAGCTATGGTGCATCAGCCACCAATTCTTATTTTAGATGAGCCTACTGCGGGGGTGGATGTTGAATTAAGAAAAAATCTATGGGAAAATGTAAAAAAACTTAATAAAATAGGCGTAACAATAATTTTGACTACTCACTATTTATTCGAAGCCCAAGAAATGTGTGATCGAATAGCGATTATTAACAATGGTAACCTAGTAGCTTTGGATACGACAAAAAAACTTTTAGAAAGAATAAAAACAAAAAAAATTATATTTAAACTTAAAGAATTTAACACAAATCTTATTCTTGAACTACCAAACGTAAAATTTTTAATTGAGTCAAATAATAAAATATCGGTAAATTATGAGAAAGAGTCAGTCAACTTCGAATTGTTAATTAATTATCTAAAAGAAAAAAACTTGAAAATACTTGATATTTCAATAGATGAAGGGGATCTCGAGGATGTTTTTATTCAATTAACAAAAAACTAGATAATTTTTAAAAATAAAGGTAAGTTTAGCAATGGAAACAGTAAAAAATTTAAAACAGGTTAATATTTTAAAATACTTTCTGGTAATTGTATTAAGTTCAGTTTTATTAGCAATTTCAGCGAAGCTTAAAATACCATTTTATCCTGTCCCCATGACCATGCAAACATTTGTAGTGCTTTTGATCGGTGCGTGTTTTGGTTGGAAGTTAGGAGGAACTATTATTACTTTTTATTTGTTAGAAGGTATAGTTGGATTGCCTGTATTTTCTGGAACTCCTGAAAAAGGATCAGGTATAGCTTACTTTGTTGGACCAACAATGGGATACTTATTAGGATTTGTGATTGCCGCTATGTTTTGTGGTGTTTTGAAATTTAATAAAAATATTATTTTTAATTTTTTTAAATTAGTTTTAAGCGTAAGTATTATTTACTTTTTAGGTGTATTATGGCTTGGTACATTAATTGGTTGGGACAAACCTATAATTGACTTAGGTGTTACCCCATTTTTATTAGCAGAACTTTTTAAAATGGCACTACTTACAATTATCGTTACCTTGTTTAATGATAAATTATCTGTTTTGAAAAGATGGATGTAAATTTATCTTGGTGATCTTTTAGATAAAATTCTTTGTAAAGTTCTTCGGTGCATTTTCAGACGTCTAGCAGTTTCAGAAACGTTTCTATTACATAACTCAAATACTCTGTGAATATGTTCCCATTTTACTCTATCTGCTGACATTGGGTTTTCTGGTGGCTTTGCTTTAGACTCTGGAGCTGCTAGTAAAGCTGCTTCTACATCGTCTGCATCTACAGGTTTGGCTATATAGTCTATTGCTCCGGCTTTTACAGCAGCCACAGCTGTAGGCAAATTACCGTATCCTGTTAGCATCACTATTCGACTATCTGATTTGTTCTTAGAGAGTTCTTTTATGACGTCCAAGCCATTTCCATCCTCAAGTCTGAGATCTACTACTGCAAAATTTGGAGGTGATTTTTTTACTATTTCTAGCCCCTCAGCCACTGATTTAGCCTCTTTCACCACAAAACCTTTTTTTTCCATAGCCCTGGATAATCTACCTCTTAAAGGATCGTCATCATCGACGATTAGTAAGGATTTATCTTCAAAATCACTTAAATTTAGCTGTGGTGTCTGTAAATTTGTCTTTCTCATACTTCATATATGGGCTCTCAAATAGTATTTTCAACCCACACAGGGTGAAATTCATTCATCTCTGCTATGCATTTTTTTCTTTACATAAGGTGAAAAAAACCCTAAACGCGAACAAATAAGAGTTTTTTATAAATTTTTTGAAAGCTCTTTTGTGTTAATTAAAGGGAGACACATGAAATGGAAAAATTTAGTAACGTTAACGATCTAGTTAACACACTTAAACCAGTAAATCCTATATACTGTATACGCCCAGATACCATAAAAAATTCAATAAAAGTATTTAAAGATAACTTTCCGGGAAAAATTTTATATGCTGTCAAAACTAATCCAAATGAATATGTACTTAAACATATTATTAAAAATGGTGTGAATAGATTTGATGTTGCGTCGATTAATGAAGTAAAACTTATAAGAAAACTTAGCCCTAAATCTAAATTATATTTTATGCATCCCATTAAAAGTAGGGAAGATATCACATCAGCATATTTTGATTTTAATGTTAAAGATTTTTCTTTGGATACAAAAGAGGAACTAATGAAAATCTTAGACTCAACTAAAAACGCAAAAGATTTAAATTTATTTGTAAGAGTTGCCGTATCTAATGAGCACGCAGAATTAGATCTTTCAAGAAAATTTGGAGCTTTGACAAGTGAAGCGCTAGGTTTAGTAAGACTTTGCAAACAACATGCCAAAAAATTAGGTATTAGTTTTCATGTTGGCTCTCAATGCATGCATAAAATTTCTTTTTCTAAGGGGTTAAAAGAAATTTCTTATATAATTAAAAAGACAAAAATCGTTCCTGATACCATAAATGTTGGTGGAGGATTCCCTTCTATCTATCCAGATTTAAAGCCGGAACCTTTAGAAAATTATTTTAATGAAATTAAACTTGGTTTGAATAATTTAAAATTAGAAAAAATGCCGGAAGTAATTTGTGAGCCCGGTAGAGCTTTAGTGGCTGAAAGTGGGTCAACTATTGTTCGAGTTAATCTTAGAAAGAAAAATAAACTTTATATTAATGATGGGACCTATGGTTCATTATTTGATGCAGGTGTACCTAATTTTATATTACCTACAAGAATGATTACCAACGGAAGAATTCGATCGAAAAAGATAACTGCCTTTCAATTCTATGGGCCTACATGCGATAGTTTAGATTATATGAAAGGACCTTTTTTATTGCCTAATAATATTAAAGAGGGTGACTATATTGAGCTTGGACAATTGGGAGCTTATGGACTAACTTTTAGGACTAAGTTTAATGGTTTTTATTCAGATACTATTGTTGAATTAAATGACAAACCTATAATGTCATTATATAACGATACTGGTAAATTTAATTACTTAGTAGCTTAATGAATAAAAAAAATAGTCCTACACTAGGGCACAACAAAAAATCATTTCTTAATAAACCTATTGAACACGTAGACATTACAAAATTTGATGCCAGAGATATAATTGAGTCTATGAGCAAAATGTCATTTACCTCAAGAGATACTGCTAACGCTTCAAAAATATTTAATGAAATGATTGAAGACAAATCGTGTTCGATCTTTTTAACTATAGCAGGCTCTACATCAGCTGGAGGTTGTATGAAATTATATTCAGATTTAGTTAAATACAACATGGTGGATGCTATTGTCGCTACAGGAGCCTCCATTGTGGATATGGACTTTTTCGAGGCCCTTGGTTTCAAACATTATCAAGGTTCACAGTTTGAAAATGATACAAAATTAAGGGAAAACTATGTTGATAGAATATATGACACTTACATTGATGAAGAAGAGTTACAGGCTTGTGATCAAAAAATATGTGATATTGCAAACTCCTTGCAGCCTAAATCCTATACTTCAAGAGAATTCATTCATGAAATGGGAAAATATTTAAAAAAAAATTCTAAAAAGAAAGACTCTTTAATCGAAACTGCCTACGATAATAATGTCCCAATTTTTTGCCCCGCATTTACAGATAGTTCTGCAGGTTTTGGACTGGTAATGCACCAGGAACAAAATCCAAAAAAACATCTAACAATTGACTCCATAAGAGAATTTAGAGAATTAACTGAAATCAAACTTAAATCAAAACAATCTGGTTTGCTGATGGTTGGTGGTGGAGTTCCAAAAAATTTTATACAAGACACAGTTGTTTGCGCTGAACTATTAGGTAAAAAAGTTGACATGCATAAATATGCAGTTCAGATAACAGTGGCTGATACTAGGGATGGTGCTTGTAGCAGCTCAACACTTAAGGAAGCAAGTTCTTGGGGTAAAGTTGATATATCTAAAGAACAAATGGTTTTTGCAGAAGCGACGAGTGTATTACCGCTAATTGCAAGCGATGCTTTTCATAGACAAAATTGGAAAAAAAGACAAAGAAGAAATTTTCAAAAAATATTTTAATAGTATGAATAAAACAAGGTTAGCTCTCATACAGATGAAAATGTCATCTAACAAAGAAAAGAATTTGGCTAAAGCAGTCTCAAAAATTAAAATAGCAAAAAAAAAAGGTGCAAATATAGTTTGTTTACCAGAGTTATTTTTAACAAACTATTTCTGTCAAATAGAGAAACACT
Organism: uncultured Pelagibacteraceae bacterium; assembly: GCA_902579605.1. Taxonomy (GTDB): domain Bacteria; phylum Pseudomonadota; class Alphaproteobacteria; order Pelagibacterales; family Pelagibacteraceae; genus Pelagilacustribacter. The sequence continues at coordinate 117,421 of CACHHD010000003.1, forward strand.
CAAATTTTAACTTGGCAGAAAATATCCCTGGACCCACAACAGAAATTTTTTCTCTATTAGCTAAAAAATTAAATTTAATTTTGCTTATTTCAATTTTTGAGAAAAAAACATCAGGTCTTTATCATAATACAAGTGTAGTAATTAACGAAAATGGAAAAATTCTGGGAAAATATAGAAAAATGCATATACCGGATGATCCTCAATATTATGAGAAATTTTATTTTACTCCTGGAGATCTTGGTTTTAAATGCTTTAAAACAAAAAAAGGAAATTTAGGTACGCTGATTTGTTGGGACCAGTGGTTTCCTGAAGCAGCTAGACTAACAGCTTTAAAAGGCGCAGAAATTTTATTTTATCCAACTGCAATAGGTTGGCATCCGAATGAGAAAAAAAAATTTGGCAAATCGCAACTAGAATCTTGGTTAACTGTGCAAAGATCACATGCTATAGCTAATGGTGTTTATGTGGCAGCAACAAATAGAGTAGGCACTGAAAAACAAGGTAATAAGAAATTAGAATTTTGGGGAAACAGTGTAATATTTGATCCGAATGGAAACATTTTAAAAAAAGGAAATTTAGGTGAGCAAATCTTAATTTGTGATATCGATTTAAAGAAAATTGATTCTGTTAGAAGACATTGGCCCTTTTTTAGAGATAGACGAATAGACTCATATAAAAATATTTTGAAAAATCCAAAAGATGACTAAATTTTCTAATCCAGAAAATTTAAGAATGCCGGCTGAGTGGGAAAAACAAAAGTCGACTTGGATAGCTTGGCCTCATAATGATAAAGACTGGCCTAATAAATTTGATTTAATTCCAGAAATATTTGCTAAAATAATTTTTCATATTTCTAAGGACCAAATTGTCAATATTTTAGTTGAAAATAACATTTCAAAAAAAAGAGCTATTTTAATTTTAAGAAATTTTAAGGTAAATTTTTCTAATATTAAATTCAAGTTGTGTAAAACTGATAGAGTATGGTTAAGAGATTCGTTCCCCATATTCGTTAAAAACAGTCAAAATGAAAAAATTTTAATTAATTGGAAATTTAATTCGTGGGCAAAATATAATAATTTTAAGAAAGACAACAATATCATCTATAAAATTAAAAAAATATTAAATTTAAGAGTAATCTCACCTAGATTATATAAAAAGAAAGTTGTTCTAGAAGGTGGCGCAATAGACGTAAACGGTAAAGGGGCTCTTATTACAACTGAAGAATGTCTTCTAAGTAAGGTTCAGCAACGAAATCCTGGATTAAAAAAAAATGATTATGAAAAGATATTTTCAAATTATTTAGGAGCAAAAAAAATTATATGGCTTAAAAAAGGTATTGTGGGTGATGATACTCACGGTCATATAGATGATCTAGCTAGATTTGTTTCAGAAAATAAAATATTTTTAGCATATGAAAGTAATAAAAAAGATTTAAATTATAAAACACTTAGAAATAATTTTAAGATTATTAAAAAATTAAATATTTCCAAAAAACTTAAAGTTATTAAGATGCCCATGCCCAAAGCCAAATACATAGAGGGTACCAGAGTTCCAGCTTCTTATCTAAATTTTTACATTGCAAATAAAGTTGTTTTGGTGCCTACATATAGTGATGAAAATGATAAATTTGCTCTAAAAATTTTTAAAAAACACTTTAAAAATAGAAAAATTATACCAATTGATTGTTCAACTCTTATTTGGGGATTTGGAGCGATACATTGTATGACTCAACAAGAGCCTAGATAGCTAAATCGTTTATTCTCCACTTGATTTTTACCTTAGCTCCATCTAATGAGCTACGATTTTCAAAAGAAATAACTGCTGATTGTCTCTCTAATAAAGTTTTACCTAAAAAAGTTCCCAATCCTAGTCCTGCATTACTTTTTGATACTTTAGATTTAGATTTAATGTACGGTTCTCCTAGAGCTTCAATAATATCTTCGGGAAAACCTAGGCCGTCATCCTCAATTAAAATATACAAATTAATGTTGTTGCTTATTATTGATATCAGGATATTCTGATTTGCAAATTTTACTGCATTTCCGATAAAATTCCTTAAGCCGTAAACTAGCTCGGGGTTTCTCTTTATATCTATTTTATTTGTATCTTTATCAGTATTTAGTTGAATTTTTTTTTCAGAAGACTCTTTAAAAGATTTTATTATTTCTTCTAACAAATCTTCAAAACTCATAGAACTTAGAAATTCATCATTAATAATTTTTTTTTGCGAAATATTTTTTAAAATTTCACTACATCTTTTAGTCTGGCCTATTAATAAGTCTAAATCTTTAGTAAGTTTTGAATTATCTCCAACTTCTTTTCTCATTTCCTTAGCAACAACCGATATTGTGGCTAACGGTGTACCGAGCGAATGAGCTGCTGCAGCTGCTTGTCCTCCTAGTGACTCTAATTCATATTCTTTAGCTAAAATTTGTTGAAGTTTATTCAAAGCATCAGATCTTTTTTTTGTTTCACCCGCAAATCTAATACCAAAATAACTTAAAAATACCAGACCAATTATTAAAGAAATCAAAATTCCAGTTACGTAGTAGTTTGGAAAAGAAAGAATATATTCTTCCATTCCTGGTAATGGCATATTAAAAAATGTAAGCACAAATAATAGAATGATTGTGGAGAAACCAAGTATAATAGTACTTCCCATACTTAAAAATGTTGAAGATACGATCGTCGGGACAATTAATAAGATTGCAAAAGGGTTAAATATACCTCCCGTTAGAAATAAAAGAACACTTAATTGAATAATGTCATACATTAAAAAAGAGGTAGAATATAAGTCTTTTAACAAAGTTGCTTTGAGTCCAAATTGTAAATACAAATTTGAAATAAGGCCTACAATTATTATTATATGACATAGCAATATCGGAAAATTTAAACCAAGGTAGAAAAATACCAAATTCACAGAAAAAAGTTGCCCAAAAATTGCAATCCATCTTAAAATGACTAATGTTTTTTTATCTAAATTTAGGTTTTCTTCTAACCTGAAAATAGTAGCAAAATCCATTTTATTTAAATATCTAAATTAGATACATCTAATGCATTACTTGTAATAAATTCTCTTCTTGGAGCTACTTCATCACCCATCAAAATTCCAATTATTTTTTGGTCTTCTTTTGACTTTTCTTTTGTTCCATTAGAGTACTGAACTTTTAATAAATTTCTATTATCTGGGTTTAGTGTTGTTTCCCAAAGTTCTTCTGGGTTCATTTCACCTAAGCCTTTGAATCTTTGAATTGAAATTTTTTTTCTCTCAATATCAACCATTTTTTTTAGTTCTTTTGAATTAATTTTTCCTTTAATATTTAAGCTTTTTATAATGAAATTTTCTAGGTCTTTTTCATCTTTCATATAAAAACTTTTGTTTCCTTTAGTAATTTTAAATAAAGGTGGTTGTGCTAAAAATAAGTTTCCGCTTTCTATTAATTGATTAAAAGGATAGTTATTAAAAAATGTTAATAATAATGTTCTAATATGCGAACCATCAACGTCAGCGTCAGTCATAATTACAATTTTCTCATATCTTAAGTTAGAGATATTGAAATCCTTGGAACCGGTTCCTAAAGCATTTATTAATGTCACTATCTCACTTGAAGACATCATTTTTGCTAGAGCTTTAGTCTCATGATCGTTGCTTCCGTTAGTTTTGCCATTTGTATTAATATATGTATTAAGTATTTTTCCTCTTAAGGGTAGAACAGCTTGAAACTCTCTATTTCTTCCTTGTTTGGCTGAACCCCCTGCAGAATCACCCTCTACAATATAAAGTTCAGTGCCCTCACTTTTAGAGATTTGACAATCGGCAAGTTTGCCTGGTAAACCTGTTATTTCAAAACTTCCTTTTCTTCTTATATTATCTCGAGCTTTTCTAGCCACATCCCTTGCAACAGCCGCCTGTGTAATTTTCTCTAGCACATTTTTAATTACAGTTGGGTTTTGATCAAACCACACAGAAATTTTATCATTAATTATACTTTCGACTATTAATCTAATTTCTGATGAAACAAGTTTATCTTTAGTTTGTGAGGAGAATTTAGGATCAGGCATCTTAATCGAAAGAACAACTGTCAAACCCTCTTTTATATCCTCCCCTGAAAGAGATAGTTTATTTTTTTTGTTATGTTCATTTGAGTATTTATTTATCACCCTAGTTAAAGCACTTCTAAAACCTAATAAATGGGTTCCACCATCTTTTTGATTTATATTATTCGTGAAGGCCTGAACATCTTCCGAATAACCCGCATTCCATTCTAACGAACACTCAACACTTACATCATTTTTGTTTGAAGAAATAAATATAGGTTTTTTAAACACCGGTTTATCATTTTTATTACAGAGAATAGGTTTTTTTTTATTTATGAATTGAACAAATTCTAATATTCCTCCATCATATTTGTTGTCAAATTTTTTAGTCTTTGAAGTTGTTTTGTCTATTAAAGTAAGGTTTATTCCTTTGTTTAAAAAAGCTAACTCTCTCATTCTCTTTTGTAGAATTGTAGAACTAAATTTTGTAGTTGAGAAGATTTCTTTGGAGGGCAAAAAAGTGATACTAGTCCCTCTTTTTTTCGTTTTTCCAATTTTTTTAAGAGGTCTTAAAGATTTCCCATCTTTGAACTCAATAAAATATTCTGACCCATCTCTGAAGATGCTTAACTGAAGTTTTTCAGATAAAGCGTTAACAACGGACACACCAACTCCATGAAGGCCGCCTGATACTTTATAAGAGTCATGATCAAATTTACCTCCAGCATGAAGTTGAGTCATAATTACCTCAGCTGCTGACATTTTTTCAGTTTTATGATTATCAATGGGTATTCCTCTACCATCATCCTCAACGGTAACGGTATTATCTGAATTAATAAAAACTGAAATATTTTTACAATAGCCTCCGAGTGCTTCGTCAATTGAATTATCTATTACTTCAAATACCATATGATGAAGACCTGTTCCATCATCTGTATCACCAATATACATACCAGGTCTCTTCCTTACTGCTTCAAGGCCCTTTAGAACTTTAATGGAGGCGGCGCTATATTCTTTATTAGTTTTATGAGATTGTTTAGACATTTAAGTTTGTTTAATTGTTAATTTTATAACATTTTTTTCTTTCAATTAACAATTTACCCAAATAGTGACCTTCTATTATTATTATATATCAACACTTTTAGATGATTTTTTTAAAAAAAAGATTAAAAATATACCTTTTAAATTTTCATAGGCATAATTACATAAAAACTGTTTTTATCTGAGTTGTCTAACATTAAAACAGGTGACGTCGAGTCTTTTAAGCTTAGGTTAAGATTTTTATCCTCTATCTCTAAGGCAATATCAATTAAATATTTAGAATTGAAACCTATAATAAGATCTTCCCCGTTATATTTTGCTGGGATAACCTCATTTCCATCCCCAGAGTTAGTGCTATTTACCGATAATTTTAGTTTGTCACGCGTTAATTCTAATTTAACTCCTTCTTTTCTATCTAAAGAAACAGACGCGACTCTTTCTACAGAACTAATAAAGTCTGATGATGAAACTGTTAATGTTTTATTATTTTCTTTTGGTACTACTTTTTGATAATCAGGAAATTTTCCATCTATAACCTTTGAAATTAAACAAATCTTACCCAAAGAAAATTTTATTTTATTTTCACTAGCTTGCATAGTAAGTTTATCGTCAACATTATCTAACAAAGAGCATAGTTGAAAAACAGTTTTTTTCGGTACTATAATAGATGAAAAGTTTTGAAAATTATTTACTTGAATACTACTTGATGAAAGTCTATGACTGTCTGTTGCTACACCAGTTAAAAAAGTGTTTTTATTTGTCTCCGTAGCATGAAGGTAAACTCCATTTAAATAATGTCTCGTATCATCGTTCGAAATTGATATTTTTGTTTTATTCAACAAAGATAAAAATTTATTTTTTTCTATCTCTATTTTTTCAGCTTCAAATTTATCATCGAAAGTAGGAAAATTACTTGAGGGCAAACATAACAAATTAAAATCAGAATTTTTTGTCTTTAAACTTAGTTTATTTTCAGTCTTTAAAGTAAAGTTTAATTCTGTATTCGATGGTATCTTTCTTAAAATATCGAACAAAACATTTGCAGAGGTTGTTGTATTACCTTCTTCAATTACTTTAAGTTCTGATATTTCATCATAAAAAATTATGTCTAGATCGGTTGCTACTATTTCTAATTTATTATTTTTTATATTTATTAAAACATTTGAAAGTATTGGGAGTGTATTTTTTTTTTCAACAACACCTTGTACAAAATTTAATGATTTTAACAACAAATCTCTATTAATATTAAACTGCATTAGTACTAATTTTCTAATAAAAGGCTTCTAAGTTGATTTATATTTTTTCTCATTTCTTCATCTTTTTCCGAAATTCTTGATATTGTCTTTACGGCATGTATTACAGTTGTATGATCTCTATTAGCAAATCTTCTACCAATTTCTGGCAGAGACCTACTTGTTAATTTTTTTGCAAGGAACATTGCTATCTGTCTTGGCCTGGCCAATGGTCTTGATCTTCTTTGAGAAAGCATATCGTTTAGTGAAATATTAAAATAATTTGAGACAGCGTTTTGTATTTTATCGACAGTAACTATTTTTGCTTGACTAAACACATCTTTTAAAATGCTTTTACAGTCGGCGATATTAAGCACTCTTTTATGTACTCTGCCAAAAGCTATTACTCTGTTTAAAACTCCTATTAATTCTCTAATATTTGTTTTTGCCTCTGTTGCAATAAAATTTATCACATCTTCTGAAATGTTGATGTGTTCTTTAAACCGACTTTGAATATGATCAATTCTATTATTAATTATATTTTTTTTTAGCTCTAAATCTGGAATATCTATATCAATTATCAATCCTCCAGAAAGCCTAGATTTAATTCTTTCTTGCACTCTATCAAGTTTCATAGGTGGTCTATCAGCTGATATTACTATTTGAGACCCTTTCTCTAATAAAGTGTTAAAAGTATGAAAAAATTCTTCTTGGAGACTCTCTTTACCCCTTATAAATTGTATATCATCTATGATAAATACTGATGACTTTCTGAAGAAATCTTTAAAATTTACCATGTCATTTTTTTTAATTGATTTTATAAAATGATACATAAATCTTTCAGCAGAAATAAACATTACTTCATTAGTACTTTGTAGTTCTAAACCAATCGCATTTAGCAAGTGAGTTTTTCCCAATCCTACACCCCCGTATATATATAAAGGATTATATCTAGAGGTATGTTCACATACCTTTTTGGAGTAAGATAATGCCACCTCATTACTCGATCCTTTTATGAAATTATTAAAATTTAAATTTGGGTTAAGCCTATTGTAATTTAATATTGAGTCCTTTATTTCACTTATTTTATTAAATTCATCAATTTTAAATTCTTCACTTTTGTTATTTTTTTGCTCTTCTATAATCTTAAATTCAATTCTATTAAGACTTAATTTAAAATTTCTTATAAGTTCTAAAATTTTATCTAAATATCTTGATACTATCCAGTCTCTAAAAAACCTTGTTGGAACCCCTAAAACTAAATAATCATTGTATTCTTTAATTAGCGTTATATTTTTTAACCAGCTAGAGTATATTTCTTCACCAAAATTTTTTTTAAATTCAGCTTGTAAATCGGGCCAATTGATCGTTTTTTCTTCTTCTGAAACAAAAATATTCTGTGAATTGACTGACTTATTTTTCATGTGTTTAATTTTATTGAAACTTAAAAAACCTTATTATTGAAAAACTTTCAAGAAATATTTTTAATTTTGGAAAAAAAAGTCAATGTTGGTTGTAGACTTAGCGTAACGATAGAAAAATTATTTTTACAACCCCTAACAGAAATAAATTCTACATTTTGTTTTTGAAAACTACATGAGCTAAAAATTAACAACTTTTAATTGTTAATTTAGGAAATTTTTTTTGAAACTTTAGAAATTTTTCGAGAGGCAGTTTTTTTATTTACAATATCTGTTTTAGCAACCTGCATTAGAATCGATTGAAATTTTGAAAAATATTCTTTAATTTTTTTTTTATCCCCCTTTTGAATCAGGTTTTCCATATGTTTCACAGCAGATTTGTATTTGCTTTTTCTTATTTTGTTAATCGAGGTTTGTTTTTTTACTCTTCTTACTCTTCTTATTGCAGATTTTGTATTTGGCATGATGATTGTTTGTATATATCCCCAATATATCGGGGTCAACTTATTATTTTTGACAAATATTACAATAAAAAGTGGACCTATTAGATATTCTAATTACTTTAATTTTTCCAGGGCATTTTGAGCGAATACAAAATTTGCCCTCTCTTCCATAAACACATAAAAATTCCTGAAATTTTCCTTTTTGACCTTTGGTATTATTAAAATTTTTAACTGAAGAGCCTCCTTGTTTGATTGCTTTTCTTAATACTTTTCTAATGTTTTTTATTAGTGATAGAATATTTTTATTTAATAGTTTTTTAACCTTTATCCTGGGATTCAATTTACTCATAAAAACTGCCTCATTTACGTAAATATTACCAAGCCCAGAAAGAAATTTTTGATTCATAAGTAAATCTTTAAGAATAATTTTTCTTTTTTTTATTTTTGATTTAAAATAGTCTAAATTAAATTCTTTTGAAAATGGTTCGGGACCAAGATTTTTTAAATGTGGACTTAAAAGTATTTTTGGGGTTTTTATTATCTTTATAAAGCCAAACTTTCTTATGTCATTGTAAATTATTTTTATGTTTTTATTAAATTTTATAATTAAATGATCATGGTCATGATTAAAATCTTTTAAATCATAATAAAAACTTGATTTGTTTTTCGTGTTTTGAGAGCTAATAATTATTATTTTACCTGTCATTCCTAAATGAATTAAAATCGTGTAATCATTATCTAAATTAATCAAAAGGTATTTTGATCTTCTGTTAATAGACAAAATTTTTGATTTAATCATTTTTTTAAATATTTTATAATTAATATTATATCTTAAGAATTTGTTGCGTATTTCTATATTTTCTATAGTTAAATTAAGTATATATTTTTGAAGAGACTTTTTAACAACTTCAACTTCTGGTAATTCTGGCATATAATTAATTATGAGTTTTCTTTATGATGATAAATCTAAACTAGTAAACAAAGTTTTCAATCATGTTTATGAAAATTATGACTTAATGAACGATATTATGTCACTTGGAAGTCATAGAATTTGGAAAAAAAATTTAATTTCTTGGATTGCCCCAAAAAGGTATGACAAAATAATAGATGTCGCATCAGGGACTGGTGATATAGCTAAATTATGTTCTGCTGAAACAAATAATGAAAGTAAAATTACATGTGTAGAACCTAATTCAAAAATGCTTTCAATTGGAAAAAATAAGTTAAGTCATTTAAATAATTTAACATGGGTTTTGTCAAATGCTGAAAGTTTGCCATTCAAAAAAAATACTTTTGATTTTTATGTAATCAGTTTTGGAATAAGAAATGTTTCGAATATTAATAAATCTTTAAAAGAAGCACACAGAGTTTTAAAACCAGGAGGAAGATTTTTTTGCCTTGAATTTTCAAAAGTGGAAAACGAAATTTTAAACAAAATATATAAACAATATTCTAAGATAATTCCTAGTATCGGTAAAATTATAGTTGGAAATCGAATGCCATATAAATATTTAATTGAGAGTATAGATAAATTTTATGATCAGAGAGATTTGTTGAAAAAAATTGAAAAAAACGGCTTTTCTCATGTAGAGTACAGAAATTTAACAAATGGGGTAGCAGCAATACATACAGGTTGGAAAATCTAATTATGATTAAAAGAATTACACAGTTGATTAAAATTGCAAGAAAACTAACTTCGTCAGGAGCATTAGATACAATAGATCATTTATATAAAATACCCTTTGTTTTAAAAGTCTTTTTTGACTTAATATCAATCGGATCTAAAAAAACTTCTTTTAATCACTCTAAATCTTCAGGTGAAAAATTATGTGATGCCTTAGAAGGCATGGGTACCACATTTATTAAACTTGGTCAGTTTCTAGCTACTCGACCGGACATAATAGGTAAAGAATTAGCTCTAGATTTAGAAAAATTACAAGATAAATTACCGCCTTTTAGTTTTGAGAAGGCTAAGGAAATTTTGAAAAAAGAAATAGGTAATAAACAATTTGAAAATATAAAAAGTTTATCAGAACCTATTGCCGCTGCATCTATAGCTCAAGTTCATCTAGCAAAAATAAGAGTTAACGGAGTAGAAAAAGAGGTGGCTATAAAAATTTTAAGGCCTGAAATTGAAAAAATTTTTAATCAAGAGTTAGATGCATTAATGTTATTTGCCTATATAGTTGAAAGTATTGTAAAAAAATCAAGAAGGTTAAAACTTGTAGAGGTAGTTCACCTTTTAAGAGAAATAACAAATATTGAAATGGATTTAAGATTTGAAGCAGCCGCCGCAAATGAATTATTTGAAAACACAAGACATGATAATGGATTCAAAGTTCCACAAATTTATTGGGAATTTACTTCAAAAAAAGTATTAACACTTGATAAAGTTAATGGAGTATCAATAAGAGATCACAGCGCACTAAAAGAAAAGAATGTGAATTTGAAAAACATTGCTGAAAATTTAATTCAACATTTTTTAAGACAAGCTGTCAGAGATGGATTTTTTCACGCAGACATGCACGAGGGAAATTTATTTGTTGATAGTAATGGAAATATCATTCCTGTAGATTTTGGAATAATGGGAAGGTTAGATAAATATAATAAAAAATATTTAGCTGAAATACTATATGGATTTATAAAAAGAGATTACGTAAAAGTAGCTGAAGTCCATTTTCAAGCAGGATTAGTTCCCGAAACTGCATCCAAAGAGGAATTTGCTCAAGCATTAAGATCTGTAGGAGAACCAATATTTGGACAAAATATTAAAGATATATCAGGTGGGAATTTGCTTTCACAATTATTTGAAATAACAGAAAAATTTAATATGGCTACACAAACACAGCTTTTATTACTCCAAAAAACAATGGTGGTCGTAGAAGGTGTTGCAAGAAAATTATACCCAGAAACTAATATATGGAATGTCTCAAAACCTGTCCTAGAAAACTGGTTGGAAAGTTTAAAGGGGCCAAAAGCAACAATTACAAGTGCAATTGATACATCAGGAGAGATTTTAAAAAGAATACCAGATCTCCCAGATTTTATGGATAAGGCTAACCACGCTTTACAACTTATCGCTGAAGGTAAGTTAAATTTAACGAATAGCAGTAATAGTTCTCTTGAAATAGAAAAATTAAGATTAAAAAGTTTTAGAAATAATGTTTTAATTTCAATATTAGGTGTTGTTATTATATCATTTTTAGTATTTTAATTACTTAGATGAAAACTAAAAACAAAAAAATTCTAGTTGTAATTGGTGGTGGAATATCTGCATATAAATCTTTGGATCTCATAAGGCTTTTAAAAAAAGATAATTTTGATATTAAGATAGTCCTTACTAAAAGTGGTAAGCAATTCGTTACGCCATTATCCTTGGTTTCATTATCTGGAGGAAAAGTATATGAAAACTTATTTGATGTTGAAAATGAGTCTGAAATAGATCACATAGCTCTTTCAAGATGGTCGGATTTAATTTTAGTGGTTCCAGCTACAGCAAATATAATAAGTAAGCTCAGTCAGGGAAAAGCAGAAGATTTAGCATCAACAATTATTTTAGCTTCGAATAAAGATATCATTTTGGTACCAGCAATGAATGTAAGAATGTGGAATCATAAAGCTACTCAAGAAAATTGTAAAAAATTGATAACTTACGGCTATAAATTTATTGGACCGACTGAAGGACAGATGGCATGTGGTGAATTTGGAAAAGGAAAAATGTTAAGTCCTAAAAAAATATTGAAAGAAGTCAAAGATTACTTTTTTAAAAGAAACATAGTCAAAAACAAAAGATTCAAAGCTTTAGTTACTACAGGCCCAACAAGAGAATACTTGGATCCAGTGCGTTACATCTCTAATGAGTCAAGTGGAAAACAAGGGTACGAAATAGCTTTGGCTTTAAAAAAAATGGGTATTAAAACTACTTTAATTGTGGGACCCTCAAACCTTCAAGTAGAAAAGGGTTTAAAAATTATAAAGGTAAAAACATCAGATGAAATGTTTAACGCAGTTAAAAAAAATTTACCCGTAGATGTAGCAGTTTGTACTGCTGCGGTCTCAGATTTTAAACCATCAATTCTTCATAAAAATAAAATTAAAAAAAATAAAGAAAAAGAGAATATTGAGTTGAATAATACTATAGATATTTTAAATTATATAGGTAAAAATAATCAACACCGTCCAAAATTAGTTATAGGATTTTCAGCTGAAACAGAAAAACTGTTACAAAATTCAAGAACTAAATTAAAAAATAAAAATGCCGACTGGATAATAGCAAATGATGTATCTAAAAAAGATATAGGTTTTAATAAAGATTATAATGCTGTAACAATTATACGCTCTAATGGTAAAATTTCTCAAATAAAAAAAAACAAAAAAAGTTTTATCGCCTCAATTATATCTGAAGAAATAGTCAAAAATCTATTAATTAACGACAAAAGTCTTAATTAAAAAAAAATGAAAATTTCTAGTAAAGAGTATCAAAAATATTCAAAACAAATAATTTTAAAAAAAATTGGGGTTGTTGGGCAAAAAAAAATAAAATCCTCAAAAGTTCTTATACTAGGTATGGGCGGTTTAGGATGTCCTTTATCAGTTTATCTTGCAAATCTAGGGGTTGGTACCATTGGTATAGTAGACAATGATAAAGTTGAATTATCTAATTTGAATAGACAAATCATTTACAACTTAGATGATATTGGAAAATATAAAGTTAATGTTGTAAGAAAAAAAATAAAATTAATTAATAAAAATCTTAAAGTTAAGTCATACAACATAAGAGCTAATAAGAATAATATTAAAAAACTAATTAAAAATTTTGATATTGTCTGTGATGGTACAGACAATTTCGAAACTAGACTATTAGTGAATGACTCCAGTCTTAAACAAAAAAAAATTTTAATATCCGCAGCAGTAAGCGGGTTTGATGGACATATTTTTAAATTTAATTTTAAAAAAAAAAGTCCTTGTTACAGGTGTTTTATGCCAGAAATTCCCGAGCAAATAAACAATTGTGAAACAGAAGGTGTCATACCAACTTTAACTGGTATTATGGGAACCTTACAAGCAAATGAGGTAGTAAATTCAATACTTAACTTTAATTCAGGTATGGAAAAAAAAATGATTGTTTTTAATTCAATTAAAATGAGTTTTAGAACTATAAATTTAAGTAGAAATAAGAATTGTATTAACAAATGTTAAAATTGATTTTGATTTTTTATTTCATTTTTAACAGTTTGGCTTCCGAAGAATACTTTCTTACATTAAGAAATGAAAAAGTAAATTTAAGGTTAGGGCCATCTTTTGATTATCCAATTAAAATAATTTATAAAAAAAAAAATTTACCGGTTTTAATTAAAGATAAGTCAGAAAATTTTAGAAAAGTACAAGACCATGAAAATAATTCTGGTTGGATTCATATTTCTCAATTATCAAAAAAAAAGGGAGGTATTACCACTGAAAAATCGATACTTTACAAACGTCCTACTTTATACTCAAAACCTTTAGCCAATTTAGAAAAAGGGAGATTAGTTATAATATCAAAATGCAATAAAGATTGGTGTAAAATTAGAACTGAAAATTTTAAAGGCTGGATCAGTAGAAATAATATTTGGGGAAGATTATAAGTTTATTTAGAACTTACTTTAGAGGCCCAAAATTTATCAAGTAAAAAATACCAAACTGTATTTGCAAGAGGTTCAACTATTGCATCAGTAAGTGCAATCATGAAACTAACATCAGCAACTAACATTAAAACTGTGATGGCTATTATAAAATGACCTATAGTGTAAACGAGCGTCCTTGCAAGTGAGCCCTTATTATTTTCGTAAATCCGTCTAGCTGCACCATGAATACCATGTGTAAATTCAGTCATATTAATTTAATTTTTTTAGATTTGGCCTATCAGCATTCATTATTTTCGTCCACACTTTAACAAAATCTTTTACAAATTTTTCCTTATTATCATCTTGGGCATATATCTCAGAATAAGATCGAAGTATTGAGTTTGAGCCAAAAACTAGATCAGCTCTAGATGCAGTAAATTTAACTCTGTTAGTTTTACGATCAATCATATCGTAAGAGTTCTTACCTGTTGGTTTCCAAATATATTTCATATCAACTAAGTTGATAAAGAAGTCATTTGTTAAGGTTCCAACTTTGTCGGTTAATATACCTTTTTTTTCTGCAGACTCATGATTTGTTCCTAAAACTCTCATACCGCCAACTAAACAAGTCATTTCTTGAGCGGTTAAACCCATCAAAGAAGCTCGCTCTAGTATAAGTTCCTCAGGCATTACAGAGTAATCTGATTTAACAAAATTTCTAAATCCATCGTGTAAAGGCTCTAACCATTTGAAATTTCTATTTTCTGTTTGTTCTTGAGTTGAGTCACCTCTGCCTGGATTAAATGGAACTTTGACTTTTGAGCCACCTTTTTTGATTGCTTTTTCTAAACCAACATTTCCTGCAAGAACAATCGTATCAGCAATAGATGCGCCAGTTTTTTTTGCAATATTTTCTAAAACTTTTAGCACTTTTGAAAGTCTTTTAGGTTCGTTTGCTTCCCAATTTTTCATTGGCTCTAATCTAATTCTTGCTCCGTTTGCTCCACCTCTTTTATCTGTTCTTCTATATGTTCTAGCACTATCCCAAGCCGTAGTTATTAAATCACTATTACTTAGTTTACTTGCTGCAATCATTTTTTAACTTTTTCTACACTATATTTCTTTTTAGAAGGTTTAACATTACCCTGCCAAAGGAGATCTTCTTTAGGTGCCCAAGGACCAATATAGTTGTCTTTGTTTCCCATCGTCCTGTGCGTTAGTTTAAACCAAGCACGAGCAAATGAGTCCTCGAAAAATTTAGGATCTTTATAAAATCTTTCAGAAATTTTTCTGTATTCTGGATCCATGGC